>JAVXWN010000241.1:0-18477 GCA_032230645.1 Acidobacteriota bacterium | reverse complement strand
CTCTTTCAACTGTCCCTCGACCTGCGCGCGGACGCTGAATGTTCTGGTGTCGCCCTTCCCCTCCACGCGCATGGGCAGGAATCCTTTCAGGTCAACGCTGCGGTAGGCGGTGTAATGCTCCTGCCTGTCCTTATCGTAGCCGAGGACATAGACGCGGTCGAAGTCGGGCGAGTCGGGGCCGTTTGCATCATTGGTGCTGCTCTTCTCCAGAATGACCCAGCTTCCGGGGCGCGTCTCTTTCGCCGCATCATTGTCCTTCGCGCTCGTCTGCTGCACGGCCGAGTCATCTCCGTCGAGCCTCTGCCAGGCGACGAACTCCCGCCCGGTTCTGTAGAAAATAATGTCGCTCGGGACGGTTAACTCGACCTGCTTTCCGAAGACCCAACCGGCCGGGGCGGGCGAGAGTGACGAAGCGAGGCGCACCTTGTACCAGAGCTCGTCCACCTCCTCGGGCTCTTTCGGCTCTTCCTTCTTATGCCTCGCCCCACCCTGCTCGGCGACGCCGGCCTTCGGTACATCGTCGCTCTCGGTTGTCTCAAGCGCCTTCGGGCGCGGGACGCGCTTCCAACTGACGATGTCGAAACGGGAGCCGGTTTCGAGCTTCATCAATATGTTGTCGTTGCCGCTACGGTCGGGAGAGAATCTGATATTGGTGCTGGCGCGGAGTTGGCCCGAAGCCTGCGCGGGAATGTCTCCATCTTCGCGCGCCAGTTGGCGCGAGCGCTCGATCATGTCATGCGAGATGACGTTGCGCGCTTCGATCCATCCCTCGATGGGTTCAGCGTCGCGCGTGCGCACGTGAAGCCAGCGCTCGCCCGTATCCGGCACGGTGACGGAATCCATGATGTCCAACTCGTCGCCGCGCACGACTTCTTTGAGGTCTGCGGCGACCACCGCGGTTGAACTCCTCACCTGCGCGCGGCGTGCGATGACGGCCCCTTTCTCTTCTTTTCCCGCGAGCGTGCTGCAAGCACAGGCTATGCACAGAAGGAGGAGGGTTGAAGCTATTTTGATGAACTTCATTTCTCGATTGACGTTTTTCGGGTGCTTATTCTGATGGAGAAGACTCGGGCCGCCGTTTCGACTAACTCACAACACGGCGGCGCTTCTAAACTTACTGCGATGCGCGCTTTTTTAAACGCTCGTGGAGCTTTCGCGACTCCGCGTCCTGCCCTTCATTGTAACCCAACTTGCGCAGCAACTCCCGCTGCGCCGAATTGAGCGCCTCGGCGACGCCGACGTGCGTGCGTGCGCCGCCCGGCTCCACCCTCAAGCCGAACTCCCCGATTAAGGTGGGCAGTGGGATTTCGTTAGCGCCCTCGACGTAACGTTCGACGAAAGCGCGCATGCCCGTCATCGTGCCGAGGCTTTCGATGACCGCGCGGTTGCCGTCCACAGGCTTTTCGCCGCGCCCGTAGCGTCGGAACAACTCGCGATAGACCGATGCCAGAGAGTTCCTGCCGCTCGTCTCTCGCATGAGCGTCAGGTCATAGAGGAAGGCGACGAGCATCCCTTTGTGATAGACGAGTGCAGTGCTCCCCGACCAACGTCGCTGCGAAGCCTCGGGCAGCGACACCTCCTTCGCACCCCGCGCAGCCCTGTATGAATCGTAAGCGCTACCAAGAGCGATCAGGTAATCCTGAAAGGTCAACTGCCCGCGCAGCATCGCCGCGCGCAGCGCCATGTAGTTTGTAAACCCCTCGTAGAACCAATCGTACTCGCCTTCAAGCGAGAGCCCGTTCGGTACCCACAGGTGGAACAACTCGTGTGTTAACGAGCCGTCGAGTTGAGCCTTCGCGGCGAGCTTCGAGGGAAGACGGCCGGACACAAGCACGACGGTTGCGCCACGCGTCTCGGCGCTCCAAAGGTTCCCCGCCGCAGCGCGCGGCAAAGGGAACAGCACGAGCAGAGCGCGCGGGCACGGCACGCCGCTCATTGTCTCCTGATGTATCTTGAGAATCTCCCCGGCTGAATCGGCAGCCTCCGCGTCGGAGAAGGCCCACTCGCCCGCCGTCGCAAGTGTGAACGACATCCCGCCGACTCTCCCACGCCGCTCTCTCAAATCAAGGCCGACGACGAAGACTGCGCGCTCGGCATCAACCACATCGAACGTCCCCGCCACGTTTCCCGTCTCGACCGTCGAAACCTTCCATCCCGTCGGGAGCAGCAGTTCTACTCTCGCGTTCGTGAGCGGCAAAGGGAGTATGTCGCCGGGCATCAACAGTCCGCGTTCGGCCGTCAGCCACGAGACGTGCGAGGCATCGTTGACGAAGTCCGGCGGGTCGAGCTTGAGCTCGTAAGAGAAGCGTGTCGCGGGCTTCTCCGCCGTGAACTCTCCGGGCGCGAGTTTTTTGATATTGACTACAGCGCCGCTTTCATCGAAGAGCACGAAGTTCTCGACTCTTTCCGCGAGCCCGCTCGCGCTCCCGTAGAAGTTGCGAAACGACCATGCGCTCGCGCCGCCTTCCCTTCTCCCCTCGACGTGTACGCGCGGGGGGCTTCCCGGCACGACCTTTATCTTCACGTCCAGCGCCTGCGCAGACGCGGCACCAACGAGACAAAGAAACGCTAAGAGCGTCGAGACGAAACGAAACGACAGAGTTAAAAGCATGCCGAGGGCATTTAAACACACTCCGCGCGTTCCGCTGAATCAAGGACGCCGACGCATCGAAGACCGTGTAACCCGCCGTCGTATGCAAGGCGGTGCAAACGCGCGAAGGACGGAACCGGCGACTGTCTTTCCTCGTATTTTTTGAGGAAAAGAATACGCGGAGCCGCTCTTGCCCTGAAGAATCCAACGTTGACACGCCGCGCACTGCGCCGATAAAATGTGAACCCTACAAGGCGCGGGCGATAAAGCTCCGGAGGAATCGGCTGTGACTCTCATCAAGATCATTATCATCACGCTCGCCTTCATCATAGGAATCCTCTTTCTGGGGCGGTTCCTGTTTTAGACGGGCCGGATGAACTTCCCACGACCGGCCGACGCTCGACGGTTCCGCTCAACGCGTCGCCGCGCCGTCCTCTTCGCCGCACTGGCCGTCACACTTCAACTCCTCCTCTGCAACCATAACTCTTTAGCTCAAGGTGAACCGGCTGATGCTGCCGACGATGTAGTGCGCGTTCGCACAGACCTCGTCGTCGTCCCCTTCTACGTCACGGACGCGCGAGGCCGACGCGTCCCCGGACTCGCGCGGCAAGACTTTCAGTTGCTCGACAACGGCCGGGCAGTCGAGGTCAACTACTTCGCCGCGGGGGCAGAGAGTGTTGCGCTCCTCTTCCTGCTCGACGCCTCGGGCAGCACGCGCGACGTTGTCATCGAGCAGCGCGAGACCGCGCTCGCACTCTTCTCGCGCTTCGGCGAGCGTTCGCGCGTCGCCGTGATGCAGTTCCACGAACGCCCCGAGCTGACGCTCCCTTTCACCAGAGATTTGCGCGCCGCGCGCTCGGCCTTTCAGGTCGCCGCGCTCGCCGACCGCCGCACGGCCATCTTCGACGCGGCGCTCACGGCCATCCGCGCTTTCAGCGCCGGAGGTCAACGGTCGGCCGAACGACGCATCGTCGTCCTCATCAGCGATGGCCTCGACACGGCGAGCACCGCGTCGGCCGCATCTGTGATTGAAGAGGCGCGCGCTGTCGGAGTCTCCTTCTACGTGATACACGTTCCGCTCTACGAACCGCGCGATGGACACCTTGTCGCGCGCCGCGCCGCCAAAGGTTTCAGAGAGTTGGCGGAGAAGACCGGCGGACAGTTCTTCGTCGTCGGCGACGCGCGCTCCTCGCTCGACCCGCGCGCCGAGTACGACCTGAGCGCAATCTTTCGCGCCATCGCCGAAGACCTTCAGAGCCAGTACGTCGTCGGCTATCACGCCAGCGCCGCGGGGCATGAGCCCGGCCGACACCGGGTTGAAGTCAGGCTCGCAGCACCACACAACCCCAAGCTCCGCGTGCGCCAGTTGCGTGAGGAGTATGAGAACAAAGGCAGTGACAAGTGACAAGTGACGAGTGACGAGTGACGAGATAGAATCATTCTCTTGCTCTTCGACCATTCCTATTATCCGGGGATTTATGAAGGAACAGAATACGGAAGGACTCCGGCACATCCGCCGGGCACTGTTGAGCGTTTCGGACAAGACGGGACTCGTCGTCTTCGCGCGCGCGCTGCAAGGCTTCGGCGTCGAAATCTTAAGCACCGGCGGCACCGCGAAGACTTTACGCGAGGCGGGGCTTGAGGTGCGCGATGTGTCGGACGTAACCGGCTTTCCCGAGATGTTGGACGGCCGCGTCAAGACGCTCCACCCGCGCATACACGGCGGCATCCTCGCCGTCCGCGACAACCCCGGACACACGCGCGCGCTCGAAGAGCACAGAATAGGCCCCATTGATTTAGTCGTCATCAACCTTTACCCCTTCGAGCGGACGGTCGCGCGCGAGGGCGTCGCGTATGAAGAGGCCGTCGAGCAGATAGACATCGGCGGCCCCGCGATGGTTCGCTCGGCGGCGAAGAATCACGCGGACGTGGCGGTCGTCGTCTCGGTCGAAGACTATGAGCCCATCCTCGCGGAGTTACAGAAGCATGAAGGGGCGACCACGCTCGCGCTTCGCTCACGCCTCGCGCGCCGCGCCTTCATGCGCACGGCCTCCTATGACATGGCTATCGTCGCTTACTTCGCCAAGTCCGACGCGCAGGACGCGGCGGGTTCGGTGGGCAGCGAATCAAGTTCCGTCGCTGGGGGTGGGGGCAGCTCAGCACGCATCGAGACGCTACTCGTTGACAGCCGTGGTGACACGGCGATGCCGGACGAACAGACGCGACGTTCCATTGACGAGTTAGAGACATTGCCGGACTCTGCACTGTGGACGCTGAAGAAGGGCGTTGTCCTTCGCTACGGCGAGAACCCGCATCAGCAGGCGGCGCTCTACCGGACGGGCGCGCGCGACGGCATCGGCATGGCCGAGGTGCTCTCCGGCAAGGAGATGTCTTACAACAACTACGTTGACGCGGACGCGGCGTGGCAACTCGCCTGCGACTTCGACGAGAAGGCGTGCGCCATCATCAAGCACACGAACCCTTCGGGCGTCGGCACCGCCGATACGCTCGAAGAGGCTTACCGCCGGGCGCTCGCCACAGACCCGGTCTCGGCCTTCGGCGGCATCGTCGCCTTCAACCGCGTCGTTGACTCCGGGGCAGCACGCGCACTCACCGAGATATTCACCGAAGTCGTCGTCGCGCCCGACTTCGACAAAGCGGCAATCGAGATTCTGAAGTCGAAGAAGAACCTGCGTGTACTGCGCGCGGGCGAGGCGCGACGGCCCTCGGGGCTCGAACTCAGGCAGATAACCGGCGGTATGCTCGTCCAGACGCGCGACTCGCACCGCCTCCGCCGCGAAGACCTGAAGGTCGTCACGCGCCGCGCTCCGACCGTTGAAGAGATTGAGGCGTTGCTGTTCGCGTGGACGGTCTGCAAGCACACGAAGTCGAACGCCATCGTCTATGCACGCGCAGGGCAGACCGTCGGCGTCGGCGCGGGCCAGATGTCGCGCGTGGATTCGGTTCGGCTCGGCGCGATGCGCGCGCAGCTTGCGGTCGCAGGCTCGGTGCTCGCCTCTGACGCTTTCTTTCCCTTCCGCGACGGGCTTGACGAAGCAGCCAAGCACGGCATCACCGCCATCATCCAGCCCGGCGGCTCCGTCCGCGACGCCGAAGTGATTGCGGCGGCCGACGAAAACAATCTCGCGATGGTGTTCACGGGCATCCGACACTTCAAACACTGACCACTGCGCGGCGCTTGCTCTCGCGGCGCGCAATCGTTAATACTTGCGCCATCGAAACAGGCTCTTACAGTTTTCAAGTCTTCCCGGCGGCCTGTCATTTTCGTTTTCTGAAGGGAAAGAAAGATGGTTGATTTGGAACCGGTTGATGGCGGCGACGGCGGCGAGACGACGCGCTGCCGATACTGCGGGCAGTTGAATCAGGTGCGCGGCGAAGGCGGCCGTGCTGTGTGCGGGCGCTGTCGCCTGCCGCTCTCGAACGAGCCGCACAAGAAATTCGCGGAGCTAGACAAATACTCTTACATCCATCCGCTCGACAGCCGCGCGCTCGCCGCGCTGAAGACCATTCCGGGCATTGACACCGCGCTCAAAAAGCTGCTTGAGGTCACGGGCGAGTCGGCCATTCGCGTCATCTTCACGGCGAGCGCCGTCAAGGTCACGCCGCGCCAGTGTCCAGACCTCTACGCCAAGCTTCAGATAGCATGCACCACGCTCGGCGTTGACATGCCCGAGTTGTTCGTTCAGCAGAACCCGACGGTCAACGCCTTCACGGGCGGAGTCAAGAAGCCCGTCATCGTGCTCCACTCGCAACTTATCGAACGGCTCAACGACGAAGAGGTGCTCGCCGTTATCGCGCACGAGGTCGGCCACATACATGCCGAGCACGTGCTCTACATCACTGCGGCTCGACTGCTCGAAGCGGTCGCTAACGCGGCAGTCGCGGCTGCGCCCGTGGCATCGCTGGTCGCGCAGTTGCTCTCGCTCACGATGCGCTCTGCCTTGCTCGCGTGGGCTCGACGCGCGGAGCTTTCGTGCGACCGCGCGGCGCTGCTCGTCGTGCAAGACCCGGACGTTATCGGGCGCACGATGATGAAGCTCTGCGGCGGAACTTTCGCGTCGAAGGTTGACTACGACCAGTTTCTCGCGCAGGCGCGCGACTTCCAGAAGAACTATGACGAGAAGGCGCTCGACCGCTTCTGGGCCGACATCATCAACGCGGGGCTGTCGCATCCCTTCCCCGTCTGGCGCGTCGCCGAGATCATGAGTTGGGTTGAGAGCGGCGAATACGGCCGCCTTATCAGCGGCGAGGCCGCGAGCGCCGCCGCCTGAAGATGAGAATGAAACTCACGGCCCTCTTCATCCTTCTTCTCTTCGGCGCGGCGGCCGCCGAAGCGCGCGGGCAGTCCCCGGAAGACCCTTGCGCGTATGCGCAGCGGTCGCCGGAACAGATGGCCTGCGCCGAGAAGGAACTGAAGGATGCCGAGGCCGAGTTGAAGCGTGCCCGCGCACGCCTGGCAGAAAACATGGAGGCACGGCCGCTGCTCAGGATGAGGCAGGCCGAGCGTGCGTGGCTGAGGTACAGGAAGTCGAACTGCGATGCGGAGGCTTCCATCTACGAGGGTGGGACGATTCAGCCCTTCATACAGACGCTCTGCATGGCGCGCGTGACGCGTGCGCGCGCGTCCGAACTGCTCGTGCAACTCAAGACGCTCATCGAGTGAACGGCGGCTTCCCTGCCGTCCGTCGAATCGAACAACCGAACATGAAGATAATAGTTTCCGCAATTCTTCTCTCCTTCGCCCTGCTCGTCGCCGCGCCCGCGCAGAAGCGCGCGCAGCGTGACTCATGCGACGACGCGCAGTCGCAGTCCGAGATGAACATCTGCGCGGACAAGAAGTTTAAGGCCGCCGACGCCGCGCTCAACCGCGTCTACAACCAGCTCGCGCCGAAGCTCGAAGCGGACGCACGCGCAAAGCTCAAGGCGGCCGAAGTCTCGTGGCTCAAGTACCGCGACGACAACTGCGACTACGAGGCGGCGCAGTTCGAGGGTGGCTCGATGCAGCCGTTAATCTACTCCTCCTGTCTCGAACGGATGACGAAGGCGCGCACGGAGGAGCTACGCGGACAGCTCAAGGACTTGGATCAATAGCGGCGGAAACGAAACCTGAAGGGACACGCGCATGCTTCTGGAAGGCAAACACGGAATCATCTTCGGCGTGGCGAACAAACGCTCAATCGCGTGGGCGACCGCGCAGGCGTGCATGGACGCGGGCGCGCGCCTCGCCTTCTCGTATCAGAACGAGCGACTGCGTGAGAACGTCGAAGGGCTGACGGCCGGCACCGACTCGCCGCTCGTTCAGTGCGACGTGTCGAACGTGGAAGAGGTCGAGGCGGCCTTCGCCACCGTGCGCGAGAAGTTCGGGCGGCTCGACTTCCTCGTCCACAGCCTCGCGTTCGCGCCGCGCGAGGCACTCGAAGGCGATTACGTCGCCACGACGCGCGAGGCGTTCTTGACGGCTCTGGACGTATCGGCCTACTCGCTCGCCGCGCTCGCTCGCGCCGCCGCGCCGCTGATGACCGAGGGCGGCAGCATCGTCTCGATGACCTACTACGGCGCCGAGAAGGTCGTTGCCAACTACAATGTGATGGGTGTGGCGAAGGCTGCGCTCGAAGCAAGCACGCGCTACCTTGCGGCAGACTTGGGCCGCCGGAACATACGCGTCAACGCCGTCAGTGCCGGCCCCATCAACACGCTCGCCGCGCGCGGCGTAGGCAACATGGGCACGATGCTCAAGCACCACGCCGAGCGCGCACCCTTAGGCCGCAACGTCGAAGCGCGCGAGGTCGGCAGCGCCGCCCTCTTCCTCCTCAGCCCGCTTGCCTCCGGCATCACGGGTGAAGTTCTCCACGTGGACTGCGGCTATAACATCATGGCGTTTTAAAGTCTGGAGTCTGAAGTCAAAACAGAACGGCCTTCATGTTCAGCTTTGATTTCAGATGCCGGACTCCAGACACCAGACTTTTCTTATGGCAAAGACCAAACACACGGACGGCAAACCGGCGCGTCAGGCGACGCAGGACGAGCAACTATTAGAGAGCCCGAGGCCGGATGAGTTCACGCGCACCGACACGTGGCGCGTGTTCCGCATCATGGGCGAGTTCGTTGACGGGTTCGACGATCTGGCGACGGTGACGCGCGGGGTTGCTATCTTCGGCTCGGCTCGGACGCCGCCTGAAGACCGCTACTATGCGGCGGCGCAGGAGACGGCGGGGCTTCTCGCGGGCGCGGGCTTTTCAGTCATCACAGGCGGCGGGCCGGGCATTATGGAGGCGGCCAACCGTGGCGCGTTCGAGGCAGCGGGCGTCTCCATCGGCTGCAACATCGAGTTGCCCTTCGAGCAGTCGCCGAACCCTTACCAGACGCGCTCGCTCAAGTTCAAATACTTCTTCGTGCGCAAGACGATGTTCGTCAAGTACAGCAATGCCTTCGTCATCTTCCCCGGCGGCTATGGCACGCTCGACGAGCTGTTCGAGGCGCTCACGCTCATCCAGACACGCAAGATCAAGAACTTCCCCGTCATCCTCTTCGGCTCGGAGTTCTGGGGCGGGATGCTGAGCTGGCTCAAGGACGCCGTGGTCAAGGCGAAGAACATCTCGTCCGAAGACTTCGGGCTCCTGCACCTCACGGACTCGCCGTCAGAGGTGGTGGACATCGTCGTCCGCAGTCAGGACGCGCTGATCAAGCTTAATTCCGAATCTTACGACTACTGAAGAAAAGCAGGCAGTTGCAGTCTAAAAGCCTTAAGGCAGCCGAGCACATATGCTCCGGCTGCCTTAACTCGTATAACCTTGATTGCTTTCCGCCGACTGCCTCAAGCCAACTGCCATCCGACTACCGCTTACCTGCTTTCATCCTTCCAATTGCGTTGGGGGCATGACCTTCTCAGACGCCGTCTGGCGTGAGACGAGTGGCGGGAAGGCGTTGGACGTGAGCCATTCAAAGTACGGCATCGAGACATGAGCCACCGGCAGGGCGATGATCTCCGGCGTGTCGTAAGTGTGCAGCGCGCGCACCTCGTGTTCGAGTTCGTCGAAGCAGGACGCGGTCGTCTTCGCCAGCAGCAGGAACTCCGGCGTGCGATGCACCTCGCCTTTCCAGCGATAGATCGACTCCATCTGCGGCATGATCTGGACGCACGCCGCAAGGTGCGCTCCGACGAGCATCTCCGCCAGACGCGAAGCCTCTTCCTGACTCCCTGCCGTCATCAACACCATGATTGCCGCCGAATTTGCCTCTGTCACAACAAATCCTCCGAGTTGAAACGATGAATGATGAATCAGGAGCGGAAGCTCGATCTTCATATCACATCATTCGTCATTCGTCATTCTCTTCTTCGTCGGCCGGGCCCGTGAGCGGCGTGATGTCGCCGCCGAAGAAGGAGTCGTAAAGCTCCTGCGCGCGGTCTAAGTCGCGCTCGTCAACGAGGACGAGCGCGCCGGGCGAAGCCGCCGAGAGCAAAGGCGAGAAGGCGTCGGCGCCGCCCGACTGGACTGCCACACGCACCCCGTTCTGCTTGAGGATGTCGGCGACCATCTCGGCCTCGGCGGGCGAGCCGATGTTGTGGAGCGGGACGAAGCGCGCCTCGCTGTGATCGTGGACGGTGTTCTCCGGCGTCAAACGCTCGACCAGCTCCGCGCCGTCGTCCGGGCAGGTCGTGATTCCCTTCTTGTACTCGGCCTCGCAAACAGGACAGAACATCGGAAGTCCCCCGGGATAAATTGATTCTGAAAAACGCAGGGCGGGAGGATTATACAGTGCTAAGTGATAAGTGACGAGTGATGAGTGAGAAGTGATAAGCGATGAGTGATGAGTGAGAAGCTAAGCGGGCTTTCTTCTCACTCATCACTCATCACTTATCACTCTCTCCTATTTGGTTGTGCCGACGGCGCGCTCGAAGGGGGTTTCCTCGAAATGGGTCATCTGCTTGAAGTCGCGGAAGCGCTGGTTTATCTCTTCGTGCGTGAGGCGGCGGACGCGTTCTGTGCCGAACTCTTCGACGTTGAAGGAGGCCATCACCGAGCCGAAGATGATCGCGCGGCGCATGGCCGCCTCGTCCACATGATCCTGGCTCGCAAGGTATCCCATGAAGCCCCCGGCGAAGGTGTCGCCCGCGCCCGTCGGGTCGAAGACTGACTCCAGCGGGTAGGCGGGGATGGCAAAGTAGGTTTCGGGCGTGAACATCGCCGCGCCGTACTCGCCGCGCTTGACGACGAGGGCGCGCGGGCCCCACGAGAGGATTTTCCGCGCCGCCTTGATGAGGTTCGGCTCGCCGGAGAGCTGGCGCGCTTCGGCGTCGTTGATGATGACGACATCGACGCGGCGGATGGCGGCCTCGACCTGCTCGGGGACGGTCGTGATCCAGTAGTTCATCGTGTCGAGCGCGACCAGTTCGGCGCCGCGCACCTGCTCGCGCACCTCGCTCTGCAATTCGGGCTGGATGTTGCCGAGGAAGACCATGCGCGCGCGCTTCGACTCGTCGGAGAGCTTCGGCTTGAAGTCGGCGAAGACGTTGAGCTGCGTGTCGAGCGAGTGCGCTGTGTTCAAGTCGAAGTCGTATCGCCCGCTCCAGAAGAAGGTCTTGCCGTCAACGATGCGTTCAAGGTCGTCAGTGTTGACGCCGCGCACGCGGAAGGCCCCCATCTCTTCTTCGCCGAAGTCATCGCCGACGACGCCGACGACGCGCACGTCCGTAAAGAAACTGGCCGACAAAGCGAAGTGCGTAGCCGACCCGCCCAACATCCTCTCGCGCTTACCGAACGGCGTCTCGACCGCGTCGAACGCCACCGAACCGACAACAAGCAATGACACTTTATTGAGTTCTCCTAACGTGTTTGATAAAAGCTGCTACGGCTTAACTTCTTTCGGCTTCGCGTCGCCGAGGCGGACGAGCGCCTCCTGCGCGTCCTTGTGGAAGCCGCTCTGCGGAAAGTCGTTGACGAGGCGGGACAGGTAATCGCGCGCGGCGGCGCGCATGCTCTCCGGCGAGAACTCCTCGGCCTTCTCGGGAGTCCCCTTCGGCGGCGCCTGCTTGCCCTTCCCCTCGGACAAGTAAAGGCTGCTCATGCCCGCGATGTAGAGCGCCTCGTCGATGCGGGAGAACTCGGGGTAACCGGCGACCAGCTCCTCGCAACGCTTGAAGGCCGCGAAGTACGCCTTCTTGCTCTTGAAGTAGTGGCGCGCGACCACCAGCTCGTGCTTCGCGCTCTGTTCTGATTCGATGTCTCTGACGGTCGAAGGGTCGGGCCCGCCCGCGACCGTCCCGCTCTGCGCCCGCCCCGCCGACGCCGCCAGCGAAATCGCCAACACGACGCCGCCGGCCGTAATGATTAATCTCTTCATTGTGTACACCTCTAATCTGGTGATGGGTGAATAAGTGATGAGTGATGAGAAAAGGCTTTTTCAGCTCTTATCACTCATCACTTATCACTTATCACTACTGTCTGTACTTTTTGATGATGGCATCGAGCTTCTTCGTTGTCGCCTCGGGCCAGAGTTCGGGCGGCGTGAAGATGGCGCTCTTCAGCGCCGAGCCGCAGCCGCAGCCGCGTTCGACGGCGGCCAGCCGTTTGACGGCCTCGCGCATGATGACCTGCGCATTGCGCACGTTCTTGTTGAGATATTCGACCACGGTCTCGACCGAGACGGCGTCGTGCGCCTCGTGCCAGCAGTCGTAGTCGGTGACGAGCGCGAGCGTGGCGTAGCAGATTTCCGCCTCGCGCGCCAGTTTCGCCTCCTGCAAATTCGTCATCCCGATGATGTCCATGCCCCAAGAGCGATAGACGTTTGATTCCGCTTTCGTCGAAAAGGCCGGCCCCTCCATGCAGAGGTACGCGCCGCCGCGATGGACGTTCGTCTCGGCCGCGCGGCAAGACTCTTCGAGCACGTCGCCGAGGTCGCCGCAGACCGGATGCGCGAAAGTGATGTGCGCAACGATGCCTTCGCCAAAGAAGGTTGATTCGTGCGCGCGTGCGCGCGTGCGGTCGAAGAACTGGTCGGGGATGACCATATCGAGCGGCGCATATTGTTCCTGTAGCGAGCCGACGGCCGAGGCCGAGAGGATGCGCTCGACGCCGAGCAGCTTCATGGCATAGATGTTCGCGCGGAACGGAAGCTCCGTCGGAAGGAGCTTGTGCCCTCGCCCGTGGCGCGGCAGAAAGGCCACGCGCTCGCCTTCGAGGGCGCCGACGATGAAGGCGTCCGAGGGCTTGCCGAACGGCGTCTCGACGCTGACCTCTTCAACCTCTTTCAACTCCGGCATCTGGTAGAGGCCGCTGCCCCCGATGATGCCTATCTTCGCAGTCGTCATTTAAATTTCACCTTCACTATTCCGAAATGCGCTTGCTTACTCGCCGGGGATGAAGCCGTCTTGCGCAGCGTCGAGGCCGACTGCTCGCAACTTCCCGTCAACTTCGACGACGCGCGCAAACGGCGTCTCCGGGTCGTGGTAAAAGAGACAGAGCCAGCCTTCGCGCGCGGCCTGAGGGAGCAGACGGCGCTTGGCTTCGAGCGTCTCGACGGGGTAGAGGTCATAGCCCATGACCCACGCAAGCGGGACGTGCGCGCGCGTCGGGACGAGATCGGCGAAGCCGTAGAGCGTTTGGCCGTCGCGTTCAAGACGGATGCACTGCATCGTGCGCGAATGCCCCGCGACGGTTTCGAGCCGCAGTCCCGGCAAAACTTCGTAGTCCGCGGGCTTCAACTCAAGCTGCCCACGCTCGGCGAGCGGGCGCCAGTTCTCCGGCAGGTAGCTTGCGCGGTCGCGTTCATGCGGTCTCTCGGCGTGCTCATACTCGGCGCGCGAGACGTAATAGCGCGCGTTCGGGAACGTCGGCACAGCGCGACCTTCATCATCGAGTCTCGTATTGCCGCCCGCGTGGTCGAAGTGCAGATGCGTGTTGACGACGATGGTCACGTCCTCGGGCCGCCAGCCCGTAAGCTCGAACAGGCTTTCGCCGAGGGTGCGCTCGCGCCGCACGTCGTACATCGCGGCGTGACGCGGCGACCACTTATCGCCCATGCCGGTCTCGACGAGGACGCGCTCTCCGGCGGCTTCGATGAAGAGGCAGTTGGTGTTGAGCCTGATGCGGTTCTCGGCGTCGGGCGGCGCAACCCTCTGCCACAAAGCGCGCGGCACGACGCCGAACATCGCGCCGCCGTCGAGACGGAACTCTGCATCGGGCACGACCTCAACGCGGTAGTCGCCAAACTGCACGGCTCTTTGTCCGCCTCCTCGCGAGCGTTCTTGAATCGTTCTGATGATGCTTTGGAAAAGCAGTTCACCGCAGGGGCGCGGAGTTCGTTAAGGGGTCGCTGATGGGGTCAACCCTTCAGCGCTTCCTCTGTGTCCTCTGCGCCCCTGCGGTGAATCATGCCTTACTGCTTGCGCTGTTCGAGAAATATCCGGGACTTCTTCCCGCTACTTCTTCTTGACGGGCGCGCTCTTCGGCTTCGCGCCGCCCGTGGCCTTGCCCGCGTTGGCGTTGTCGCCGGCGGGCGGCTGCTGCGGCGGCAACTCATCCTCATCTCCCGTTGGCGGCTCTTGCATGCCGCCGTGCGGCGAACTCATGCCCGGCGGGACTTCCGGCGCCTTCACGGGGAAGTCTTCCGGCACCTTGATGTTCGCGCGCTTGGCGATCTCTTCGACTTCCTTCTTGGTCTTCTCGTCGATGAGAGCCTCTTTCGCGGTGTCGCGCGGCGACTTGGGCGGGGCGAAGGGGTTCTGATTCGGGACGTTCGGCTTGAAGAGGATATGACGGACGTGAATCTGTTCTTCGGGCGCTGCGCCGTTCTCGCCCGGCTGCGTGCGGTGGCCGAGCCTCTGGATGATGTGGAAGCCGAAAGGCGTCTCGACGATGTCGCTGATCTCGTTATCCTTGAGCGCGAAGGCCGCGTCCTCGAACGGCTTCACGACGCGGAACTTGTCGGGCGAACGCTTCTCGCCCTCGACGGCGCGTCCGAACCAGGGCAGGTCGCCGCCGCTCTCTTTCGCGCCCGGCTCCTCGGAATTCTCCTTCGCCAGCTTCTCGAAGTCCTCGCCCGCGCGCGCGCGTTTCAGCACGTCCTCGGCCTTCTGACGCGTGGCTTTCGGGTCGAGTTCGGGATGCGCGGCGAAGTATGCTTGTATCTCCTGCTCGGTCGGCTCTAACTTCTTGGAAAGCTCGTTCGAGTAGATGCGGCTGAGCGCGACGGCCTGCTGAAACTGCACCTGAAGCTTCGTCGCGCGCTCGCCTTCGACCCCGGCGGCCTTCCCCTTTTGCGCGAGGATCGACATCGGCGCCCACTGTTGGCGGAACTGCTCTTTCACCTCGTCCGTAATCGGCTGCTCTTCCGGCACCATCCCCATCTTCTTCAAGTCTTCGAGATAGGAGTCGGCCTGCTGGATGTTCTTCGGGTCTTTGAGGAAGGCGTCAATCTCTTCCTGCTTTGGCTTGTAATCCTCGGGCTTGGCGTTGGCGTCGCGCTGCTTCTTGACGTACATCTGCGCGACGACCAGCATGCGCATGGCTTCGAGCTGCCGTTTCACCTCCGGGCGGTCGGCGACCCCTTTCGCACGCGCCTCCTCGGCAATGGCGAGGATTTGCCGGATGTCCTCGGCAAGCTTCTTGCGCTCCTCTGGGCTGCCCGAGAGCTTCAGCCGATCCGTCGGCGAGAGCGACTCGGCGATGAGCGACATGTCCTCGGGGGTCAGGCTGGTCAACGCCGCGTAGGCTGTGTTATGCCGGGCCTGCCAGACGATGAGCAGGAGGGAGGCGGCCACCGCTATCGTGGCGGCGATGATTGCTTTCGTGGTTGCCTTCAAAACTGATTCTCTTCCTTTCTAAACTTCTCCAAAGGCACTGTCAGAGACAGCCGTCTTGCGAGACGGGGTGTGCGCCAGCCGTTCAAGATACACCAAAAAGGCGCGGGACGCATGTCGCCGGGCGCGGCTTCAATGGCCGCGCTTCGCGGGCGCGTGACGCGTGGGGGCGGCGCCGTGCGCGGGCCGTTTGCCCTGCGGCGTCGCGGTCGGCTTCGCGGCGGCGGGCGTCGCTGTGTTGGCGGGGGTCGCCTTCGACGGGATTGACGCTTCCACTTCCGCGCTCGCCCCGACCTTGTAGTCTTCCGCGACGCGGACGTGGCGGCGGTCGGCGATCTCGTCGAAGACACGGTCGCGCTTCTCTCCCTCGGCGGCGTCGCGCGCCTGTTCACGCGGCGCGCGCGGCGGCGAGTTGGGGTCGAGCGGCGCGGAGTTATACATGATGAGGATGTGGCGCGCGTGAATCTGTTCGACGGGCTTGCCGTCGTCGCCCGGCTGTGTGCGCCGCTCCTCGACCTTGATGATGTGGAAGCCGACAGGCGACTCGACGACGCCGCTCACCTCGCCCGCTTTGAGCGCGAAGGCCGCGTCCTCGAAGGGCTTGAACATCCTCCCGCGCCCGAACCATCTGAGGTCGCCGCCGTCATTCTTACTGCCGGGGTCTTGGGAAAACTCCTTCGCCAGCGCCGCGAAGTCCTCGCCCGCGCGCACGCGCTTCAAGATGTCTTCGATCTTCGCGCGTTGTGCCTTCGTGTCGTACTCGGGGTGTGCGCCGATGTATGCATCGACCTCAGCTTCGGTGGCCTTGTACTTCGACGCAGAGTCCTTTGAATACGCGCCCGCGAGCAGGCGAGACTGTTGGAGCATGACGAGAAGCTGCGTCTTTCTGTCGGCGGCCAGCCCGGCGGCTGCGCCCTTGCGCATGCCGACCATCACACGCCCGTAGTGCTGCGACAACTCCCGGCGCTGCTCGTCCGAGATGGGCGCGCCGCGGCCGGGGCCGTTCTTGCGGTAATCCTCGACGAAGTTTGAGAACTGCTGTTGCTGCGCCGGCTCCTTCAGCAGCGCTTCAATCTCGGCCTGCGAAGCAATCTGCTCTGCGCTGCTCGCGCCCGCCTGCTGTCTCTGCTTGAAGTAAGCCTGCGCGATGACGAACGAGCGCGCCAGCTCCAACTGAAGCTTTAGTTCGGGGCGCGCGGCGTAGCCGAGGCTTTTCGCCTCGTCGGCCAGCGCGAGCATCTGGCGCAGGTCGCGCGCGAACTTCTTGCGCTCCTCTGGGTCGCTCTCAAGCGTGGAGACGGCATCCGGCGGCAGCTCAAGCCCACTGACGACGAGCGCCATGTCTTCAGCGCTGAGCTGAACGCCGGGCGCCGAGGCGGCGGGGCGCGTTCTTGTCGTCTGCGCAAAAACGAGTGCGGGGATGATGAGGGCCAAGAGCGGGGCAGCGAGAAACTTTCTTAAAATCAAAACGACTACCTTTCTAGCTGTATCCGGGTTCAGGGTTCAGGCGCGTGCTCGACGAGTTCGAGGAGCACGCCGCCCGACGACGAAGGGTGGACGAACGCGACCAGGCATCCGCCCGCGCCCATCCGCGGCTCTTCGTCTATCAGGCGCGCGCCTTCAGCTTTGAGGCGCGCAAGCGAGGCGCGGATGTCCGCGACGCGGACGGCGACGTGGTGGATGCCGGGCCCGCGCTTATCAAGAAACTTCGCGACGGGAGAGGCTGGGCCGGTCGGCTCCAACAGCTCGACGCGCGGCTCGCCACACGGCAGCATCGCCACGCGCACGCCCTGCTCCTCGACCGTCTCGGTGTGTGTGACTTCGAGCCCGAGCGCGTCGCGCCAGAAGCCGAGGGCTTCGTCGATGCTCTGCGTCGCGATGCCGATGTGGTCGATCTTCATCTCTTAGGTCTGTCTGTTCGTCGCGGCGAGCAACTCTTCGACGGCGGAGTAAGGGTCGCGGCGCTTCTCTGCGACTTCGCGCGCGAGCGACTCAAGGCGTTCGCGCGCGCCGTCCGTTTCCATCGCGCGTGCGAGCAGGCGCTCGCGCAAAAGCTCAAGGATGCGCCAGCGCGCGACGGCGCCGCGACGGCCCTGCGCCCCCGTCGCAGTCTTCTGAAACTCGCGGTAGCTCTCAACCGCCGCGGCCAAATCTTGGATGCCCTTATTCTCGGTCGCGACGGTCTTTACAATCGGCGGCGACCACCCGTCGTCGCGCTCGGCGAGCGAGAGCAACGCCTCCAACTCCTTCTCCGTCCGCAGCACCCCGTCGCGGTCGGCCTTGTTGATGACGAAGACATCGCCGATCTCCATGATGCCGGCCTTGATGGCCTGTATGTCGTCGCCCATGCCGGGCACGAGCACGACGACCGAAACGTCTGCGGTCTTGACGATCTCGACCTCGTCCTGCCCGACGCCGACCGTCTCGACGATGACCTTCTCGAACCCCGCGGCGTCGAGGATGGCCACGGCGTCAACGGTCGCGCGCGCCAATCCCCCGAGGTTGCCGCGCGTCGCCATCGAGCGGATGAAGACGCCGGGGTCGAGCCCGAGCGCCTGCATGCGTATCCGGTCGCCGAGGATCGCGCCGCCCGAGAAAGGGCTCGAAGGGTCAACGGCGACGATGCCGACGCGCTCGCCACGCCGCCGGTAAAGCCCCGCGAGCTTGTCCACCAGTGAAGACTTACCCGCGCCGGGCGAACCCGTAACGCCGACGACGAGCCCGCGCCCCGTGTGCGGAAAGACGGCCTTCATCAACGCGGACGCATCCGCCGCCCCGTCCTCAACCTTCGAGATGGCGCGAGCCACCGCGCGGGCTTCGCCAGCGAGGATGCGTTCGATCTCTGCTGTCTGATTAGCGATGCTCACGTATTGCTGAGAATCTGCTTGGCAATGATGATCCGCTGAATCTCGGACGTGCCCTCGCCGATGGTGCAGAGCTTCGAGTCGCGCCAGAACTTCTCGGGCGGGTAGTCTTTCGTGTAGCCGTAGCCGCCGTGAATCTGGATGGCCTCTTCACTGATTTTGACTGCGACCTCGGAGGCGTAGAGCTTCGCCATCGAAGACTC
>JAVXWN010000131.1:0-18220 GCA_032230645.1 Acidobacteriota bacterium | reverse complement strand
GATGCTGACGCTGATGCTCACCTCGAAGGGCGTGGCGGCGGTGCCGCGCGCCTCTTTGGTCATCCTGCTGGCGACGCTCAACAGCTTCGTGCCCGGCTGGGGCCCGCTCGGCGTGGCCGTCATCTTCGGCGTGGACGAGCTGATGGACATGGGGCGCACATGCGTCAACGTCATCGGCAACTGTCTGGCGACGGTCGTCGTGGCGCGCTGGGAGGGCGAGTTCGACGACGCGCGCGCGCGTCTCTTCGGCACGCCCGAGGAGGTCTCGCTCGACCTCAATGCGGGCGAGCCCGCCTTTGCGCAGGTCGCCAAGATGGGCGACTAAAGGCGCGCGAACAAGTCTTGATACTCCCGTAAAACTTCCGGCAGAAGACTGTCCGAAGCTAACCCTTCCGACTGAGGCGTTAGTGTGTCATGCGCGCGCCAAGCCACACGGGCGGGCGCGGCTTTTCCCGAAGTGAGGACAACCCGAGATGATCTTCCCCATCGGCGACGACAACACCGGGCGCGCGACCACGCCTTACGTCAACTATCTGCTCATCGCCGCCAACATCCTCGTCTTCGCACTCTTTCAGGGCTTCGGCTCGAACGACCGCTTCACCTACGCGTGGGCGACCGTGCCCGGCGAGATCGTCACGGGGCGCGACATCACGACGGGCGACCGCGTCGTCCGCGTTCCGCCGACGGGGCAGACGATGGAGATACCCGGCCTTCAACCGACGCCGGGCTCGGTTTACCTGACGCTTTTGACTTCGATGTTCATGCACGGTGGCTGGGCGCACATCCTTGGCAACATGCTCTTCCTCTGGATTTTCGGCGACAACATCGAAGACCGGCTCGGGCATCTTCGTTATTTGATCTTCTATCTCTTGTGCGGCGTCATCGCCTCGCTGGCGCACGTCTTCTCGACGGTCATGTTCAGCAACGGCGGGTCGGGGCTGCTCGTGCCGAGCCTCGGCGCGTCGGGCGCCATCTCGGGCGTGCTCGGCGGCTACATCCTGCTCTACCCGCGCAATCGCGTCCGCGTCATCATCCTGCGCATCTTCACGACCGTTCCGGCTTACGTCGCGCTCGGACTCTGGTTCGCGTTCCAACTCGTCAGCGGGATCGGCATGCTCGGCCCCGGCTCGCAGGAGGGCGGCGTGGCCTACGCGGCGCACATCGGCGGCTTCGTCGCCGGGCTCGCGCTCGTCAAAGTGTTCGCCATCGGCCGTGGCGCCGACGCGCCGCCCGTTTGGGGACGCGGCTGAAAAGAGTTTTTTGGAGGCGTATCGCGTGCGGGCTCCGCGCGTGCGGGCTGTGAACGCGCTGGCCTCCTCTTCACGTCGGTTCAAACAAGGAGGAGTTCATCATGGCAAGCAACGAGGAAGTGATTTCGACTCTGAACAACCTGATCGAGACATGCCGCGACGGGCAGAACGGCTTTCAGACCGCTGCTGATGGCGTGCAGAACCCGGAGCTGAAACAGCTCTTCTACAGCTACTCGCAGCAGAGGGCGCGGTTCGTCGGCGAGTTGCAGGACGAGGTGCGACGCCTCGGGGGCGACCCGGAGGATTCGGGCAGCGTAGCCGCCTCGCTTCACCGCGGCTGGATCAACATCAAAGCGGCGGTGACCGGCAAGGACGACAACGCGGTCATCAGCGAGTGCGAGCGCGGCGAAGACTCCGCGGTCTCGAACTATCGCGCCGCCCTCGACGTAGACCTGCCCGTCAACGTGCGCTCGATAGTCGAGCGCCAGTTCGCCAAGCTCAAGGAAGCTCACGACCGCGTGCGCAACCTCGAAAGGGTGTCGGGCGCCGGAGCCTGAACGAGCCGACTTCGCGTCAACGCTCTCGGTTTTTCAGGCGGAAGATAAGGGAGAAAAGATTATGAGCAGGAACACTATCAGCGGCGCGACTCTTGTGCTCGCCGCCTGCGCGCTGCTCGCCGTCGTCGCCTTCGGGGCGCGCACGGGCAGCGGCCAGAACACGAACTCCAGCATGACGCGCAACGATAACATGCACGCCGGCCACGGCTCGATGAAGTTGACCGCCGACCAAAGGTTCGCGATGGAGGCGGCGATGGGCGGTCTGATGGAGGTCGAGTTGGGACGGGTTGCGGCGCAGAAGGGCGCGAGCGACGAGGTGCGACAGTTTGGCCAGCGAATGGTTGACGACCACTCGAAGGGCAACGCAGACCTGATGCAGGTCGCCTCCGCAAAGGGGATGACGTTGCCGACGGCGCTCGACGCCAAGCATCAGGCCGAGATGCAGAAGCTCTCGGCGATGTCGGGCGCGAAGTTCGACAAAGAGTATGTCAGGATGATGGTCAAGGATCACAGGGAGGACGTGGCGGAGTTCCAGAAGGAGGCGAGCCGCGGCATGGACGCCGACATCAAAAGCTTCGCCGCGCGCACGCTGCCCACGCTTCAGGAGCACCTTCAGATGATCCAACGCATCAGCGACAAGATGATGCTGCGCAAGAGCGGCAACCTGAAGACCACCAACTCCAACATGAACTCGAACATGTAAAAGGCCGGGAGCAGAACGCCCCGGCCTTTCATGTCGCTCATCTGCAAGAGAGAAGGGCGACGCCCGACAGAGCGCCGCCCTTCTCACTTCAACAGCCCGCGCGCTTGCAGTCGATGCCCGCGCGGGCTTACTTCTTCTCGACGATGTCGTTCTTCAAGCTCCCGACGAAGGCGAGCAGGTCCTTCTTCTCCTGCTCGCCGACCTTGAACTTGTCGAGCGTGGCGACGAGGTGTTTGGCCGCCGCGTCCCACTCCGCCTCGGTGATGCCCATCCCCTGATGCGAGTCCTTCATCGACCGCCCCGTATAGATGCACGGGCCGCCCGCCGCCGCGCAGAACTGATCCACGATGTGCTGGCGGATACGCTTCTTCGAGTCGGTGCTGTGGCCGACGAAGAAGCGCTCGAACTGCTTATCGGTGACGAGCCGTCCGACGAAATCATCGACGACCGCCGCGATGGCGTTATAGCCGCCGAGCCGTTCGTAGAGAGACTTTCCTTTCTGTCCGTCCTGCGCCGCAGCCTTCGGCGCGCCGCCCCACGCGAGCGCGAGCGCGAGGGTGAAGACGGGGAGCAGTTGTCTCAATGCCGTTCGACGCATGTTCATAGTCTCCTCCTGAAAACGAGTTTGAGATCGCCGCTGACCCTAAGTCCGGCGCGGGTTCACGTCAGGATATACGCGTGCTTGCGGCAGGTCGGATTTGTCGCGGCGGCGCGGTTGATGTGGCGCGCGGGCGTCGGTTAAGATTCCAGATAGAGTTTAAGGAGTAAATCGAAATGGCCACGACCGAGGCAGGGCTGCCGCCCGCCAACCAGCAGGGGCTCGACATCCGCCCGACGCCGCGCGAGGAGATGAGCCTTCATCCGCTCGACACCTTCCCCTACGACTATGTCGGGCGAGAGATACGCATCCGCTTCGAGCTGCCCGAGTTCACCTGCGTCTGCCCCTTCTCGGACTTCCCCGACTTCGCGACCTTCCGCATCGAGTACGTTCCACGCGAGCGCTGCATCGAACTCAAGAGTCTGAAGCTCTACATCAACTCGTTCCGCGAGGTGAAGATTTTTCACGAGCACGTCGTCAACGTCATCCTCGAAGACTTCGTGGCCGCCTGTGACCCTTTGGAGGTCAACATCGAAGGCGACTTCAACATCCGCGGCAACATCAAGACGACCGTGCGCGCCAGCTACAAGAAGGAAAGCAGGCAGTAGGCAGTGAAAGCAATTTCGGTTTTTGGCGCTGAAGTTAAAAACCGTCGAGAGACGAAACCCGTTCCCAACTGCCTGCTGCCTGCTGTTTACTGTCTACTGACCTATGGACATCATCTATATCATCGTCGCCGCCGTCGTGGGCTTCTGGCTCTTCTTCTTTGTCTTGAAGCGTGTGCTGCGGATGGCGATCAGGCTGGCCGTTGTCGGCGCTTTGCTGCTGGCGCTATTGGCGGGCGCCGTAGCGTGGTGGTGGTACGCGCCTTTCGACCGCGGCGGCGCCCAGAACCGCAACGCTCCGGCGCGCGACGCGTCCGACGCATTAGAGGGGGCGAGCAACAGAGCATGGGGGAGACAGACACCGACCCCGCCGACCAGTTCGACGCGCGCGTGAGCGCCGAGCGGATGGACGAATCGACGCGGGGTTTGTGGCGGCGTTTGGGGCGTCTGCCGCGCAACGTCGTCGCCATCGGTTTGGTGAGCCTGCTCAACGACGCTTCGAGCGAGATCATCTACCCGATGCTGCCGGCCTTCCTCGCTATCGCGCTCGGGGCCTCGCCCGCGGCCATCGGCATCGTCGAGGGCGTGGCCGAGTCGGTCTCAAGCCTTCTCAAACTCTTCTCCGGATATTTCAGCGACCGCACGGGGCGACGCAAAGGACTGGTCGTTTTCGGCTACGGGCTGGCGAGCGTGGTGCGCCCGCTTTTGGCGTTCGCGACAAGCTGGTATCAGGTGCTCGCCGTGCGCTTCACAGACCGCGTGGGCAAGGGACTGCGCAGCGCTCCGCGCGACGCGATGATCGCCGACGCCGCGACGCCCGCCGAGCGCGGGCTCGCCTTTGGCTTCCACCGCGCGATGGATCACGCGGGCGCGGTGCTCGGGCCGCTCATCGGACTGGCGGCGCTCCGGATGGTGGCGTCGAACCCGAAGACGCCGACCGCCAACGACTACACGACCATCTTTCTTTTCGCCTCGGCGCCCGCGCTGCTCGCGATGCTCGTGCTCATCTTCGCCGTGCGCGAGACACACCGGCGCGCCGTGGCCCAGAAGAGCGAAGGCGAGAAGTTGGAAGGCGAGAAGTCGGAAGCCGTGGATGCGGAGTTGGCGCCGGCGGCGGGCGCGCCTGCGGCTCCGGTCGCGAAGCCGCGACTCACGCTGCGCGGCTTCGACTCGAACTTCAAGCGGTTCCTCTTCGTGGTTGCGCTCTTCACGTTGTCGAACTCGACCGACGCCTTTCTCATCCGTCGCGCGCAGATGGCGGGCGTCTCGACGGGACAGGGCACGCTGCTTCTGTGGTCGGCGCTGCATCTGAGCAAGGTCTTAAGCTCGGTGGTCGGCGGCGACCTCTCGGATCGCGTGGGACGAAAGACTTTAATCGTCGCGGGCTGGCTGCTCTACGCGGCCGTCTATCTCGGCTTTGCGCGCGTCTCGACATCGACCGAGGCGTGGGGACTCTTTCTCATCTACGGCGTCTACTTCGGGCTGGCCGAAGGAGCGGAGAAGGCTCTGGTCGCAGACCTCGTTCGACCCGAGCAGCGCGGCACGGCCTATGGTCTCTACAACCTCGCCTTCGGCGTCACGGTGCTGCCCGCTTCGCTCCTGATGGGCGCGCTCTGGGACTGGCGCGGCCCGGCCACGGCCTTCGCCGTGAGCGCGGTTATCGGCTCGACCGCCGCGCTGCTGCTGGGGCTGACGGTGAGCCCAAAGGGCAAGGCAAAAGTAGAAACGTAAAAGGCACAAGTGGGAAGATAAGAGAGGGCGCGCTTCTCATCATCAACAGATGATGAAGGCCACGCTGCCTTTCATCTTCACTTCTGTCTTTTGCCTTTTTTTTTTGCCTTAAACGTTTGCCTTACTTCGTTGACAGCCTCTCTTGCGAGGCTGTATACCACTTTGTATCGAAGCGCCCGATCTGGCGGCCGGCCAAACCTTTCGCCAGCCGCGAGTCCCACTTCCGAACCTCAGTCAAACAAGTCTCCAGCGGGAGGTCTGCTGTAAGCCCATGCCATTCGAGTACGATATTTTTATCAGCTACGGCCATGTTGACGACGAAGACCCGGCCGGTGACGTGAAGGGCTGGGTTGACCTGCTCGTCGAGCGTCTGCCGCGTGTCATCGCCGGATACCTCGGCGACAAGCCGCGCGTCTGGCGCGACGAACGAAGTCTGCGCGGCAACGACCTGTTGCGCGCCTCCATCGGCGAAGGCGTCGCGCGCTCGCGCCTCTTCATCCCCATCGTCTCGCCGCGCTACGTGCTCTCCGACTGGTGCCGCACAGAGCTTGAGACGTTCTGCGCCGGGGCGGCACAGGCTCCCAGCGCGGGCACTGCCGCTCATCGCTCGCGCATCTTCAAGATAGTCAAGACGCCGCTCCTGCTCCCGCACCTGAAGGAGCCCGAGGCGTTGCGCGACCTGATCGGCTACCCCTTCTACGAGATGGAGGGCGACATGCCGCGCGAGTACAGCCCCGATGTTGCGCCCGCCAAAGACCAGAGGTACTGGGACACGCTCAGCCGACTCGCATGGGACATTACGAACATGCTCGTGGCCTTGCGCTCCGCACCCGACCCGCAAGCGAAGGACGCACCCAACATATCAACCGCCGCGTGCGGGCCTAAGCCGACGGTTGCTGCGTCCAACCCGACCGCGACAACAGAAGTCGTCGCGCCTACTAACGGCGAGGCGACGAAGTTTGTCTACCTTGCCGAGACCACTTCGGATTTGATGAAGGAGCGCGAGGCGGTGCGCGACGAGTTGCGGCAGCGCGGCTACGGCGTGCTGCCCGATCAGAAGCTCCCTCTCGACGAAAGAAGTAAGACTGAAGAGGCGGTGCGCGCAAATCTCACGCGCTGCTGCATGTCAGTCCACATGGTCGGCGCGCGCTACGGCTCTTCGCCCGAAGACGACCCGGCTTCGCTCACGCAGATACAGGAGGCTCTTGCGGTTGAGCGCGGCGCGGCCACACCCAACTTCCAACGCCTGCTCTGGATGCCGCCCGGTCTTGCAACGCCCACGCTCGAAGTCGCGGATGCGCGCCAACGTGCCTTCGTCGCGGAGTTACAGAACCGGGTCACGGCGGGCGCGGAGCTTCTACAGATGACTGTCGAAGATTTGAAGACGCGCATCGTCGAGAAGCTCACCGCTGCGTCGAAGGCGCATGCCCCGACGGGCGGCGGGGCACGCCGCTCGAAGCTCAAACAGGTCTATCTCATCTGCGAGAACACCGACCGCAGCCTGGTGCGACCGATTCGCGAGTATCTCTTCAAAGAGAGGTTCGAGGTCATTACATGGCTCGACGGCGAGGGCGGTGCTGACCGCTTGATGGACTATCACCGCAAGAACCTGCGCGAGTGCGACGCCGCGCTCATCTACTTCGGCAGCGGCGACGAGCCGTGGGTGCGCAAGAATCTCGAAGACCTTGAGAAGGCATACGGCTACGGTCGCGAAGACGATTGGAGCGCAAGCGCCGTCTACGTCGGCGCACCCGAGAGCGAGCAGAAGGATGACTTCCTCACGCACATGGTTCCAATCACCATACGCAACTTCAGCGGGTTCAACCCCGACGACCTGCGCGACTTCGTGAGCGCCGTGCGCGCCGCGGAAGGAGGTGAGTCGTGAGTACGGAGAGAATAATCACCAACCCCTTCCCCGGCCTGCGCCCATTCGAGACCGAAGAGTACCGACTCTTCTTCGGGCGCGAGGGACAGTCGGACGCGCTGGTCGAGCGGTTAGAGCGTTCGCGCTTTCTCGCCGTCGTGGGCACGTCGGGCAGCGGCAAGTCTTCGCTCGTGCGCGCCGGACTTCTGCCCGCGTTGCGCGGCGGGATGATGGCGGGGGCGGGCGCGGGCTGGCGCGTCGCCGTCATACGACCGGGGCACGACCCCGTCGGCAACCTCGCGCATGCGCTTGCCGATAAGGACGTGCTCGCGGAAGCGGGCGCGGGACTGCCGCAGGCCGAAGCCGAGGCGCTCATCGAGGCGACGCTCCGGCGCGGCTCGCTCGGACTCGTCGAGGCGGCGCGTCAGGCACGGCTTGGCGAGAAGGGGAAGCTGCTGGTCGTCGTTGACCAGTTCGAGGAGCTGTTCCGCTTCCGCGCGGCGCGCGTCGCCGCCACGGAAGGCTCCGCGACCGATGACGACGCGGCGGCCTTCGTCAAGCTCCTACTCGAAGCCGCGCGCCAGCGCGAAGTGCCGCTCTACGTCGTGCTCACGATGCGTTCGGACTTCCTCGGCGACTGCGCGCAGTTTCAGGGACTACCCGAAGCTATCAACGACGGCCAGTATCTCATCCCGCGCATGACGCGCGACGAGCGACGCTTCGCCATCACGGGCCCCGTCCGCGTCGCACGCGCACGCATGTCGGAGCCGCTCGTCAACCGGCTCCTCAATGACGTGGGCGACAACCCCGACCAGCTTCCCATTCTTCAACATGCGCTGATGCGCACTTGGGACTACTGGTCTGCGCATCGCCGCGACGGCGAGCCCATCGGCATCGAACACTACGAGGCGGTCGGCACGATGTCGAACGCGCTCTCCAAACACGCCGACGAGGCTTGGAGCGAGTTGCCGGACGAGCGCAGCCGACAGGTCGCGGAAGTGCTCTTCAAGGCTCTGACCGAGCGCGGAGCCGACAACCGCGAGATACGTCGCCCGACCCGGCTCAGAGAGATTTGCGAGATCGCGGGCGCATCCACGGAAGAGGTCGCGCGTGTGGTCGAGGTCTTCCGTCTTGAGGGTCGCTCGTTCCTGATGCCGCCCGCAGGCGTCGCGCTCGAACCCGACACGGTCGTTGACATCTCGCACGAGAGTCTCATACGCAACTGGGAGCGTCTGCGCGAGTGGGCGAGGGACGAAGCGGAGGCGGCGCGCATCTATCGAAGGCTCGCGGGCTCGGCCACCGACTACCGCGAAGGACAGGGTGGCCTGCTCGACGACGTAACCCTCAGGTGGGTGATGAAGTGGCGCGACAGGTACAGCCCGAACCACGCGTGGGGCATGCGCTATCACCCGGAGTACGACGACTCACTCGCCTACCTCGAAGAGAGCCGCGCGGCCAGCGAGAAGCGCAACGCCGACGCCAAGGAGCGCGACGAGCGCGAGCTTGAACAGGCGCGTGCCTTCGCCGAACAGCAGTCGCGCGCCGCGCGTCGCCTCCGGCGGCTGACGGTGGCGCTCTGTCTCATCCTGCTCGCCGCGCTCGGCACGGCGGTCTACGCGCTTCACGCGCGCGCGGACGCGAAGTGGAACGAGCACGAGGCGCAGAAGAACCTTAAACTGGCCCAGCAGAATGCGGATCGCGTGACGCTTCTGGCGAATGACCTACAGAAGAGCTACGACGATGTAAAGACGGCGAACGAAGGCATCGAGCAGGGGCGTCTTGAGGCGGTCGCCTTGCAGCACAAGGCGGAAGCCGAGGAGCATAGAGCAGAGACCGAACAGAAGCGCGCCCAAGCCGAGGAGGCGCGCGCCAACGAGCAGGCGCGCATCGCTTCCGAGCGCGCACAGGCTGAGAAGAAGGCGCGTGAAGAAGCGGTGAGCGCGCGGGCGACCGAGCTATTCGCGCGAGAAACGAACCAGAATTTCCGGCACGGCTCAGCCTACCGGCAGCAGGGGAACGTGAATCGCGCTGAGAAGGAGTTCCTCGCGGCTGCCGAGGGCTTCGTGAAACTGAAGAACCCCGACGGACTGGCCGACACCTACTTCGCGCTCGGCGAACTCAGTCTCGAACCAGAGCCCGACCGTGAAGAGAGTGAGCAAGATCGAGCCGCGAGAGAAGACCGGGCGATCAAATACTTTGACACTGCTGCTGCGACGTACCGCAACTATCCCAACCCCAACCCCGAGGCCGCCGGGCAATCGCTCGTCAAGCTAGGCGAATTCCTCTCCACCCCACGGCACCGCCCACAGGGGCACGCGGATCAACTAACCGAGGAGCAGCTTAAAGAGAACGACCTATGGGCACGCAAAGGGGCAGCGAGGTTCGAGGCGGCGCTGGCTGACTTCGAGGCGGCCGGTGATAAAGATAAAGCCTACGACATGCTCTCGAAGCTCAGCGAGTTTTACTCCAAGTCCAAGTCCGAGGCCGACCGTCGTAAAGCGATCTGGGCTTACGAAAAGCAGGCGGCCTCTACCTTCGGCAAGGAACACGACCCGCAACGACGCACCATGCTCGTCGAGATCGCAAAGCTACACTTTCTCTTGAAAGAGAAGGCGCAAGCCGACGAGTACGTGAAACGCGCGCTCGCCATTCCCGAATCCGCCGAAGAGACCTTTGACCCGGCCGACTTGCTCACCGACATGGCCCAGTTTCTCGCCGTAGAGTTGAATGACAATGATGGTGCCCGGGTGTATCTGGATGCGGCGGCTAAAATCACCCCGAAGAATGACGATCCGAGCGCGCAGGCCGACGCGCAGGCCGCCCTCTTCATCAAGGTCGGCAAAGACTTCGGTAGCCTGATAAAAGACGAGCAGGCCGCCGTCGCATACTTTGAAAAGGCCGCGCAGGTGTACCGCCAGCGCGGCGACGGCGAGGGAGAGGCGAAGGCGCTCGGCGATGTCGCGGATTGGTTCGCGATGGGTTGCGACTCCGGCGGTGAGGGTGACGCGACCGCATCCGCGACGAAGTTGAAATGCGACCGGGCGGTGGAGTATTTGAGGAGAAAGCTGGTCATCTATCAGCGCGCGGGCGACCGGGGCCAGCAGGCCGCCGCGCTCTCGTCCATCGCCAACGTGTATGAGCAGTCGGGCGAGAAACCGAAGGCGCTCGACGCCTACAACGAGGCGCTCGCGCTCGCCCTGCCTTCCGAGGGGTCACAACGGGCGACCATGCTCCGCAAGATCGTCAAGGTGCAGATGGCATCGGGTGAGAACCAGCAGGCGCTCGAAACATACAAGACCATGCTGTCGCTCTACGAGGCGACCGGCGACGAGAATTCGCAGGCGCTCATCTACAAGGAGATAGGTGAGCTTCAAGCGAAGTTGAATCAGCCGCAGCAAGCGATTGATTCTTACCAGCGGGCGCTCCTGATCTTCGACCGTAATCGCGGTATTGCCAGCGCGATCTCTCCCATATCTCCCATATCGTTTATCCCTCAGGTTCAAAGAGCCATGTACGAGGTCTACAGACAGATGAAGCGGCAGCAGCCGAAGCCATGATTCGCCGCGCGCTTGTGACAGCCGCGCGCTTATCGGGTAGTGTATCTCCACGCTTCAACACAAACCCGGGAACCGTGCCGGGGCGGCGCTCCGCTTCGGCGCGAAACACTGATGCAGGAACTCAACTACAGGCTCGTCACGAACGCGGAGGAGGCGGCCGACGCTTGCGAACGGCTTGCACGCCATTCGGAAGTCGGCTTCGACACCGAGACGACTTCGCTCTCGCCTTTCGAGGGGCGACTGCGCCTCGTCCAGCTTGCCGCCACGGGCGAGCCCGTCTACGTCTTCGACCTCGACCGCTTCGACGGAGACGGTGACGACGACACAAGGAGAGCGCGCGCGAGAGTTGTCGAATCGCTTGCGCCGCTGCGTTGCCTGCTCGCCGCGACGCATCCCGTCAAGGTCGCGCACAACGCGAACTTTGATGCGAAGTGGGTCAGTTACTTTCTCGGCGTCGAGCTCGGCGGCGACTTCGACTCGCGCGCCGAGAACCGTAACGAGGTCGAGCGCGGCGGCCTCTTCGACACGCTGCTTGCGAGCCAGCTTATCTCGGCGGGCGAACAGGAAGACCGTCACTCGCTCGCCGTCGTAGTCGAGCGTTATCTGAATCAGGCGGTGGACAAGACACAGCAGGTGAGCAACTGGGCGGGCGAGCTTTCACCCGCGCAACTCGTATACGCCGCGCGCGACGCGGAGCTAATGCTCCCCCTTCGTGCGCGGCTGGTCGAAGCGCTGCGCGCAAACGCATTGACGCGCACCGCGCAACTCGAATTCGAGTGCGTCGTCCCGCTCGCCGCGCTCGAACTCACAGGCATCTATCTCGACCGCAAGTGCTGGACGGCCAAGCTCAAAGAGATTGAGCAGCACCGCAACGAGCTACACGAACTACTTCAAGACGAGTTGGCCGAAGAGTCCGCACAGCAGTCGCTCTTCGGCCCCGTGCGCGGCGACATCAACCTTGACTCGCACGTCCAACTCACGCGCGCCCTGACGCGCGTGCTCCCGGACCCTTCGCGCATCCCCGACTCGACGCGCAACTGGAAGCTTGAGCCGCTCGCCGTCGAGTTCCCCGTCGTCCGCCGCATACTCGATTACCGCACGCTCCAGAAGACCTTGAAGTTCGGCGAGACGCTTTTGGAAGCCGTCAACCCGAAGACCGGCCGCATCCACTCGCACTTTCACCAGATCGGCGCGCCCACGGGTCGCATGTCTTCGACCGACCCGAACATCCAGCAGATACCGCACGCCTTCGACATGCGCCGCTGCTTCCGCGCGCCTGCGGGACGCAAGCTCGTCGTCGCCGACTACTCGCAGATCGAGCTTCGCATACTCGCCGAGTTCACAAACGATCAAGGCTTCGTGGACGCGTTCCAATCCGGCGCAGACCTTCATCGCGTAACCGCCGCGCAGGTCTTTGGCGTACCCCTCGATCAGGTCAGCAAGGAGCAGCGCGACTTCGCCAAGCGCCTCAACTTCGGAGTGGTCTACGGCATCGGCGCGCGCCGCTTCGCGCTGATGACGGGGCTCTCTCAAGAGCAGTCGGAAGAGCTTCTGCGTCGATACTTCTCGACCTATCGCGGCCTCGACGCGTGGCTGCGCGAAGCCGCGCTCAAGGCTGTCCGCGAACGCACCGCGCCGCGCACCGTCGCGGGCCGTCTCTTCCGCTTCAACTTCGACCCCGAAGACAAGCAGGCCGCCTCGCTTGCCCAACGTGGCGGCAAGAATTCGCCTATCCAAGGTTCATCGGCTGACATCATCAAGCGCGCGCTCAGGCTCCTGCATGACCGTTTGAAAGAGACGGAGGCGCGTGTCGTCAACGTCGTGCATGACGAGGTGGTCGTCGAATGTCCGGCGACTGAAGCGGAGGAGTTTGCGAAAGTGGTCGAGCAGGCGATGTGCGCCGCGGGCGAGGAGTACGTTCGCGCCGTCCCCGTCAAGGTCGAAGCCGCGGTCGCCGACGAGTGGGTGAAGTGAAGGGATGAAGGATGAGTGATGAGGGATGAAGGTTAAGCAGTCTTCACTTCCGTCTTCATCCTTCATCCTTCTCTTCGCCGCCATGCGAAGTAGACGGGTAGGCCCGTGAGCACGAGGAGGAAGCCGATGCCGGAGGTGCCGGGCGCGAGGTAGACGAGGTCGAAGACGAGGAGCGCGGCGAGCAGGATGTAGATGGCCGGAACCAGAGAGTATCCGGGCGTGCGATAGGGGCGCGCGGCGTCGGGCGCTTTGCGCCGCAGGACGACGACAGCTCCGACCATCAACACGTAGAAGACGAGGTCGGCGGGGATGATGTATTCGAGCAGTTGGGTGTAGACGTTGCCGTAGGCATAGTTGACCGTGTGCGTCGCGGGGTCGGTCGTCATCGTCACCGTGCGCGGCAACGTCAACAGCGCCGCCCAGAGTCCCTGCGCGGCGAGCGCGAAGGCGGGAACGCGGCTCTCGTTGAGGCGCGCGACCCGCCGGAAGAAGAGACGGTCGCAGGCCATCGCGTAGGTGACGCGCGCGCCCGCGAGAATGAGTCCGTTGTTGCAACCGAAGGTCGAAATCATGATACCCGCCGCCATCAGCGTCACGCCGAGCGGGCCTATCGCCTCGCTGACGGTCGCCGTCGCGATGCTGTTCGGCGGCCGCTGCATCACTCCGAGCGGCAGCGTCACCACGTAAGCAAGGTTCGCCAGCAGGTAGAGCCCGACCACCGCCGCGCATCCCATCAGCAGCGCACGCGGAAGGTTGCGGCCGGGGTCGCGCACCTCGCTCCCCGTGAACGTCACGTTGTTCCAAGCCGACTGCGCGAACAGCGGCCCCGTCATCGCCCGCCCCACAAGCATCACGAGCGCCAGAGCGCCCACGGCCCCTAACCCGCCCTGTGCTCCTTGCGGCGTCCAACCGTTCGCCCAAGGGTTCCACCAGTCCGAAGTGTAGGCCGCGCTCGCGTGGTTCCAACCCAATGCGAGACCGACGAGGATGAGACCGGCGAGCGCCGCCGTCTTCGTAAACGTGAATGTGTTCTGGATGAGACGGCCCGTCTTCAAACCCAAAGTGTTCGTGAACGTGAGCAGGAGGATGAGAGCGACGGCCAGTAACTGCTCGGTCGAGAGCGAGACGGCGTAAGAGTTGGTCAGCCTCAGAGGGCCCAGAAGATAATGCTCCGCTGAGACCACGGGGAAGAGTACGCCCGTGAAGCGCGCGAACGCGACGGCCACGGCCGCAATCGTCCCCGTCTGGATGACGAGGAAGAGTGACCAGCCGAAGAGGAAGCCGAGCGGCGGGCCATATGCCTCGCGCAGAAAGACGTACTGCCCGCCCGCGCGCGGCATCATCGCCGCCAACTCCGCGCAGCAGAGCGCACCCGTGATGGTCAGAAGCCCTGCGAGCGCCCACGCCGCCAGCAGCCACCCCGGCGCGCCGACGAGCCGCGACGACTCCGCCGAAGTGATGAAAATCCCCGACCCGATCATCGAGCCGACGACGATCATCGTCGCGTCCAAAAGCCCGAGGCCGCGCTCAAGATGTTCGCGCCCTTTGTTTGCGGCTTCCGCCGTCGAAGTTTTCGCCATCCGTGAATCGGTCGCCGGGTTAGTCTGAAGGGCGGCGCATGTTGTTACGTGCCGCCCCGCGCTGTCAAGGCGGAAAGCGCACCAAGCGCGCCGCCCGCTCCGCTTGACAGTCGCGCCGCGCCTTCCCTAGTCTTTCGAGTGCAGAGTCCTTATGCGCAACGCACGGCCGCACGTTCTCTGTCACTTCTGCGAGTCATTTCTATCGCAGACATTCTGAATCGAGAACAGGGAACATTCATGATTAAAGAAGAGATAAAGCGCCTCGTCGAAGATAAGGGCGCGCGCGTGGGCGTCATCGGTCTGGGCTACGTGGGGCTGCCGCTGGCGGTCGAGTTCGCGCGGCGCGGCTTGCGCGCGGTCGGCTTTGAGGTAGACGCGCGCAAGGCCGAGATGATTAACCGCGGCGAAAGTTACATCGGCGATGTCACGTCCGAGGCACTCGCTGAGGTTGTCTCATCCGAACGCCTGCACGCCACCACGGACTTCGACGAGCTTGCCTCGTGCGACTGTCTCATCATCTGCGTGCCGACGCCTTTGCGGAAGACGAAGGAGCCCGACATCTCCTACATCCTCGCCGCCGCCGGGGAGATTCAGAAGCGACTGCGACGCGGCCAACTCATCATCCTTGAGTCGACGACCTATCCCGGCACCACCGACGAGGTGCTGCTCCCGATGTTCGAGGAGCATGGGCTGAAGCTCGACGAAGACTTCCTGCTCGCCTTCAGCCCTGAGCGCGTAGACCCCGGCAACCCGCAGTTCCACACCGACAACATCCCGAAGGTGGTCGGCGGCTGCACGGACGACTCGACCGAAGCCGCCGCCGCGCTCTACGGCCTCGTCGTGAAAGATGTTCACGCCGTCAGCAGCGCGCGCGTGGCCGAAGCGGCGAAGCTTCTGGAGAACACTTTCCGCGCGGTCAACATCGGCATGGCGAACGAGATGGCGCGGCTCTGCTACGCGCTCGGGATAGACACCTGGGAGGTCATCCGCGCGGCGGCGACTAAGCCGTTCGGCTTCATGCCCTTCTACCCCGGCCCCGGCATCGGCGGCCACTGCATCCCCTTAGACCCGCACTATCTTCTGTGGAAGGCACGCCAGCACGGCTTCGACTCGCGCTTCATCGGGCTCGCCGAAGAGGTCAACTCGCGCATGCCCGAGCATGTCGTTACGCTCGTCACCGACGCCTTGAACGACGAGCAGAAGTCCTTGAAGGGCTCGCGCGTCCTCGTCTTAGGCGTCGCCTACAAGAAAGATATTGACGACGTGAGAGAGTCGCCCGCGCTCTCAATCATAGACCGCCTACGCGCGAAGGGCGCGAGCGTGCTCTACCACGACCCGTTCGTCTCGGAGGTGCGCTTCGACGACGCGCACACGCAAAGCGCGGGTGACCCCTTGCAGTCGGTCGAACTCACCGACGACGAGTTGAGCGGCGCTGACTGCACGGTCATCGTCACCGACCACAGCCTGCTCGACTACGGCCGCGTCTGTCGTCTCTCCAAACTCATCGTTGACACGCGCAACGCCCTCTCGCGCGAGTTGCGCCGCACAAGCTGCGCGAAGATCGTCCGGCTGTAGGTTCAAAAGTTCAAGGCTCAAAGTCAAAGCCCGAGCGACCGTAGAGAGCTTTGACTTTGAGCCTTGAACTTTGAACGTTGAGCGTTGAACTCATGCTGAAAGTCATAAACGTCGTGGGGGCGCGGCCGAACTTCATGAAGGTCGCGCCCGTCGTGGAGGAGATGCGGCGGCGAGCCGGGGAGTTCGCGCCGCTCGTCGTCCACACCGGCCAGCACTACGACGAGCAGATGTCGGACGCTTTCTTCCGCGACCTCGGGCTGCCGCGCCCCGACGTGCATCTCGGCGTCGGCTCTTCAAGCCACGCGCAGCAGACCGCCGCCGTGATGCAAAGCTTCGAGCCCGTGGTGCTCGAAGCGAAGCCCGACTGGGTGCTCGTGGTCGGCGACGTGAACTCGACGCTTGCGTGCGCGCTCGTCTGCTCGAAGATGGGCGTGCCCGTCGCTCACGTCGAAGCGGGCTTGCGAAGCCGCGACCGCTCGATGCCCGAAGAGGTCAACCGCGTGTTGACCGACCAGCTCGCCGAACTCCTGCTCACGCCAACGCAGGACGCCAACCGCAACCTCATCGCCGAAGGCATCGCTCAGGAGCGCATCCGCTTCGTCGGCAACGTGATGATTGACTCGCTCTTCAAGCAGCTTGCGCTCGCCGAGGCGTCCACGGTGCGCGAGAGGCTGGCCGTCGCGGGCTCGGACTACGCGGTGGCGACGCTGCATCGCCCATCGAACGTGGACGACCCCGCCGTGCTGCGCGGCATACTCTCCGCGCTGGCGCGCTTGAGTCGCCGTCTCCCCGTCGTCTTCCCCATCCACCCGCGCACGCGCAAGAACATCGAGAGGTTCGGGCTCAATAACGTGGACGAGTTGTGGGGCGACTTCCGACTCGTCGAGCCGCTCGGCTATCTCGACTTTCTACGGCTCTACAGCGGGGCGCGAATTGTTCTGACCGACTCGGGCGGCATACAGGAGGAGACGACCGCGCTCGGCATCCCCTGCCTGACACTGCGCGCAAACACTGAACGCCCCATCACCGTCGAGATGGGTACGAACCGCGTGGTGGGCACCGGCCCGGAAAGAATCGTCTCGGAGGCCGAGGCCGTGCTCGCGCGCGGGCGTGTGGAAGAGACTCCGCGCGTGCCTCCGCTCTGGGACGGGCGAACGGCCGAACGCATCCTCGACGCTCTGCTTGAGAGGACAAGAGAGTTGCGGCGCAATTGAGTTTCTCACTTGAGAGGTTGAGTGAGAGCGTTCGTGCGTGAAGTTGACTGAGAGCGGACGGGAAGGCCGCATCGCTTTCCTCGCCGCACACTCCCCGACAGTTGATGAGCTTCGCACTGGTCGAGACGGACACGATTATTTTCGTCGGCTTCCACGCCGCGGTCTTCGTCGCGGTCGTCGTCGTGCTGCTCGCCGTGCAATGGCTTTTCGACAAGGACGGGCGAAGGTAGAATGTTCCATGCATCACGCCGAAATGTAGAGCGTGAGGAGGACGACAAGTGACGGCGATTGTGAAGGAGAGGCTACCCGTAGAAGAGGTCGCGAACTGCATCACGCACGGCGTCGGGCTGGCGTTGAGCGTGGTGGGCTTCGTCGCGCTGCTCATGCTCGCGTTGGCCGACGGCGACGCGTGGCACGTCCTGAGCGGCACGGTCTACGGCGCTTCGCTCGTCACGCTCTACCTCGCCTCGACTCTCTATCACGGCGCACGCACGCCGCGTGCAAAGCACGTGCTGCAAGTCCTCGACCATTGCTGCATCTACATCCTGATTGCGGGGACGTACACGCCCTTTACGCTCGTCACGCTGCGAGGCGGGTGGGGTTGGACGCTGTTCGGGTTGGTGTGGGGCTTTGCGCTGGCGGGGATTCTCTTCCGCGTCCGTTTCGGCACGCGCTACAGGCCGGTGACGGTCGCCTCTTACGTGATGCTCGGGTGGCTCTGCGTCATCGCGGTCAAGCCGATACTCGCCACAGTGCCCTTAGCCGCGCTTGCGTGGATCGCCGCCGGGGGCTTGGCCTACACGACGGGCGTCTTCTTCTTCGCCTCGAAACGAATCCCGCACGGCCATGCCATCTGGCACCTCTTCGTCCTCTGCGGTAGCGTCTGCCACTACGTGGCCGTCGTGCTCTACGTCATGCCGTCGCGTGGATGAACGCAGTGACCGTCTTACTCTGAGTGTGAGTATAAGCGAAGTGAGGGGCCGCGATTGCTCGCGGCCCCTCACTTCGCTTA
>JAVXWN010000092.1:0-9246 GCA_032230645.1 Acidobacteriota bacterium | reverse complement strand
CGAGCTTGCCGCCCTCGCTCTGCTCGCCGCCTCCGCCTTCGCCCTCTTCGCGCGAGCCGGTAGCGTTTGCGGTCAACTCGCCGAGCGTAACCTTGACCTGCTGCTCGTGCCCGTCGCGCAGGATGGTGAGCGTGGCATCGGTTCCGGGCTGCGTCGCGGCGACGAGGTTGCGCAACTCGTTCGCATCACTCACGGCGTTGCCGTTGATTGCCGTAATCACGTCGCCCTGCTTGAGTCCCGCCTTCTCCGCCGCGCTTCCCTTCTGCACCGAGCCGACGATGACGCCGCGCGCCTCTTTAAGCCCGAGGCTCTGCGCGATCTCTTCGGTGACGGCCTGCACAAAGACACCGAGCTGGCCGCGCCGCACCTTGCCTTTGTTGATGAGCTGCTCGGTGACGGTGCGCGTCATGTTACTTGGTATGGCGAAGCCGATGCCGATGTTACCGCCCGAGGGCGAGAGTATCTGCGAGTTGATGCCGACCAGCTCGCCCGACGTGTTGACGAGCGCGCCGCCCGAGTTGCCTTGATTGATCGGAGCATCGGTTTGCAGAAAGTCCTCGAAGCTCCCGTCTGACAGACCCGTGTGTCGCCCCTTCGCGCTGATGATGCCTGCGGTCACGGTCTGCCCGACGCCCAAAGGGTTGCCGACCGCGAGCACGATGTCTCCGACGCGCACCTTGTCCGAGTCGCCGAGCGTGAGCACGGGCAAGTCCTTCGCATCAACTTTCAGGACGGCGAGATCAGAAGGCTGGTCTGTGCCGACGAGTTTCGCGGGGAAGCTGCGACGGTCTGCGAACTCGACCGTAATCTGCTCGGCTCCGTCTACGACGTGATGGTTGGTGACGATGTAGCCGTCGGGACTGATGACGACGCCCGAGCCGAGCGCGCGCTGTCGCATCTCGCGTGGCGGCTGCTGTTGTTGCTGCGGCGCACGCCCGCCGAAGAAGTCCTGCAACGACTGGTCGTCGAAGAAGGGGTGCTGGCGCGGCGCGCGCACCAGACGCTCGGCACGGATGGTGACGACTGCGGGCGCGACGCGCGCCACCACGTCCGCGTAAGAATTGTGCTCGACCGAAGCGACCGCGCCGCCCTGCGCGGCGGGCGGCAGCGTGAACGTCTGCTCGCCTCCCGCGCCCCTGCGGCAGCCCGCGAGCGCCGACGTGAAAACGAGAATGATGAAGAACGCGCGAAATGCTCTTGTCATAAATTACCTCTCGAAGAAATCAACTCTCGAAGAGTCAGGCCCGGCATCAACTCGATTGGCGGATGATTCATCGCCGCGCCCGTCATGCACACTACCACGAAGATGCACGGGTGCAAGCTTCGTACCATTTGCCGATCTGATTTGCGGCTTCACATATTTAACAACTAACTCACCGCCGAAGCAAAACCCGTCGCCGCGTCTTTGCAGAGCCGCCACACACGCAAACGCGCCACACCCGGCGCACGCGACCGATTCATTCACGGCAGCTGGCAACTGGCAAGCGCGGCGAACGCATGAACGTTGACCTCGCATTGTGTTTGATATAGAGTTCGCGCTGCTTAGGCTAGTTTTGCTCGCGGCCCCGCCCGAGACGGCATTCACTTCGCTCATCCTGCCACCTCGCTCTCCGGCCTCTTGCCTGCTTCTTTACGCGGTGTCCAAAACACACCCCTTCCCCTGAGAGGAGTTCCCCATGCTTCCCCATCCGAAAGTACATACCTTGCTTAAATCGTCCGCGACCCCGGCGGCTGTCAAGGCGCGCACCGGCCTTGGCTTCAACCACGAACATGATTCTCCGCCGCTCGACGCTACGAGCGCGGCGGGCGTGAAGACGACGGGCAGAGTTTTCAAAGCGTTGCCGGGAGCAATCCTTCTTCTCCTCTTCGCGCTGGTCGGACGAGCCGGGGCACAGACCTGGACGCAGCAGGCCCCGGGCGGCCCGCAGCCTTCGTTCCGTTGCTATGGAGCGTCGACCGTCTACGACCCCGCGAGCAACCGCATGATCATGTTCGGCGGAAGAAATTGCAGTGGCGGCTCATTCAACGACGTGTGGATAATGACGAACGCCAACGGGGTCGGAGCCCCGCAGTGGATTCCTCTGAACGCTCTGGGCTCGCCCACGCCACGCAACAACCATTCGGCGGTCTACGACGCCTTGAACGACCGGATGATTGTCTTCGGCGGCTGCCAGTCCGGGTGCGGTGGCACGTTGAATGACGTATGGGTGCTGACGAACGCGAAGGGGCTCGGGCCGGGGACGCCGACTTGGTCTCAACTCCCGGTCGCAGGGGCGCAGCCGAGCGGGCGTCAGGGTCACAGGGCCGTCTATGACCCCGTCTCGAATCGCATGATCGTCTACTCGGGTCAGAACGGGGCGGGCACTCTCGGCCCCAATCTCTTTTTAGATGTCTGGGTGTTGACGAACGCCAACGGCTTGGGCGGCACGCCGACGTGGACGCAGCTCTCTCCGACGGGCGGCCCGCCGCCGGGCGCGTACTACTCGGCCGTGGTCTATGACTCGGCGAGCAACCGGATGACCGTCTTCGGCGGGACAAGTCAAGCGGGCATCAACTCAAACGCGACGTGGGTCTTGAGCAACGCGAACGGATTAGGAGGAACGCCCACATGGACGAACCTTATCGCGGAAGGCGCGGGCGGTTCACCTTCGCCGCGCCAAGTCGGCGCGACCGGCAACGACCCGGCCAACAATCGAATGATTATCTTCAGCGGCTCCGGCTCAACAGGCGATGAGACGTGGGAACTCTCCGGAGCCAATGGCCTCGGCGGGCCCGCCTCTTGGACGCAGGTGATGACCACGGGCGGCCCTCCGCCGGGAGCACACGCAGCCACGTTCGATCCGGCGACGAACCGTATGAATGTCTTTACGGCGAACAGCGCGGGGACTGCTAATCAGGTCTGGTTATTGTCCGACCTCAACGCGCCGCCGCCGCCCACCCCGACGCCGTCGCCAACACCAACGCCGACGCCTTGCGGTTGCGAAGGGCCGCAAGGCCCTCCGGGCCCGCAAGGGCCGCAGGGAGAGCCGGGTGCAACCGGGCTGCAAGGGCCGAAAGGTGATACGGGAGCGCAAGGCCCTCAAGGTGAACCGGGTGCGACCGGAGCGCAAGGGCCGCAAGGGCCACAGGGGATTCAAGGGGCGCAAGGGCCGCAGGGGCCGCAAGGGATTCAAGGGCCGCAGGGTGTGCCCGGCATGTCGGGGCTGCAACGCATATCGAGCAGCCCCGTCACGCTCATAAAGCAGATGAGCGGAATGGCGACGGCAACGTGTCCGGCCGGGTTGCAGGTAATCGCGGGCGGCTTCACGACGACCGTCCCGGTTGGCAGTAACGGCGATCCTTCCACGATGCAGGTCTTCAGTTCCATCTTTAGCGGCATCAACGGCTGGAGCGTCAGCGCCGCTAACGGCTCGAAGGCCAACAACGCCGCGCTGGTGCTCACGGCGTATGCCATCTGCGCCGTCGTGCAGTAGCTTGCTCGGGCCGACGGCTCGCAAAGTCGTATGCCTGATTGGGGGTCGCCCGAGGCTTAGAGCCCCGGGCGACTCCTTTGCCGTTCAGCCACCGTAACCCGGCCGTGACGAATACTGCGCAAGTGACTTTTGATAAACGGCGCTCGTTCGATTACAGTCGGCCGACCATATGGGCGCGACTTTACTGCAAAGGGATAAGGGCGGCGGAGCCGAGTCCTCTCGAAGCCTCGCACGCGTGGGGACGCTCACGGCGGCCGTTTACCTTGCCACCTTTCTCTTCTACGTCCGGGGCTTTCAAGTCTACTCGCGCACGGCGCGCGAGGTCTTCATCTGGCTCGCGGTGCTGCCGCTGCTCTACCTCTTCGCGAAGGGCTATCGCATCGTGCGAGACTCGGGCGACGGCCTGAAGGTCTCGATGGTCGTCGGGTTCGCGGTCGCTTTCTGCATCGCCTGCATCTTCGTCTATCCCTTCCACTCCACGGATGTCTTCGGCTACATCAATCGCGGCTGGCAACAGGTTCATTACCAAATGAACCCGTATGTCTACACCGTCGCGGAGATACCGGGATGGCGCACAGACCCGATGGTGTGGGATCACTGGATTTATAATCCGAACCCTTACGGCTTCCTCTTCACTCTGCTTGCGCGCGCGCTCTGCTGGTTGGGAGGCGGCAACTGGTTTCTGACGCTGCTGCTGTTCAAGGCCGTCAACGCCGCCGCCTACGGCTTCACGGGCTGGCTCGTCTGGTCGGGCGCGAAGCGACTCGGGCACGCGCGTCCTCTGCTCGCGCTCTACTCGTTTCTCTGGAACCCGCTCGTGCTGATGCATCACATCGCGAACGGGCACAACGACATTCTCATCGGGTGCCTGCTCGCGCTTGCCGTCTATCTCGTCATACGAGGCGCGCACCTGTGGGTCATCCCCGTGCTTGCCGCCGCGACGATGTTGAAGTACGCGCCCGCGCTCCTCATCCTGCCCGCGCTGGTCTATATCTTCAGGAAGAGAGGCTGGAAGGTTGTGGTCGCGGGGGGCCTGCTTGGCGCGCTCGTCGTCGTCGCGGCCAGCGCGCCGTATATTGCGGACTGGCGGCAGTTCAGGCTCGAAGACATACGCGACAACGCCACGTTGATTGACAACTCGCTCCACTCGTTCCTGATACACATCTACATGAACGTGGCGCGTGTCATCACGCCGCTCACGCCGTTCAAAGAGACGCTCGATGCCGCCATCCGCCTGACTTTGCGCGGCGGATTCGTCGTCTTTCTCGTCGTCGTCTACCTGAGATTCCTGAAGAGGAGTTCGACGGAGAGGCTCATTGAGGTCTGGTCGCTCGTCATGCTCGTGTTGATGTGCGTGGTCAGCTCGAAGTTCAACGCGTGGTACATGGGGATGCTTCTGCCGACGGCGCTCTTTCTGCCCGAGCGCCACTGGCTGCGGCGCGTGACGCTGCTCGTCACCTGCGCGCAGATGCTCTCGCTCACCTTCTTCAAGCAGGCGTACATGCTCAACTACTTCGCGATGATTCTCGTCCCTGCGCTCATCATCTTTCGACAGATGCGCAGGGAGAGGGCGGGCGTTGAGACTGACGAAGAACAGCCCGCCGCTCAAGCCGACCTATATCAACCGCAAGTTGCGTCGTCGCAGTGAAGGTTCTTATCACCGCAGACGCAGAGCACGCGGAGAGGGCACAGAGTTTTAAAGTTCCCTGTGCCCTCTCCGTGTCCTCTGTGTCTGCGGTGGTGACTCGCTCTCTACTCTAATTCACCCGCCCGGTTCCTCTTCTTGCTCTCCACCCGGCGTTCCGGCTTGCGCGCCTGCGGCGGCGGGTGAAGGCTTGACGATGACGGCCGGGATGTCGGACGTGCGCACCAGAGTGTTAAAGCTCTTGAGGTCGTCCGTCATCACTTGATTGAGTTGTCTTAGCTGCGCGTCTATCTTCGCCGCAAGCTCATCGTAGAGCGTGTAGGATTGCTCGGTAGGCTGAGAGTCGGCGCTGCCGACGACGCCACCGAGCGCGGCCAGCTTGTTGTTGAGTCGGATGGGAAAGTTCAGGGGGTCTTGACTGCTCTGATTCTTCGTCTGATACAACTCCTCTTCAACCGCTTGCAGCTTCCGGTTGAGAGCCGCGCCCGCCGCGACGACCGCTTTGGCGTTCGGTTGGTCGCCGATGCGCTTCAAGAGGTCGTCAAGTTGTCGGCGCACGTCGCGTATCTGCGCGACGGCGTTGTGCGTCTCGGTCAGCTTGTCGCGAATCTTTAAGAGGAGCGCGAACTGCTTGTTGAAATCGTCCTGCGTGGTCTGGAGCCGTGGGTCTTTCTTTATCTCGAAGGTCTGCGCGTAGGTCTGCGCGTCGGCGGTGAGCTTGACTTGATAAGTGCCGGGCACCGCACGGGGCCCGCGCGTCTCGCCCGCCCAGAGAATCATGCCGGGGAAGCGCGTCGCATCGGTGTAGCGCATGTCCCAGACGAAGCGGTTCAGTCCCGCGTCGGTCGAGACACGCGCACCGCCACCGCTGCCGCGCCCCGTGAACTCCGTTGACTCTTCACCCGAAGGCGCGGCGGGTTGCTCGGGCGGCTGCTGCACCTGAGCCGAGCCGGGTGCGGTCGAAGTGCCGGGCTGACCCGCTGTGCCTCCTGCTGCCGAGGGCGTCGGCGTGGGCTGTGGACGCGGCGGAGCCTTCGCCGTGAACTTGCGAATTGACTTGCCCGCCGGGTCGAAGAATTCGAGCGTCACTTCGGTCGCGGGCTTCGACTTCAAGTAGTAGTAGACGACGACTCCGTTCGCCGGATTCGCGCCGACCGTGACCGTCGAGGGTAGCGCGAAGCCGCCCGCGCCGGGCATGCGATAAGTATCTTCGGGTTTCAAGAGCGCCGACTCGCCCGCGCCCGCGCGTTGCGCGTCGGTCAACTGTTGAAGCACTGGCAGGTCATCGAGAATCCAGAAGCCGCGCCCCTGCGTGGCGACAACCAGATCATGCTCGCGCTTGTGAACGGCGAGGTCTGTGATGGGCGTGTAAGGCAGATTCAACTGGAACGGCTGCCAACGCTCGCCGTCGTCGAAAGAGATGTACATGCCAAGTTCGGTTCCCGCGTAGAGCAGCCCGCGCCGCGCGGGGTCTTCGCGTATGACGCGCGTGAAGGCTCCGTCAGCAATCCCCGTGTCAATCTTCTTCCACGACTTGCCGTAGTCGCTCGTCTTGTAGAGGAAGGGCCGGAAGTCGTCCCACTTGTACATCGTCGCCGCGACGTATGCGGTAGCGGCATCGTTGGGCGAAGCCTCGATTGAGTTGATTTGAATCCACTCGGGCATCCCCTTCGGCGTGACGTTCGACCACGTCTTGCCGTCATCGCGCGTGACCTGTACGAGCCCGTCGTCCGAGCCAGTCCAGATGACGCCCTTCTGCACGGGCGACTCGGCCACGGTGAAGATCGTGTCGTAATACTCGACGCTCGTGTTGTCTTTCGTGATGGGGCCGCCCGCCGCGCCTTGTTTCGACTTGTCGTTGCGCGTCAGGTCGGGGCTGATCATCTCCCACGTCTGCCCCTCGTTCATCGAGCGGAAGAGGTGGTCGCCCGCCGCGTAGAGCGCATGTGGCTCGTGCGGCGAGAAGAGAATGGGATAGTTCCACTGGAAGCGATACTTCATCCCCTCAGCGCCCGAGCCCATAGGGTTGTCGGGCCACACGTTGACCTCGCGCAACTGCTTGGTGCGATTGTCGTAGCGCGTGAGCAGTCCGCCGTATGAACCCGCGAACACCACGTTCGAGTCTTTAGGGTTAGGGGCAATCCAGCCCGATTCGCCCCCGCCCACGTCGTGCCATGCGTCGCGGTCAATGCCGAAGTCTTCGGTGCGACTGCGTATCTCGACCGTCGAGTTGTCCTGCTGCGCGCCGTAGACGTTGTAGGGGAAGTCTTCATCAAGCGCGACGCGGTAGAACTGCGCGGTCGGCTGATCCTGCTCCGTCCACGTCCGCCCGCCGTTGGCGGAGACGTTCGCTCCGCCGTCGTTCGATTCAATCATGCGTTGCGGGTCGTTGGGTGCTATCCAGAGGTCGTGATTGTCGCCGTGCGGAACCGAGATGTTCGAGAAGGTGCGGCCGCCATCGTTCGAGCGATAGAAGCCGGTGTTGAGAACGTAGACGCGCTCGGCGTTCTGCGGGTCGGCGTAAATTTTCGTGTAGTACCAAGCGCGCTGCCGTAGGTCGCGCGACTCGTTGACACGTGTCCACGTCGCGCCGCCGTTGTCGGAGCGAAAGACGCCGCCGTCCTCTGCTTCGACGAGCGCCCACACGCGGTCGGGCGCTGCGCCCGAGACCGTCACGCCTATCTTGCCGATGACGCCGCGCGGCAGTCCGGGGTTGCGCGTAATCTCTTGCCACGTGTCGCCGCCGTCGGTTGATTTAAAGAGGCCGCTTGAGGGGCCGCCGCTCTCGAACGTCCAAGGCTTGCGCACGATCTGCCAGAACGCCGCGTAGAGCACGCTTGCGTTCGTCGGGTCGAAGGTCAAATCAATCGCGCCCGCTTGCGGCCCGCGATAGAGAACCTTCTCCCAAGTCTTGCCTCCATCCTTCGAGCGAAAGACGCCGCGCTGCTCGTTGGGGCCGAAGGCGTGGCCGATGGCCGAGACATAAACTAAGTCGGGATTGCGCGGGTGCACGCGCACGCGCGAGATGTGGCGCGTGTCGTCGAGCCCCGCAAGCTTCTTCCAAGTCTTGCCCGCGTCCGTTGACTTGTACATCCCGTCGCCGTGCGAGACGTTGCCGCGCAGAGTCTCTTCGCCCATGCCGACGTAGACGATGTTCGGGTCTGACTCCGAGACGCCGATGGCACCAACCGAGCCGGTCTTAAACGTCTGGTCGCCCAGAGGCTCCCACGTCACCCCGCCGTCCGTGGTCTTCCACACGCCGCCGCCCGTCGAGCCGAAGTAGTAGACGAAAGGCTGCGAGGGAACGCCCGCGACCGTGCCCGAGCGCCCGCCGCGAAACGGCCCGATCTGCCTGTAGGCGAGCGGCCCGAACGGCTTCTTCTGCGAAGCAGTCGTTGATGGCTGTGCCGCCTGTTGTTGCCGCGCTTGCACAGCCTGCGGCATGTTGCCGACGAGAAGAAAGGCGGCGGCGAGCAGAGAGATTGCGGGCGTAAATTTGTGCATGAGACGACGTACCCTCAACATGTGTAAGGCTCCTCAGAAGAATGTTCTTGTGTTCCGCCGTGGAAAGCTTTAAAACGGCAGTCCTGAATGTTCCGGTGTGGAGACACTATATTGCCTTTCGCCTCAGCGGGCAATCGGCAATTTCGCATGAGAGAAACGACTTGAGCGTCGAAATAAGATTTGCGGAAGCGCTTACCGACGAGGAACGGCAGGCGCTCTTCTTCTGGGGCAAGGACATCTTCGGCCTAGAGGACGCGGACTATCGCTGGCGGCCGAAGGACTTTCACTTCATCACGGAAGAGGACGGGCGCGCGTTGAGCCACGTCGGCGTCTTGAAGACGAAGGTCTCAGCAGGTGGCCGTGAGGTCACGGTCGGCGGCATCGGCGGAGTCGTTACTATCCCCGAAGCGCAGGGACGCCGCTACGTCCACGCCGCGATGCGCCGCGCCGATGACTTTATGTGCGATGAGTTGGGAGTCGAGTTTGGGATGCTCTTCTGTCTGCCGCGCCTCGCGCCCTTCTACGCGCGACAGGGCTGGCAGTTAATCGAAGAGGAGGTCGAGTTCGAGCAGCCTTCGGGCAAGGCCGTCTGGCCCTATCACGTCATGGTGCGCCCTTGCGGCG
>JAVXWN010000090.1:0-26048 GCA_032230645.1 Acidobacteriota bacterium | reverse complement strand
GATTCTGCCTGCTGCCGCGCCACTTCCCGCGCGAGAAGATGGACGAATGGCGCGCGGCGTTCGCGCCCCTGCTCGCGCGCCACATCGAGCGCGAGGGGCACAGGCACAACCGCGGCCCCGCACGTTACTATGTGACGCTCCCGTTCGTTGCGCCCTTCGCCGACCCGCAGGTGTTCGAGGACGAGGACGTGCTCAGAGTCGTACAGGCGCTCGTTGGTACGGACGCAGTGATGTGTCAGCTCGCAACCGACACGCCGCTCGAAGGGTCGGAGTATCAGGAGATTCACCGCGACGCGCCGCCGCTCTTCCCCGAAACGGGACGAGAGACCCCGCCCTTTCAACTCGCCGTCAACTTTCCGCTCGTGGACGTGACGGCCGAGCACGGCCCGTTCGAGGTCGCGCGCGGGACGCACATGCTCTCGAAGGAGGAAGGGATGCGGCGCATCGAGTCGGGCGAAGCCGCGCTCGTGCCGGTACTGATGGATGCGGGCGACGTGTTGATACGCGACGTGCGCGGCCTGCATCGCGGGACGCCGAACCGCACGCGCGGGCCGCGCCCGATGGTCGTCGTCGGTTACAGCCGCCGCTGGCTCTTGCGCCCGGAGGTCTCGATCCGTGTGCCCCGTGCCGCGCTCGCCGAGCTTTCAGAGCGTGCGCGTTTTCTTCTGCGCTTCAACCCAATCGTCGAGTCGCACGACGCGGGCGATGAAGAAATTTACGAGGCGTTCTCCTACTGAAGCGCGGCGGGCGGAGCAGCAGGAGTCGAGGAACACGGAGCAAGAGTTGAAGAGAACGGAGCAGCAAGAGTTGAAGAGAGTCGAGCATCTCGGTCTGCCCAACTGCTACGCGCTGACGGACGGCGTTGCGGAGGTCGTCGTTACGACCGATGTCGGCCCACGCGTCCTCGGCTACGCACTCAAGGGCGGCGAGAACGTCCTCGGCGAGTGCGCGGGCGAGCGTGTGGAGACGGAGTGGGGCGTGTGGCGACCATACGGGGGCCATCGTTTGTGGAGCGCGCCCGAAGCCAAGCCGCGCAGTTACGCGCCTGACAACGAGCCGGTCGCCTTCGAGCAGTTGAGCGAGCACGCGATACGTCTGACGCCGCCCGCCGAGATGCGGACGAGCCTCCGGAAAGAGATGACGCTCGCCCTCGACGGCGCGGGCGGCGTGACGCTCACGCACCGCATCACCAACTTGGGCGCTTGGCGTGTAGAGCTTGCGGCGTGGGCGCTGACGATCATGCGCGGCGGCGGGACGGCCCTCATCCCGCAGGAGCCTTTCGGGCCGCACCCCGAATGCCTGCTGCACGCGCGCCCGCTCGTCGTCTGGCCCTACACGGACATGAGCGACGCACGCCTGAGCTTCGGACGAAAACTGATTCTGGTGAGGTCGGATGAGCGCGCCGCCGAGCCGCAGAAGATAGGCGTCGGCAACAAGCGCGGCTGGGCCGCGTACCTGCGCGGCGCGTCACTCTTCGTCAAACGTTTCAGCTACGAGGAGGGCGCGCAATACCCGGACGCGGGGTGCAACAACGAAGTCTTTACTGCCGGCTCGTTCATCGAGTTGGAGTCGCTCTCGCCGCTCGCCGCACTTGAGCCGGGCGAGACAATCGAGCACGTCGAACGCTGGCGGTTGTTCGAGGGCGTAGTGGTTGGCGAGGGTGACGAAGAACTGTACGAGACAATCGCTCCGCTCGTCGAGCAGGTCGGCTAAAGGCGACCCGAAAACTTTTTTGCGCGGGGCGCTTCGCCCGCTGCCGCGCCGGACTCACAGACGAACTCAAACATTCTTTCGCGCAGGCGTCGGGAGGGCAAAGGGATTGCGAGTGCTTGTCACGGGCGGGGCGGGTTACATCGGCAGCGTGGTCACGGAAGAGTTGATTGCCGCGGGGCACACGGCGGTCGTCTACGACGACCTCTCGAAGGGGCACCGCGCCGCTACGCACCCCGATGCGGTATTAGTCGAGGCGGGTCTTAATGACGGCGCGACGCTACGGCGGACTCTCAACGAGCATGGGATCGAGGCCGTCATCCACCTCGCCGCAAGCTCGCTCGTCGGTGAGTCCGTCAGCCAGCCATCGAAGTATTACGGCAACAACGTCGTTGCCGGACTCGCGCTGCTCGACGCGATGCGCGAGGGCGCGGTGCGGCGCATAGTCTTCTCCTCGACCGCCGCCGTCTACGGCGAGCCGGAAAAGCAGCCGATAGAAGAGACCGATCAGACAAGCCCGACCAATCCTTACGGCCAGACAAAGCTCGCCTTTGAGCAGTCGCTTCGTTGGTACGAGGGGGCTTACGGGATTCGCTACGCCTCTTTGCGCTACTTCAACGCCGCGGGCGCGACCGCGCGCTTCGGCGAGCAGCACGACCCGGAGACGCACCTCATCCCCATTGTTTTGCAGGTCGCCGCGGGGCGTCGCACGCACGTCGAAATTTACGGGGACGACTACGCGACGCGCGACGGCACGTGCGTGCGCGACTACGTTCACGTCACAGACCTCGCGCGCGCGCACGTCCTCGCGCTCTCCGTATTGGATGAGCGCAGCGCGGTCTACAATCTCGGCTGCGGGGGCGACGGCTATACCGTGCATGAGGTTATTGAGGCGGCGCGCGAAGTGACGAGGCGGGACATTCCTGTAAGGGTGGCCGAGCGACGCGCGGGCGACCCGTCGGTGCTGGTCGCAAGCTCAGAGAAGATCAAAGGGGAGTTGGGATGGTCGCCGCAGTTCCAAAGCCTGCGGGAGATCGTCGGGTCGGCGTGGGCGTGGATGCAGAGTCACCCAAACGGCTACGAAGGTTAGACGCCGGGCCATATGAAACGGATCTTAATCGCCGCCCTGCTGCTCTCGGCAGCCGCCGTTCTCCAACAGCCCGCTGGCGCGCAGGCCATCCCCGCGCCGGGCATCGAGGAACTGCACAGGCTGGACTTGCTCCCGACGTTCAGGCGTTCGGTCAAGGTCGGCTCCGTCTCAAGCTACGACAGATCAGGCGGCAACGACGACGGGTTCAACGGCACATACTCGTTCGTGAAAAAAGAGCCTGCGGGCCTCGTCATCGCCGACTTGAAAGGCCCCGGCGTCATCTACAGGATTTGGACGCCGACGCCGACCGACGACGTGGTCGAGTTCTACTTCGACGGCGAAGCGACTCCCCGCATACGGATTAAATTCAGAGACCTTTTCACTGGGAGCCAAGCTCCCTTTCTCTCACCGGTCGTCGGTATCGGTGCGGGCGGCTTCTACTCCTACCTGCCGCTGCCTTACAAAGAGTCGTGCAAGGTCTTGGTCAAAGCCGACCGCGTAATGTTCTATCAGATCAACTACGCTACCTTTTCCACCAGTTCGCGCGTCGAGTCGTTCGCCGCCACGCCGTCGAAGGAGTTTGACGAACATCTCGACAAGGCGCGGAGGCTGCTCGCCGCGACAGGCTCAGACCTGAGCGCCTATGCCGCCCCCGCCGGAGCGACGATACAGACGCGCACTTCCAATCAATCGCTCGCGCCGGGAAAGGCCGTCACCATCTTCGAGAGCGACAGGCCGGGCCGCATCGTGGGCTTGAGGCTCGGCCCGGCGCGCGCCTTCGCGGGTAAAGCGCGCGACGTTCGCATACGCGCTTACTGGGACGGCGAGAGCGGAGCGGCGGTTGATTGTCCCGTCAGCGATCTCTTCGGCTACAGCTTCGGGCAGCCCGCCGTCAAGTCACTCCTGTTGGGCACGACGGATGACACAAACTACGTCTATCTGCCGATGCCTTTCGACAAGTCGGCGCGTATCGAGTTGGTCTCCGACAGTACGACCGGCACGGCAATCAGCGTGCAATCGGAAGTCAAGTTTACAAACGTTGGGAGGAGAGCGGACGAGGGCAGGCTCTATGCCGTCTGGCGCAGGGAGAACCCGACCGCCGCAGGTCGCCCCTTCACCTTCATCGAGACGCGTGGGCGTGGGCACGTCGTCGGCTTCATACTTCAGGCGCAGGGCATGGAGCCGGGCGGCATCCCGGAGTTCTTCGAGGGCGACGACCAGACCACTATAGACGGCGAGGCGGTTATCCACGGCACGGGGTCGGAGGACTTTTTCAACGGCGGGTGGTACGACGTGCCGGGGCGTTGGGAGACGAGGGTTTCGCTCCCTCTGAGCGGAAGCCTCGACTTCAAAAGGCATCTCGGCAGAACGGGCGGCTATCGCTTCATGCTCACCGACGTTTACGCTTTCAAAGAGAGCATCCTCTCGACCATCGAGCACGGCCCCACCGGCAACAGGATTCCAACCGACTACACCTCCGTCACCTTCCTCTATTCGGAGAACATGCCGACCGGCAACCACGGCCTTCCCCCGTTGGAGGAAAGAGAAGTCAAAGACCCGCAGAGAGTAGTCTTCACGCCCGGCTGGACGACGCCCATCCACGCCTTCTCTTGGTCGAACGCGGTGCTGATGAAGAGTGACGACAAAATCGGCGGCGAGCAGTTGAGGCATCTTTCGATGAGGGCGGAAGGCCGCGAGGTTTTCGGCGACCACTACATCTCGTTCATCTGCGAGATGCCCGCCGCCGCGAAATACAGAGTCTCCATCGAAGCGATCAAAGGCCCCGGACAGGCTATCGTGCAAATCTTCGAGAACGAAGTGGGCGTCGGGAGTCCGGCCGACCTCTACGCTGCGGACAGGGTGAAGAGCGACGTGATCCCGTTGGCTGAACTTGAGTTGAAGGAAGGCGACAACCGGGTGATGTTCAAACTGGTAGGCAAGAATAGCAAGTCTACCGGACTCGGCTTCGACATTTACCGAATCATCTTCGAGAAAATCAAGTGAAGCGTCAGAGGCGCAATGCGCCGGAATCGAAAGGCGTGCGACGCGTGATGCGACGCGTGAACGGAAAAACCAAAGTTGACGGACGGAGAAAACCGACGCGGCAAAAAATCGTGCGGCTGTGTGCTGCCCTGACGTGCCTGCTGCTCGTTAATCCGACCAACGCGCAGATGCAGCCCGCCCTACGCCTCACCTCTTACGTTGACCCGTTCGTCGGTGCGGACGCGGGCGGCAACACCGTGCCGGGCGCGGCCATCCCCTTCGGCTTCGCCAACCCGAGCCCGGACACCATCCCCAACTCCGACCCGAATCACTGGGACACCTCCGGTTACGAGTCGGACAAACCCATCGTCGGCTTTTCGCAGACGCACGTTTCGGGGACGGGCGGCGAGAGCAAGTACGGCAACTTTCGCATCACGCCTCTGGTTGGCGACATCAACACGAAAGACCTCTCGTCCCCGAAGCGCGACGAGACGGCCGAGCCCGGCTACTACGCCGTGACGCTCGCGAAGCCGGATGTGCGGGTCGAGTTGACTACGACGCGGCTCGTCGCCGTGCATCGCTACACCTTTCCCGCCTCGAAGCAGGCGCACCTGCTTTTAGACGCCGCCTCCGTCGTGTTCACGGGCGGCGGCGCGGGGCGTCGGCAAAGGCCGATAGCCAGCACAACGCGCGTCGTCGCGCCGAACCGCGTCGAGGGCACCGGCGACTTCATTGGGGGCTGGAATCCCTCTCCTTACACGCTGCATTTCTCTGCTGAATTCTCCCGACCGTTCGCGTCCTTCGGCACGTGGCGCGGCGACGAACTACACGCGGGCGCGCGCTTCCTTACCGGCGAGCAGACTGGCGCGGGCGCATTCGTCACCTTCGACACGACGGGCGCGCGCAAGGTTGAAGTCAAGATCGGACTGTCCTTCGTCAGCCGTGAGAAGGCGCGCGCAAACGTCGCACGCGAAACGGGAGGAGCGGGCTTTGACGAGGTGCGCCGCCGCGCTGCCGCGGCTTGGGAACAGGTCTTGTCGAAGATCAAAGTTGAGGGCGGCACCGACGACGAGCGCCGCATCTTCTACACGGCGCTTTACCGCTCACACTACATGCCGCATGACCTGACGGGCGAGAACGTCTGGTGGCAATCGGGCGAGCCGCACTACGAAGATTTCTATGCTCTCTGGGACACGTTCCGCACGCTCCACCCGCTGCTGACCCTGATTCAATCCGAACGCCAGCGCGACATGGTGCGCTCGCTCGTCGATACCTACAGGCACACCGGATGGATGCCCGACGCGCGCGTCGCCGGGGCGAACGGCATGACGCAGGGCGGCTCCAACTCCGACGTGGTTGTGGCCGACGCGCTGGTCAAGGGCTTGAAGGGTATTGATTACGAGATTGCCTACAGGGCGATGGTCAGGAACGCCGAAGACGACAGCCCGCGTTCCCTCTACGAAGGTAGAGAGGTTGGCGAGTATAAGCAGCGCGGCTATCTGAGCATGAAGAACGAGCGTTCGGCATCGCGCACGTTGGAGTACGCCTACGACGACTTCTGCCTCGCTCAGGTCGCGAAGCTCTTGGGCAAGACCGCCGACCGCCGAAAGTATCTTGCGCGCTCCCGAAACTGGATGAACCTGTGGGACGGCGAGACGAAATCAATCCGCCCGCGCGAAGAGGGGGGCGGCTGGATGGAGCCATACGACAAGACCAAACTCTATATGCTCGACTACCCGCGTTTCACTTGGATGAGCACACCCTACTACGAAGGCTCCGGCTATCAGTACTCGACTTACGTTCCGCACGACGCGCAGGGGCTTATCAACAAACTCGGCGGTGACGGGCCGTTCATCGAGTGGCTGGATGCGTTCTTCGGCGACGCGGGGGGCGACGCAGGGTTGCGTCCCGAAGGACTCTACACGCAGGTCAACGAGCCCGACATCCTCGCCGCATTCCTCTACATCCACGCGGGGCGCGCCGACAAAACGCAGGCGCAAGTCCGACGCCTGATGCAGCGCGAATATCGCACGGGCCGCGCGGGGCTTCCCGGCAACGACGACGCGGGCACGATGTCTTCCTGGTACATCTGGAACGCAGTGGGGCTGTACCCGAACGCCGGACAGTCTTTCTACTACGTCGGAAGCCCTCTATTTACGAGCGCCGCCATCAACCTGGGCGGTGGTCACACGTTCACAATCGAGGCGCGGGGCGCGTCGGCGGCGAACATGTATGTACAAGCCGCGACACTCGACGGGCGGCGTCTTGACCGCGCTTGGCTGACGCACGCGGAAGTCTCGCGCGGCGGCAAGCTGATCTTACAAATGAGCGATAAGCCTTCAACATGGGGGAGCATGAACCGCCCGCCTTCCGTATCGCAGCCGACCTCATCAGAGCGTGTAAGGTAAGTTCGACGTAGGAAAGTGAAGAGAGCCCGATTCTCGTGGATGTGGGCCGCGTGTCTTTAACATGAGGCCATTTTTTAGACTGGCTGGTCTTGAAGACAGAGAGCGAGACTCACGTTGCGCTTGAAAGTTCGAGTGGGCCGGCCAGACTCCTTGATAACCCCGTGACACTCGTCAGACCTCTCTTCAAACACGGTCATTTCGGTCGGCTGAAGAGCTCGCGATGAATCTCGGCCACGCTTTCGGGTGAGACCTTCGGCTGCCGGTCGTAGGTCAGAAGGCCGTTTATCTCCTGCTCGATGTCGGTGAGCTGCGTGTAGCAGAAACCCGCCAGAAAGCCGAGCGAGGCGATGCCCTCCATCAGATCGCGGTATTTCGCGAGCATCTCCTCCGCCGTGCCTACGGAGGCGTAGAACCGGTAGAGCATGTCGCGAGCTTCGGCGGGAACGTGCGGCGGGATCATCAGGAAGCCGCCCACCTCTGACAGCACGACGGGCTGCCCGCGGTACTTCGAGCCGCGCGAGAACAGAGGCTTCCCGCCGATCCAGACCGTCGCGGGCAGTTCCCCGCCCTCCGACCTCAAGCGGTAGCGACTGCGTAGCTCCTCGGCGGTCGGCGTGTAGTCATGTATGGCGCAGATGTCCGTGATGTCGGTGTGCTCCCAACCATCGTTGTCTATGACGGGGCGCGTTGGGTCGAGGCGGCGCGTGTCGGCCACCATCCGCTCGATGAAGGCATACTGCCCCGGATGATGCGTGCCGAGGCCGGGGAAGCCCATGCTCTCGTTGACAGGCACCCACGCGACGACCGACGGGTGGTTGTAGTCGCGACGAACCGCGCGTCGCCACTCCGCCGCGAGACGTTCCTCTGACTGCGGCGACCACTCACGAGCGTTCGGCATCTCCTCCCACACGAGCAGCCCCAGACGGTCGCACCACGTGAGCCAGCGTGGGTCTTCGATCTTCTGGTGCTTGCGCACGCCGTTGAAGCCGAACGCCTTCGCCCACCCGATGTCGGTCTGTAGCGCCTCGTCCGACGGCGCGGCCAGAAGGCCGTCGGGCCAGTAGCCCTGATCGAGAACCATCTTGAGATAGACCGGCTCGCCGTTGATGCAGACCTGCCCGTCGCGCACCTCGATGCTGCGAAGCCCTGCGTATGACTTGACCTCGTCGAGCAGTTCGTCGCCGTCGAAGAGTCTTACCTCAAGGTCGTAGAGGTTCGGCGCTTCGGGCGACCAGAGCTTCGCGTAAGGGATGTTGAGTTCGAGCCTCGCGGTCGCCACGGGAGTTCGAGCCTCCGCGCACGCGACCGCGCGACCGCCTTCGAGCGCGACGGCTTCGAGCCTCCACGCGGACGACGGCGCATGGAGGTAGATTTCCAACTCGAAGGCGTTCCTGTGGGCATGCGGCGTGACCCTTATCTCTTCGATCCTAACGGACGGGACGGGCTCAAGCCACACCGTCTGCCAGATGCCCGTCGTGCAGTAGTAGTCAATGTCGTGGGGCAGCCCCGTACTTGACTGCTTGCCGCGCGGCTGGCCGAGGTCTTGCTCATCCGCGACACGAACGGTCAGCCGATTCTCACCCGGCTTGATGTAAGGCGCGATGTCGAGCTGGAACGGCACGTGCCCGCCCTGATTGTGACCCACTTCCTGCCCGTTGACCCAGACGGTCGAACGGTAGTCCACCGCGCCGAAATGTAGCAGGAGGTCGCGCCTGCGCCACTCGTCCGGGACCTCGAACGAGCGTGCGTACCAGACGCGCTCGTGAACGGCCTTGTCGTTGATACCCGAAAGCTCGCTCTGGTACGGGAACGGAACGACGATCCGCCCGGCGAAGCTCGGCTCACCCTCGTGCCAGCCGAGCCGGAGACCTTCGTCGGCGTCGTCGAAGGCGAACTCCCACTCGCCGTTTAGGTTCAGCCACGCTTCGCGCACGAACTGCGGACGCGGGTATTCAGGACGAAGGATTTCATTCCGCTCAAGCTGCATTAGATGGATGATGATGGGTGATGGCGAAGAGTCTGTTTGCTCGTAGCCCTCTGTCGTCCGTAACAAAAGTTGGATTCAAGCGCGCCCTCGCCTTGCCTTAAAGACTTTTCGCGCTGGCGACGGCACGCGCGCCGCGGAATGCGACCTCGCAGTCTCTCATGTATCGCGAGAGCGCGTCCTCCAAAGGCGGGAGCAGTGCGCCGCGCTCGCTGCCGAGCGCGCTGTAAACAGGTCGCGGCGCGGCAAGTCCCAGCGTGTGCGTGGAACGGGCGTTGACTAGACTGGCGTCGAGTCCCGCTAGTCCGGCCGCGAGCCGCGCAAGGTCGGCCCATGTGACCGCGCTCTCGTTCGCCAGATGCCACACACCGCGCTCGGCATCTATCAGCAAATCGAGGCACGCATTTACGAGGTCTGGGACGTAAGTTGGTGAGACCGTCGCGTCGTCCGCCGCCACGAAGCGTTCGCCCGCTGCGACCGAGCGCAAGGCCGCCACGACGAAGTTGTGCTCGTCCCACGGGCCGAAGAACGCGCTCGTGCGGATGACCAGCGCCGAAGGGAGCGCGGCCAGCACGCGCGTCTCCGCGTCGGCCTTGCTGCGCCCGTAGACGCCGAGCGGCGCGGGGGCGTCGCTCTCCACGTAGGGCATCTTACGCGCCGAGCCGTCGAAGACCAGATCGGACGAGAACGTGACGAGCGCGACCCCGCGCGCGGCGCAGGCTGCGGCGAGCGTTGCGGGGCCTTCGCTGTTCTCGCGCAGGCACGCTTGCACGTCGCGCTCCGCGTCGTCCACGCGGACGAAGCCCGCGGCGTTGACGATTGCCCACGGCTCGAAACTCGTCATCGCCGCCTCGACCGAAGCCGGGTCTGCGATGTCCAACTCCTTGCGCGTGAGAAGACGATAAGGAATCGCGCGCGCATGACAGACGCGTGCGAAGGCACGCCCCAGCGTCCCCGTCGCCCCCGTAATCAGAAGCGTGCGCGAGCGCCCCTTCCTCACCTTCGTCCATTGCTCCCTCGTCGCGGGCGCGGCGCGTTGGCGGCGATGAAGAGGTTGCTCGGGCAAGTATTGCAGGCGTTCGAGGCGACGCCACCAGCCCGGCGAGTCGAGAACAGGGTGATCCGGCTCGCATCCATCCGTCATCTCGCGCAGAGCGCGCGCGAGCGCCGTGGGGCGCGGTCGAGGCCCGCGCACGTCGAAGACGCCCGGCTCGTAGTACCCATCCCTTCGAGTCAGAAGGCTGTTCCAGTCGTGCGAGCCGAGGAGCGCCCATGCGGTTAAGGCGCGCACGTCCGCGCCTTGCGCGCGCGCTGACCGCGCCGCGTCCCACATCTCTTTCAGCCAGCGGAGTTGTTCTTCGCGCGTGCAACCAAGGTGAGCTTCGGTGACGGCGATTGGCAGACGGTAACGCTCCCAGGTTTCCATGAGCAGAGCGCGCGGCCCCGTCAGCCCTTCGGCGAGCACGCGCACGGCTTCAACGTCAGCATAACTGTGCCGCCCGTTCCCCCCGTGCGTGGGGGCCGGGTAGCGTTCGACGCGCTCGTCCAGAAAGCGCTCGCTCGTTATGTAGTGATTGACGCCGACGATGTCCGGCGGGCACGTGTTGGCGAGCAGCCATTCCAGTTCCGGTTCGGCGACCCCAGCCCAACGTAGGTACTCCCACATCGGATGCTCTTTGCCAACGCGCCCGCACAAAAGATCAAAGGTGAGCCAGCGCCGCTCGTTCTCGAACTCGGCTTGATAGACGAGGGCGCGTGTGCTGTGCGTCTTCCCCAAATCCTCCGTCTGCACTAAACGCGCGGCGGGGTTAATCTCGCGGACGGCGCGCATCGAGAGGACGACGGCGCGGCACTGCGCGACGAGCGCGCGCGCGAAGCTCTCGGCGTTGCGCCCGTGAGGATACCAGTGCCCGTAGAGGCCGCTGAAGCGCGCCGTGGTGAGCGGCTCGTTGATGGGCGTGTAGTCCTCGACCCACGGGTAGCGTGAGGCGACTGCGCGCGCGAACTCGGCGAGCTGAGAGGGGAACGTAGGGTCAACGAGGCTAGTGGCGCGCGGGCCGCTGCCGTGGTGAACGAGGCCGACTATGGGGCGCAGGCTCAAGTCGCGCAGACGCGTGAGGCGTGCATCCGCCCAAGACCAATCCGCTGCCTCAAGCCCTCGCGGCGCGGTGCGCTCCCACAGCACGGGGTAACGCATCGCGCTGATTCGGAGGCCCGCGAAGAGGTCGAGATCGCCCACGCGTCCGGCGTGGCCGCTCCTCTCCAGTTGGTCGAAGTAAGCGTCGCCGACGCGGTTGACGGTGCATTCCACGCCACCCCAAACTTCGAGCGGCGTCGCGTCGGAAGGCTCTGACGGAATAGACATGACGCGCGGCTTCCTCCGCTACGGGGTCGTCAGCGTCAGTCCGGTTGACGACCGGTGACCATTACCGTTGCCGTTCGTGCCCGCGCGCGCCGCCTTCGTCATTGCTACGGCCTCCGAGCGTTTCGCCGCGCCGCTCAGCTTCGCATAGACGGTTAAAGCCTGCGCGACTATCTGATCCATGTTGTAATACTTGTACGTGGCGAGTCGCCCGACGAAATGCACGTCCGGCGTCGCGTCGGCGAGCTGTTTGTACTTTGCGTAAACTTCGGCGTTCTCCTTGCGCGGCACGGGGTAGTAAGGGTCTCCCTCGGCCTGCGGGAACTCGTAGACGACGCTCGTCTTCTCGTGCTCCTGCCCCGTCAGTTGTTTGAACTCGGTGATGCGCGTGTAGAGATGCTCGTTCGGGTAGTTAACGACGGGCGCGGGCTGGAACTCCTTGCGGTCGTGCGTCTCGTGTTTGAATTCGAGCGAGCGGTAAGGGAGCTTGCCGTAAGCGTAGTCGAAGAATGAGTCCACCGGCCCCGTATAGACCATCTCGCGGAACGGGATGATGCGCTCGATCTCACGGTAGTCCGTGTTGAGCATGATCTTGATGTTCGGGTGCGAGAGCATGCGCTCGAACATGCGCGTGTAGCCGTGAAGCGGCATCGCCTGATACGTGTCAGTAAAATACCGGTCGTCGCGGTTCGTGCGCGTCGGTACGCGCGCCGTCACCGACGCGTCCAGTTCCGAAGGGTCTAAGCCCCACTGCTTGCGCGTGTAGTTGCGGAAGAACTTTTCGTAAAGCTCGCGCCCGACGGCTTTGACTACAACGTCTTCGGAAGTCCGCACCTGCTCGACCGGCTCGGCCACCTTCTTGAAGAACTCTTCGACCTCGAACGAAGTCAGGTTCAGCCCGTAGAGCTTGTTAATCGTATTGAGGTTAATCGGGATGGGGACGAGTTGCCCGTCCACGCTCGCCATCACGCGATGTTGATAGGAACGCCACCCGGTGAAGCGCGAGAGATACTCGAAGACCTCGCGCGAGTTCGTATGGAAGATGTGCGGGCCGTACTTGTGGACGAGGATGCCCGCCTCATTGTAATGGTCGTAGGCATTACCGCCGATGTGCGGGCGCGTGTCACAGATGAGAACCTTCTTGCCCGACCCGACGGCCAGCCGCTCAGCCAGAACGCTTCCGGCGAACCCCGCCCCGACTATTAGATAATCAAACATTGCTTCCCCCTCGTTCGACGTATGAAAGCTGATGACTAAGACGCCGCGCCCGCGAACATGCCCCCGGCGGCAGCGCGCGTGGTGACGACTGACGCGCGGCGCGTCGCGGCGACCTCTTCGATCAGGCGCGACATCTGCCCCCACGTCTTGTCCCACGAAGTCTGCCCCAGAAACTCGTCCACACGCGCGAGCCATTCCGCGCTCCGGCCACGTTCGTCGAGGGCGAACTCAACGGCTTTAACGAACTCTTCGGCCGTGTCCGCAATGCCGACCAGCTTCATGTCCCCGTATGGCCGCACCACATCGCGGATCGAAGTTGAGACGACGGGCTTGCCCGCCGCGAGGTACTCCGGCGTCTTCGTGGGGCTGATGAAGCGCGTTGACTCGTTGCGCGCAAACGGCAGGAGCGCCACGTCCCAGCCCGCGAGGTACGCGGGCAAATCCGCATATGCCTTACCGCCGAGGTAGTGGATGTTGTCGCGCCGGGGCAAAGCGGCTGGGTCAATCTTCACGACCGGCCCGATCATCACAATCTGCCAATCGGGGCGCGCGTGCGCGACCGCGTCTAGCAACTCTATGTCCAGGCGCTCGTCAATCACGCCGAAGAAGCCGAGTCGCGGGTGCGGAATGGCGACCTGATCTTGAGGCTCGCGAATCGTAGTGCGCGCCTGCGCGAAGTGCTCGTGGTCAATGCTGCTGGGGAAGGCGTAGACCGCAGGGTGACGGTCGCGCTTTGCCTCGTAGAGCGTCTGCCCGCCCGTGAAGACGAGATCGGCGCGGCTGAAAAGCTCATCCTCGCGCTCGCGTAGTTCGGGCGGCGCGCCCTTGAACGCCGACAGCTCGTCCATGCAATCGTAGACGGTCGCGAGCGGCTTCAGATGGCGCGTGCAGTCAAGCGCCATCGGCGTGTAGTACCAGAGGACGTGATCGCGTATCCCGTGTTCCCTGAAGAGCCGGTTAATCATCTCGCGCTTGACCGTCGCCAGCGCGACCTCGCTCCGCAGACCTTCGGGCAGATGCGGCACGGCGACCCACGCCCCGCAGTCTCGCTTGCTCACTTCGAGGCGCATCGAGCCATTCTCGAAAACCGGCTCTTCGATGAAGAAGACGCGCCGCGTTTGCGCGCAGCGGCTTAGAAGGTGTTGCGGCCTCTGGTAAACAAAGTCCCAGCGCAGATGCGACATGCATACGAGGTCGGGCGAATATGAAGCGGCTCCGGCCGTAGGCGTGAGAGTGTTATCCGAAGTTTTATGATCGTTAACGTGCATGGCTATCCTGTCTCTGACACCGGCAGCATCATGTAATAGACCCTCAGGCTGTGGGTCTAAAAAAAGCGGACGGAACGGGGTCTTCAGTCCGCGGTCGTCATCCGGCTCGGGCCATAAGTGTCGGGTCCGCACGGATATAAATCTGTTAGATTAGGGGAACGTTAAAAATACTATCGAAGACGTGGTGTTGTCTGTACGACCCGGTACAGATCACAGGAGGGTAAAGGCGCGATAACAGAGCGTTGTTAAGACGTTCGGGCGAATCGGCTGAGTTACCAGACCTCTGGCGGGATGGGGCGCGGGTTTCGTCGTCTCGTAGGGCGCTGACGAGAGGCATTTTACGTTTTCACCGTGTCAACCGGCTCGACTATGCTCGACTGCTCACGGGTCTCCAACGCCTGCCTTACTAAATCCACGCGCCGCTGGCCTTCGTCCGCGCGCGCGAGAGATTCCGCGGCGCTATGGCTGCTCTCGCTCAGATGCTCCGCCATGTGGCGCATCAGCAGCACGCTCTCCTCGATGGCGCGGATCGCGTTCCAGAGTGAGTCCTCGACCCCTTCGTTAATCTCCGCCAGCAGAACGTCGGACGAATAGGCGTGGCCGGTGTGGCAACGGAAGCGCATGCGCTTCTCCTCGTTCAACTGCAAGAGCACGCCGTGGCACTCCGGGCAGGCGTACAGGGACGGCTCGCCCAGTTTGAGCACGCCGGCTTCGAGCGCCTTCTGCTCCTTCGCTATCCTGACTTCAATGTCCAACTCCTTCGTCACCCGGTGCACTCCTTTCTCCTCGACCGGCACGCTCGTCAAGCGCACAAGCAGGGGCGCAATCTCCGCCACGGGCACGCAATGATCCACGCGCACCTGTCTCAATGCGCTCGCGGGCATCGAAGGGGCGAGCGCTTCTTGCGGGTCTTGCACTACGCTCGTTCCGCCGAGTTGCTTTACGGCCCACAGGCCCGCCGTGCCGTCGTCCAGGTAGCCCGTCAAAATAACGCCTATAACGCGCGGGCCGTAAACCTGCGCCGCCGAGCGGAACAGAGGGTCAACGGCGGGGCGAAAGCGGTTCTCCTTCGGCCCGCGCGTGACGCGGACGCGGTTCGGCTCGATGACGAGGTGGTGATCGGGGGGTGCGACGTAGATTCTTCCGGGTTGAATGCGCTCGCCGTCCGCCGCGTTCGCCGCCGGCAGCGCCCCGGCGCGGTCGAGTATGTCGGCTAGAATGCTCGGCGATTGAGGCGAGACGTGCATCACGACGAAGACGGAGGCCGGAAAGTCTGCCGGCACCCCCCCCACTATCGTCCGCAGCGCCTCGATGCCGCCGACGGATGCTCCGATGACGACGATGTCCCTTGATGGCACTCTAGACGACCCTCCTCGCGACCGAGACCACGGGCGGCTTCTTTATGACTCGCAGACAGCCGACCGGGTAAAGAATTTAATGAAGTCTATCACACACGGCGCGGCGAACGCCGAACGCATGAGACTCTGCTATACAGCGCGAGCGAATTGAACTAAACTTCCCTTCCCGACCGCCGCCAATGCTGTTCCCTTATCCAGTCCGCATCGAAAAATAAGTCCGGCGGCGATCATTCCTGGTATTCATGAAATAAGTAAGGCTTCAAACATGAGCGGCACTACTGACAGCAACGATCCGATGGCCGTGGAACCCGCGAGCCAGCCGAACGGCGACGACTTTCTCGTCGTGGGCTTAGGCGCGTCGGCGGGCGGCATCAAGGCTTTTAAGGAGTTCTTCGTCAACGTGCCGCCTGAGAGTGGCATGGCCTACGTCGTCATCCTGCACCTGTCGCCGGAGCACGAGAGCCATCTGGCGGAGGTCTTGCAGTTCGCCACCAAAATGCCGGTGACGCAGGTGCAAGACGCCGTTAAGATCGAGCCGAACCACGTCTACGTCATCCCGCCGAACAAGAGTCTGGCGATGGGCGACGGACACCTCGCGCTCTCTGAAATAACGCGCGTCGAGGAGCGGCGTGCGCCCGTTGACATCTTCTTCCGCACGCTCGCCATGTCGAAGAACGCGCACGCCGTCTGCGTCGTGTTGTCGGGCACGGGGCCGGACGGCTCGATGGGTATGAAGCGCGTCAAGGAGATGGGCGGCATCTGCCTCGTGCAGGAGCCGTCGGAAGCCGAGTATTCAGACATGCCGCGCAACTCGATGGCGACCGGACTCGTTGACTACGTGTTGCCCGTCGCCGAGATACCGCGCAAGATCATCGCCTACAAAGAACGGTTCGGCCAGACGAGTATCGCGGCGGAGTTGCGCGAGCACCCGGAGACTGAAGAACAGACGATGCGCGATATCTTCACGCAACTGCGCGTCCGCACCGGGCACGACTTCTCGAACTACAAGCGCCCGACCGTGCTCAGGCGCATCGAGCGGCGCATCAACGTCCACGAGCTTGACGGGCTGCGCTCTTACGCACGCTTCATGCGCGAGCACAAGGCAGAGGCGCACGCGCTTTTGAAAGACCTGCTTATCAGCGTGACGAACTTCTTCCGCGACTGCGAAGCCTTTGAAGCATTGGAGCGCGCCGTCATCAGCAGACTCTTCAAGGGCAAGGGCGCGCAGGATCAGGTGCGGGTCTGGGTGGCGGGCTGCGCGACGGGCGAAGAAGCCTACACGCTGGCGATGCTGCTCACGGAGTTTGCGGAAGGGTTGTCGTACACGTCGGCGATACAGGTCTTCGCCACAGACATAGACGAGCAGGCCATTGCCACCGCGCGCGAAGGCTTCTATACGGGGGCGGACGTGGCCGACATCTCGCCCGTGCGTTTGCGCCGCTTCTTCACGAAAGAGCCGGACGGCTACCGCGTGCGCCGCGAGTTGCGCGAGCGCGTGCTGTTCGCTCATCACAACCTCATCAAAGACCCGCCCTTCTCGCACCTCGACCTCGTCACGTGCCGCAACCTTCTGATCTACCTCAACCGCGCGGCGCAGGAGCGCGTCATGCAGGTCTTCCACTTCGCCTTGAACCCCGGCGGCTTCCTCTTCCTCGGCACGTCGGAGTCCACGGACGGCTCAAGCGATCTGTTCACGAGCTTCGACAAGGAAGCGCACATCTATAAGAGTCGGCCCGCGCCCGCGCGCTTGCCTGCGCCCGCATACGATATGTCGTTTTCTGGCGGCAGGCGTGCGGCGGGCAGGGGAGATTTCGTATTAGCCGAGAGCGCCGAGCGCCGAGTGCGCGAGCAGCGCGTGCAGGAGTTGCGCGCTCTCGACCGCCTCTCCTACGCAGACCTCCACCAGCGGCTCGTCGAGCAGTACGGGCCGCCCTCGGTTGTCGTCAACGAGGAGTACGACATCGTTCACCTCTCGGAGCGCGCCGGGCGCTACATGCAGGTCGCGGGCGGCGAGGCTTCGCACAACCTGCTCAAGCTGGTGCGCCCCGAAATTCGACTTGAGCTGAGGACGGCGCTCTATCAGGCCGTGCAGAACCGGACGAACGTCGAGGCGCACGGCGTCGCCGTCAATCTCGACGGCGGCACGCGCCTCGTCAATCTGCTCGTGCGCCCTGTGCTGAGCGAAGACGACTCGGCGCGCGGCTTCATCCTCGTTCTCTTCGAGGACGAGGGTGAGAATACGTCGGACGGCGCGGACGCGGTCGAGATGGTCAACGCGGGCGAGCCTGCGGCGCGGCGGCTCGAAGACGAGTTGGTGAGAGTCAAGGCGCAACTACGCGCGACCGTCGAGCAGTACGAGACGCAGACCGAAGAGCTGAAAGCCTCGAACGAAGAGTTGCAGGCGATGAACGAGGAGTTGCGCTCGACCGCCGAAGAGCTTGAGACGAGCAAAGAGGAGTTGCAGTCGGTTAACGAAGAACTAACGACGGTCAATCAGGAGTTGAAGATCAAGATCGAAGAGTTGAGTCAGGCAAACAACGACTTCCGCAACCTGATGAACTCGACCGACATCGGCACGATCTTCCTCGACCGGGGCTTGCGCGTGAAGCTGTTTACGCCGGGCGCGCGCGACCTCTATAACCTGCTGCCCTCGGACGTGGGCCGCCCGCTCTCCGACATCACCGGTCAAATCGTGGACGGCGATTCGACCGCGAACATTGAGCGCGTCCTCGACACGCTGCAACCCATCCAGCGCGAAATCCGGACGCACGCCGGGCGCTGGTATCTGATGAACATTCTGCCGTACCGCACGGCGGAAGAGCGCATCGAGGGCGTGATCGTGACGTTCGTTGACATCACGCAGCGCAAGGCGGCGGAAGAGCAGTTGAGCGCAAGCGAGGAGCGCCTGCGCCTGCTCATCGAGAGCGTCACGGACTACGCCATCATCATTCAGGACGTGGAAGGGCGCATCGAAATCTGGAACCCCGGCGCGGAGCACATCTTCGGCTACACGCGGGCGGAAGCCGTCGGGCAATCCATCGCCATGATCTTCACGCCCGAAGACCGCGAGCAGGGCGCGCACCTCGCGGAGATGAGCACGGCGCGCGAGCACGGGTGCGCGAACGACGAGCGCTGGCACATGCGCAAGGACGGCTCGCGCTTCTACGCGAGCGGCGTGCTGACTGTCTTACGCGACGGCGCGTTAATGGGTTACGCCAAGATCGCGCGCGACCTGACCGAGAGCAAGCTGGCGGAGGAGGCGCTGCGCCTCGCGCACGAAGAGTTGGAGCGTCGGGTCGCGGCGCGGACGGGTGAGCTGGCGCAGGCCAACGAGGCGCTGCGCGTGGAGAACGCCGAGCGGCGGCGGGTCGAGCGAGCGCGCCTGCAACTGCTCCGCAAACTCGTCCGCACACAGGAGGACGAGCGCCGCCGCATCGCGCGCGAAATCCACGACCACCTCGGCCAGCAGTCAACCGCGCTCCGGCTCAACCTCGAAGCGCTCAAAGATAGTTGCAAGGCTTACGAGGGGTTGTGCGAGCCGATAGCGCAGACGGAGGCGATTGCCGCGCGGCTCGACGCGGACGTTGATTTCCTCGCGTGGGAGTTGCGTCCCGCGTCGCTCGACGACATCGGGCTCGCCGCCGCGCTCGCCGCCTTCGTCAAAGACTGGTCGAAGCACTTCGAGATTGCCGCCGACTATCATTCGAGCGACATGGACAAAGATCGCCCCTCGCCGGAGACCGAAACCTGCCTCTACCGCATCGCGCAGGAGGCGCTCAACAACACCTACAAGCACGCACAAGCTACTCGCGTGGACGTGCTGCTTGAGCGCCGCGACGGCCATGTCGTGCTGATCGTCGAAGACAACGGCGTGGGCTTCAATCCGGCTGAAAAAGAGGCGGCGCAGGAGGGGTTGGGCCTGCTCGGAATGAGTGAGCGCGCGGCGCTCGTTGGCGGCACGCTTGAGATCGAGTCTGCCCCCGATGAGGGCACGACCATCTTCGCGCGCGTGCCCGCCGCATTCCCTTACGAAGGAGCGTTTGCAGAATGACTAAGCTTCGCATCCTTCTGGCCGACGACCATGAGACGGTGCGCGCCGGGCTGAAGATGATCGTCGGCGCGCAAGCAGACATGGAAGTCGTCGGCGAAGCAAGCGACGGACACGCGGCCATAGCGCGGGCGCAGGAACTCCTTCCCGACATCGTCGTGATGGACGTTTCGATGCCACACCTGAACGGGCTGAAGGCGACCGAAAAGCTGAAACAGGTCTGCCCGCAGGTTAAAGTCCTGGCCTTGACACGCCACACCGATGACGGCTACTTGCAACAACTGCTCCGCGCCGGAGCGTCCGGCTACGTTCTCAAGCAGAGTCCGCCCGCCGAACTGCTCCACGCCATTCGTGCTATCGCCGCGGGCGGCAAGTATCTCGACCCGGCGGTCGCGGGCAAGGTGATGGGTGACTACGCGAGGCGGTCAGCCTCCTTCCGCGTCGACGCGGAAGGAGGCCGCGAGATAAGCGACCGCGAATCGGAAGTCCTGCGCCTCATCGCGTGGGGACACAGCAACAAAGAGATCGCCGCGCACATGAAAATAAGCGTCAAGACCGTCGAGGCGCATAAGGCCAACGCGATGAAGAAACTCGGCATGCTGAGCCGCATAGACATCGTGCGCTTCGCGATGCTTCAAGGCTGGCTGCAAGACACGTAAAAGCGCACTCGAAAGACTCTCCCGCCTCAAGACTTCCTATCCTTTTCGACCCGTCGAATCTTCCTTAACCGGTTAGGGAAAATCCCTATCGTCTCTTCGCGGCTTCCCGATAGTCACAGATTGTTCGTCGTGAGATAGTCTTGCGGTCAACTCGCAGAGTCGGGCGCGGTGTCTTTCCGGCTTCAACCGAAAGCGGCGCAAGCTACCGTTCGCCGAGTTGACGGGTTCAGCCGAAAAGCCGAACCGGACAGGGGGGAAAGGGGGGTGAGTGAGTTTCGAAGCTCACCCTTTTTTTACCGCCTCGCGATTTAACCGTCCGACGGTACGGATACTTGGCGAGCAATGAACTACTCTGCTTCGCCGCGCTAACTTTCCCATAGGCTCACGCTAATGGCCTCTTTATCACGTACTCCGAACGACCGGACAAAGCCTCCCCGACGAGCGCGTCGTCCGTCGCACAATGCGAAACCGCTCGTGCTGGTGGTGGAGGATCACGACGACACGTGCTTCCTGCTCAAGTGCGTGCTGGAGATGCGGGGTTGCCGCGTGGCAATAGCAGCGGACGGAGAGACCGCCGTTCACTTGGCCGAGGGCACACGCCCCGACCTCATCTTGATGGATGCCAGCCTCCCGCGTCTGGACGGGCTGGCGGCCACGCGCCGGATACGCGAACTGGCGGCGCTCCACGAGGTGCCGATTGTCTTTCTTTCCGGCCACGCCGAACCATCGTTCCGCGTTGAGGCGCTCGAAACGGGTGGCACCGATTACCTCGTCAAGCCTTTCGAGCTTGCCCAGTTGGAGACGGTTCTCGAACGGCATCTCGGAAAGAGCGGGACGGCGAGCGCCGAGTAATGACGAAAGGAGTTTAACGATGAGCACGATGCTTCTCGATAAACAAAAACTGTTCGGCTTGTTTGAATCGGATGCTGCGGGGACGGTGCTTTGCTCGCGAATAGAGCCGGTCGTGTCAGGTAGACGGCGACCCGCTCCCGGTGAGGATTCTACTCGCGCGCATCCGCGAGCGCTCGAACGGCAACCGCACGAAATCCATCCTCGTGTATATTAGAAAAGCTTAATCCCGTGCCTGCCGGGCCGCCCGGTTCGACTCGACGCTGGTTTTGAACGGAGACTAATGACGAATATGTTTGAGAGTAACAGTGGCTTTACCAAAAACGAGAATCGTCTAAGATACGGCGGCGCGAATACCGACGGCGGCGCACGTCCCGTAGCGGTAGCGGCGTCCGGGATGAGCCGTGCCAACAGGCCCGCCAAACCGGTTCCGTTCAACGGACTGCTCACCAACAAGCTGCTGACGGCGCTGCCCGGCGAGGACTTCGCGCGCCTTCTCCCGCATCTCGAACCCGTCTCTCTCACTTGTGGCGAAGACCTCTACGGGTTCGGGGAAAGTATGCTTGACGTTTATTTCCCGGAGAGTGCGGTGCTCTCCAACCTCCATGTTTTGGCGGACGGGAGCACGACCGAAGCCGCGATGATCGGCAAAGAAGGTATGACGGGACTTTCCGCCATCTTCGACTCTCCCGCGCCGTCGCATTGGACTCAAGTCCTCATCGCCGGTACAGCGCTCAGAGCCAGCACGCGGGTTATCAAAGAGGAGTTTGCGCGCGGAGGGGCCATGCAGCGTCTGCTGCTGGGCTATGCGAGCGCGTGCATCGAGCATCTCGCCCAAAGGGCCATCTGCAACGGCCGCCACACGGTAGAAGAGCGCCTGTGCAGTTGGCTGTTGATGATTCATGATCGCGTCGGCGACGATCAGTTGTCACTCACACACGAACAGATCGCCCGTCACCTCGGCTCGCGTCGCGCGGGCATCACGGAAGCGACCATTACGCTCCGCGAGCGACAGATTATCGACAGCAGCCGCGGCCGGATTCGTATCGCCGACCGTCCTCGGCTGGAGTTGGCCGCCTGCGAATGCTACCGAACTCTCAGCCGTCAGAATCTTATGCCGGCGCAGTCGTAACTGATACAGCCATGTCCGACACGATTCAACCCGTAAGCGAGAACCGTCTGCTCGCCGCACTCTCCGCCGGGGAACGCGAACGGCTCGCGCCACACCTCGAACCCGTGACGCTCAGTCTGAGCGAGGTTCTCTTCAGACCCGACGAACGGCTCCGACACGTCCACTTCCCCATCAGCGCAATCGTCTCTCTCCTCACGTCTCTGGAGGACGGCACCGGGATGGAGGTCGGGCTCGTGGGCCGCGAGGGAATGATCGGCATCTCGGCGTTCCTGGGCGGCAACGAGACGAAGGTTGCCACCGTACAGGCCACGGGAGAATGTCTCAGGCTGGAAGCCGGTAAACTTCGCGAAGAGTTCGCAAGAGGCGGGGCGCTGCAAACCGCGCTCCTGCGTTACACGCATGCGCTGATGATGCAGGTCTCACAGGCGGTCATCTGTAATGCACGTCACCCCGTAGAGGGGCGTATGGCGCGCTGGCTCTGCATGTACCACGACCGGCTCGGGCGCGACGAGTTCGAGTTGACGCATGAGTTCATGGCGAACATGCTGGGCGTGCGCCGTGCGAGCGTCAGCGAGGTGGCAGAGAAACTTCAAGCGATGGGGTTCATTAGCTACCAGCGTGGGCGCATCACGATGCTCGACCGGAAAGGACTCCAAGAGTTCACCTGCGAGTGCTACCAGTCGGTCGAACAGAAGTACGACGACTTCCTGCCTTGATATAAGAACCAGCCTGTACCGCTCAACTCACAGCGTCTCAACGCCTACTTGGCTTTATCTCTGCTTTACCATTCTATTTTGAATCATTTCATATTGAATCATTTCACAGCCTTCCTTCCGTAGCAGCTAACCACAGTTGCCAAGCGCGCATCGCCGAGCGTTCGCCGGAATCTACCGTGCTCCGAGATTCAGTCTCCAAATGATGGTCTGTTTCGAGCAGGCAATTGAGGAGGCCGGAATCGGCGATTTCCACTTCCATGATCTGCGGTACACCTTCGCAACGAGGCTCCGGGCGGCGAACATACACGAGTACGACATCGCAGACCTTCTGGGCCACTCGACCACGCCGGGCGAGACCCGCAACACCAAGGTCACGCGCGGCTATGCGCATGGTGTCCCGCAAAGACTGAAGGATGGCGATGGATAGTCTGGAAGAGGGTAAGCCGTGATTTCGGCTACGCCAACTCTACGCCAAGTGGCAAAAACGGCGTAAGCCGGACGGAGGAAGCTTGGCTCGCCAGCTTCCGGCTAAGTAGTTGGTCTTGAAAGAAATGTGGCGGAGAGGGTGGGATTCGAACCCACGGTGGCCTTTCGACCACTCCGGTTTTCGAGACCGGTGCACTAAACCACTATGCGACCTCTCCGCAAAGGAAGGATGAGGGATGAAGGATGAGGGGATGAATAAAGACACTTTCTTATTCATCCCTCATCCTTCATCCCTTTACTGCGTCGTGCCCGGAAGAACTCTTGCATGAGCGCGCGGCACTCGTCGCCGAGCACGCCCCGTGTGAGTTCCATCCGGTGATTCAAAGAACTCGCATCGCAGATGCGGAAGACCGACTCGACCGCGCCCGCCTTCTCGTCCCGCGCGCCATAGACGAGCCGCGCGACCCTTGCCTGTACGAGCGCCCCGGCGCACATCGCGCACGGCTCAATCGTCGAGTAAACAACCGCGCCCGGCAGACGATAGTTGCCCGCGCGCCGTGCCGCCTCGCGCAAGGCCAGCACTTCGGCGTGCGCCGTCGGGTCGCAGTCGGTGCGTGTGCGGTTGCCCGCAACCGAGAGCAGTTCGCCGCCGATGCCGACGACGCATGCGCCGACGGGCACTTCGCTCCTGTGTGCGGCCTCGCGCGCCGCGCCGAGCGCCTCACGCATCCAGTGCTCGTCATCGCGGGAAGCGGGTGCAAAGTCCTCTCGCGCCTGCATAGTCACTCACGGACGCTCCGGGGAAGCGACGGACAAAAACCGAATATAGGGGCGTGTTCGCGCGCCTGTCAAGCAGGCCGGATTTGGACTGCGCATGTCATCTCTCGCGGCTCATCCTTTTTTGTTCAACGGGCGGCGGCGCGTGCTATCATCCACTCCAGTCGGGCGCAAGCGGCGACCTCCTCCCGCCGCCCCGGCAGGTTCGCGCGGTTCAAAGCAGAGAGGAAGATGAAGACAGACCTGCGCCCCAGAGCGAGCGAGCAGTCGGCCGTCCCGAGCAAGACACTCCAGCAAGCCGCGCGCCCGGCCCCCCCGGACGCGCCCGAGACGGCCTCCATCCACCAGACCATCACGCCTGAGCAGGCCGCGCACGCCGCGGCGCAGCTTGCGCGTGGGACAGCCGCGCCGCGTCGCGCTACACAGGCCGAGTTCAACACGGCCATGGTTCACCTCTATCGCGGCGAGGTCACGCGCGCCAACACCTGGCGCAACCGACTCGACACGACAACCAACTGGGCGGTGCTCACCACGGGCGCGACGCTCTCGTTCGCCTTCTCTTCTCCGACTAACCCGCACTTCGTCATCCTCATCAACACGGTGCTGGTCGGCTTCTTCCTCTTCATGGAGGCGCGCCGCTATCGCTACTACGAAATCTGGTCGAGCCGCGTGCGTATTGTCGAGACCGGTTACTTCACGCAGATACTCGCGCCCGACTCGGGCGTGGACGACGCATGGATGGCGCTTCTGGTTGACGACCTCAAGACCCCGCACTTCACCATCAGCGAGTGGGAGGCGCTGGGCCGCCGCCTGCGCCGCAACTACCTTTGGATATTCGTGCTGCTCGCGGCGTGCTGGAATTTGAAGGTCTACATCCATCCCGTCCCGGCCTATGACTTCAACGCCTTCATTGATCGCGCGACCATCGGGGTCATCCCCGGCGAGGTCGTCTTCATGACGGGCATCTTCTTTAACGCCGCGCTGCTGGCCTTCGCGCTCGCCACGATGCGCCTGCGCGAAGCGACGGGCGAGGTCTTGACCGAGCGCGACTTTCATCCCTTCCAACGCGTGAGCGACTGGACGCGCGCCGCCGCCGACAAGCGCCGCACCGCCACCGTCCGCCGCGCCAAGCGCGCACGCGAGCGCGCACGCCGCAGCACCTCGACGGGAACGACTACGGGCGAGTGGCGACGCCCCGACATACACCGCACGCAACCGCCCGAAGACATACACCGCACGCAGTTCCCGAACAGGGACACGGTTATAAAATAGATGTCGGATGTCGGATGCCGGATGTTGGTTAAGACCCGATGCTTTGACTAACATCAAGCATCTGACATCCGACATCTATCTTTTATGCTTGAACTCGACGGACAACAGTTAACACTTCAAGAGGTAGCGCGGGTGGCGCGCGGCAAGCAGTCTGTGTCTCTGGCCGCTTCGGCGCGGGAGAAGATGGAGGCTTCGCGTTTGACGGTGGAGCGCATCGTGGCGGAGTCGCGCGTGGTCTACGGTGTGAACACGGGCTTCGGGAAGTTGTCGGATGTGACCGTGCCTGCCGACGAGCTGCGCGAGTTGCAGATCAACCTTGTGCGCAGCCACTCGTGCGGTGTCGGGCAGCCGCTCTCGGTGGAAGAGACGCGCGCGATGCTGTTGCTGCGCGCCAACGTGCTTGCGAAAGGTTTCAGCGGCGCGCGCACCATTGTTGCCGAGACGCTGCTTGCGATGCTTGCGCGCGGCGTTCACCCCGTAGTCCCCGAACAGGGTTCGGTCGGCGCGAGCGGAGACCTCGCGCCGCTCGCGCATCTCGCGCTCTGCTCGGTCGGCGAGGGCGAAGCCATCTACGAAGGCGAGAGGATGCCAGGCGGCGAGGCGCTCATGCGCGCGCGAATCGAGCCTCTACGTCTCGAAGCGAAAGAAGGGCTCGCGCTTCTCAACGGCACGCAGGCGCTCACGGCGGTCGGCGCGCTCGCGCTCGAACGCGCGGAGCGTCTTGCACGCACGGCCGACGTGTCGGGCGCGATGTCTCTGGAAGCCTTGAAGGGCACGCCCGCCGCCTT
>JAVXWN010000086.1:0-11275 GCA_032230645.1 Acidobacteriota bacterium | reverse complement strand
CGCTCGACTCCTGCCGTTGCGGCACAGACTCGACCGATGCGGCGTGCGCGCCGCCGTTCTGGTAGAGCATGAGCGCGAGCCCGCCAAGCACGCCGCCCGCAACGCCGCCCGCAACACACAGGACAATGACCAACAGCGGCCATGAACGAGCCCGGCTGCCAAGCGTTAGCGGCACGGCTGGCTGAGCACGCTGTATTGATTTCTCGTCGAACCGGGGAGACGAAATCCTTCTCTCCACTTCGAGCGGAACCGTCTCTTCCGTTGGACTTACCAAGGTCTCACGTTCCCTGCTCTCCATCTCACACACGACCCCCTTTGAACGCAACCAATACACACACTCGGTTCGCAACCACGCAAAATGCAATAACCAGTCCAAAGACCCTCTGTGTTCAGCCGCGGGGGCGCTCGCCACCCGTTTGACTCTCCGGCCGATTTGGCGTAGATACGTTCGAGGCTCAACCCTTCCGAGAGAAAATTGCAGACTATGAAAGCGCTCCGCGTCACGCTCGCAACCCTCTTCATCTTCGCGCCGCTACAGGTCGGCTGCAACCGGAAGCAGACCGTGCAGGAGAAGACGGCCGCGCCCTCTTCCGAAGGAGCGGTGCAGCAGCAACAGGGCGCGCAGCCCGACGGCGATGCGCGCGCGCTCTTCGACCGGGGCATGGACGCATACAGGCACAACCGCGACGACGAGGCCGTTGAGGACTTCAAGCGCACGGTCGAGGCAGACCCCGATTTTGCCGAAGGCTTCTATCGTCTCGGCCTCGCTTACAACGTCACGCGACAGACCGACGAAGCCGACAAGGCTTTCGAGCAGGGCGTCAAGGCTTTCGAGAAGCTGACGAAGCAAGACCCGAAGAACTCCGACGCCTACTACTTCCTCGGCCTCTGCTATGAGAAGCTCGGCAAGTACGACGAAGCGGTCAAGGCGCTCAAGGAGGCGGTCAAAAACTCGCCCACCGAGAACGACGACAAATACTTCGAGCTGGCGCAGGCGCACTACAAGCTCGCGCAGTATGACGAGTCGGTGAGGGCGCTCAACAAGACGCTTGAGATAAACCCCGACTACTTCCCCGCGCAGGAGTTGCTTGAGCAGGCACGCTCGGGCGCAACTCGCGTCGAAGAGTTTCGCAAGCATCAGGAGCAACTGCGCAAGCAGCAGACGGGCAACACGAACTCAAACGCCAACAACTCGGGTAACGGTGCCAACACGAACTCCGGCGCTCGCTCGAAGAGCAACACCGCGCCGCCTACTTAACACGCCCGTGCGGCAACGGTTGGTCAATACCGCACACGGTACTGACCAACCGCCTTTGATGCCGGTCGCATTCAATCTCGAACCGCTTGACAAACTCTGATGCCGACACCTCCGCGCATGACGAAATCCACGACACGCACCTCGACCGTCGCACTTCTTCTGCTCCTGCTCTTCTTATGCCCGTTGCATGCGGCGCGCGCGCAGCGCCCCGCCTCTTCGGACGCGGCCGAGACAGAGGCGGCGCTGCGCAGGCTTCTTATTACGGGGAGCGTGCTTTACGTCGGCGCGCACCCGGACGACGAGAACACGGCGCTGCTCGCATACCTCGCACGTGGTCGCGGCGCGCGCACCGCTTATCTGTCGCTCACGCGCGGCGACGGCGGGCAGAATCTTCTCGGGACTGAGAAGGGTGAACTGCTCGGCGTCGTTCGCACGCAGGAGCTTCTGGCCGCACGTCGCATAGACGGTGCGGAGCAGTTCTTCACGCGCGCCATAGACTTCGGCTTCACCAAGTCGCCCGAAGAGACCTTCCGTTTCTGGAATCACGACGCGGTGCTCTCGGACGTGGTCTGGGTCGTGCGCCGCTTCCGCCCTGACGTTATCATCGCGCGCTTTCCGACCACGGGCGAGGGAGGTCACGGCCAGCACACCGCCTCGGCCATCCTCGCCTCTGAAGCCTTCGACGCCGCGGGCGACCCCACGCGCTTCCCCGAACAACTCAAGTACGTCCGGCCGTGGAAGCCGAAGCGGCTCGTCTGGAACGCATTCAACTTTCGCCCGACCGACGTGCCGAAGGATGCCGATAAGATGCCGAGCGCCGACGTGGGCGCATACGACCCTCTGCTCGGCAAGTCTTACACCGAGATTGCCGCCGCAAGTCGCACAATGCACAAGAGTCAGGCGCAGGGCACACCCGAGCGGCGCGGCCCCTCGCTCAACTACTTCGCGCATCTCAAGGGCGAGCCCGCCGTGAAAGACATCTTCGACGGCGTTGACATGACCTGGCATCGCATCGCGGGCGGCGACGTGGTCGGGCAACTACTCGAAGAGGCCGCGCGCAAGTACGACGCGTCGAACCCGCAAGCAAGCCTGCCGCTGCTTCTGCGCGCATACGCCGAGATGAACAGGCTCACGTCGCCGCACCCGGCCACCGTCGTTCTCCCCCAACTGCCGGAAGACCCGTGGGTCACACAGAAGCGGCAAGAACTGGTCGAGGTAATTCGTTCGTGCGCGGGGTTGTGGGCCGAAGCCATCGCGGACGACCCCTCCGTCACGCCCGGCAAAGAGGTTCACGTCACGGCCACGCTGGTTAACCGTTCCGATTACCCGCTCCGCTGGTCACAACTGACAACGCCCGCTCTGATTCCCCCGATGGTCGTGAACAAAGAGTTGAAGAATAACCAGCCCGCGCAGGTTCAATTCAACCTTCATGTTCCCGACAGCGCCGACCTCAGCCAGCCTTACTGGCTTCGTGACGAGCCGGTCAACGCGCTCTTCCATGTCAGCGAGCAGCGGCTTATAGGCGAGCCCGAAGACGGCCCGCCCCTTTCGCTGAGCGTGATGTTGGAGACGGGCTCCGAAGGTGTGGGGCTCGGGTTTAAGGTGCCGGTGCTCTTTCGTTGGACTGACCGCGTGCGCGGCGACCTGTACCGCCCGGTCGTCGTCGTTCCTGAGTTCGCCGTCGGCCTCGACGAGAAGACGCTCGTCTTCCCCGACCGTCAGCCCAAGCAGGTGCGCGTGACTTTGAAGAACAACACGGCCGCCGACGCCTCGGGTACGCTGCGACTCAAGCTGCCCGCAGGCTGGACGGCCACGCCCGCTGAACTCCCCGTCACGCTCAAGAGCAAGGACGAGGAGTTCCGCGCCGCCTTCAACGTCACGCCTCCCGCGAACGCTTCCACGGCCGCGCTCGACGCCGAGTTCGTGTCGGGCGGCAAAACTTTCACGCGCGGAGTCTTTGAGATTGACTACCCGCACATCCCTCGTCAGACTCTCTTCCCCGTCGCGGAGTCGAAGCTCGTGCGCGTTGATTTGCAGCGGCGCGGCAGTCGCATCGGCTACGTCATGGGCTCGGGCGACGAAGTGCCCGAAGCTCTCAGGCAGGTCGGCTACGACGTGACGCTGCTATCGGACGAAGACCTCGACACGGGAGACCTCTCGCGCTTCGATGCCGTGGTGACGGGCGTGCGCGCATACAACACGCGCGCCGCACTCCGCCGACAGCAGAAGCGCCTGCTCGAATACGTCGAGCGCGGCGGAACGATGGTCGTGCAGTACAACACGCCCGACCGCACGCTCGAAGGCGCGCAGCTTGGCCCCTTCCCCTTCAAGCTCACGCAGGATCGCGTCACGGATGAGGAGGCCGCTGTGACCGAGCTTGCGCCGGACGATGCGCTGCTGAACGCGCCTAATCGCATCACGCCCGCCGACTTCGAGGGCTGGGTGCAGGAGCGCGGGCTCTACTTCGCTTCGGACTGGGATGCGCGCTACACGCCGCTCTTCTCAAGCCACGACGCGGGCTCGCCCGACTTGAAGGGCTCGACGCTCATCGCGCGCCGTGGCAAAGGCACATACATCTTCACCGCGCTCGCCTTCTTCCGCCAACTGCCCGCAGGCGTGCCCGGCGCGTATCGTCTGTTTGTGAACATGATCTCCGCCGGAGGGAAGTGAGCGCAAAGGGAGCCGAGATGAAGGCCGAACATAAAGGCCAGCGCAAAGCTCACGTGGCCGAAGAGCCACCGCCCGTCGGTGGGAGTTGGAAGACTCTCTACGCGGTCGTGCTCCTGAACCTCGCCATGCTCGTCGTCGTCTTCTATCTCTTCACGAGGGCTTTCCGGTGAGGGCGCTCGACTGGGTTGTGCTCTTCGCCGCGCTCGCAGGCATCGTCGTCTACGGGCTCTGGAAGGGACGCCGCACGCGCGACCTCGACGACTTTCTCGTCGCAGACCGGCGCATGCGCTGGCATCACGTCGCGCTCTCCATCATGGCGACGCAGGCGAGCGCCATCACCTTCCTCTCCACTCCGGGGCAGGGCTTCACCGACGGGATGCGCTTCGTCCAGTTCTATCTAGGACTGCCCGTAGCGATGGTCGTGCTCTCGGTCACGGCCGTACCCGTCTATCACCGGCTCAAGGTCTACACGGCTTACGAATATCTTGAGGGACGCTTCGACTTAAAGACGCGCACGCTCGCCGCCGGGCTCTTCATGTTGCAGCGCGGCCTCTCGACCGGTGTGTCCATCTACGCGCCGTCGCTCATCCTCTCGGTCATCATGGGTTGGGACATACGAATCGTCATCTTCCTCATCGGCGGCTCGGTCACACTCTACACGGCCACGGGCGGCGCGCGTGCCGTCGAGAACACGAACTTCCAACAGTTCCTCATCATCATGGGAGGAATGTTCATAGCCTTTGTGACGATCATCCGGCTGCTCCCCGCCGATGTTTCCTTCGTCGAAGCCATCCACGTCGCGGGCAAGCTCGGACGTTTGAACGTCATAGACTTCTCTTTCGACATCCATAACCAGTACAACTTCTGGTCGGGGCTCGTCGGCGGCTGCTTCCTCGCGCTCTCCTACTTCGGCACCGATCAGTCGCAGGTGCAGCGATACCTCACGGGCGAATCGGTCGCGCAGAGCCGTCTGGGACTGCTCTTTAACGGGCTGGTCAAAGTGCCGATGCAGTTCTTCATCCTCTTCCTCGGAGCGATGGTCTTCGCCTTCTACCAGTTCACGCAGCCGCCCGTCTTCTTCAACCCCGTCGAGGTCGAGCGTGCGCGCGCGGGAGCAAGCGGCGCGCAGTTCCGTGCGCTCGAAACCGAGTACGAGGCGGCGGGCGATGAGAAGCAGCGTGCGGCGCGCGCCTACGTCGGAGCGTTGCGCGCGGGCGACGAGGCGGCAACGGAAGCGGCTTCACAGAATCTAAAGTCGGCGCAGGAGAAGGCGAACGGAGTCCGCGCGGGCGCGGTCGCGATTCTGCAGGAGGGAACGAAGGCGAAGCCGGACGATACTAACTACGTCTTTCTCAACTTCGTCATACACTACATGCCCGCGGGCGTCGTGGGACTCGTCTTCGCGGCGGTCTTCTTCGCCTCGATGTCTTCGTCCGCGTCCTCCTTGAACGCGCTGGCCTCGGCCACGGTCGTAGACATCCAGCGCCGTCTCGTCACGCGCCGCCGGGGCGAGCGTTACCACTTCATCTCGTCCAAGCTGGCGACACTCTTCTGGGGGCTCTTCGCCATCACGTTCGCGCAGTACGCCGGTCAGCTTGGCTCGCTCATCGAGGCCGTCAACCGCCTCGGCTCGCTCTTCTACGGAACCATCCTCGGCATCTTCCTGCTCGGCTTCTACTTCCGCCGCGTCGGCGGCACAGCCACCTTCATGGGCGCGCTCGCGGGCGAGTTGGCCGTGCTCTACTGCTTCTACTTCACTGACATCGCATACCTCTGGTTCAACGTCGTCGGCGCGCTCGTCGTCGTCACCACGGCGCTCGTCATCACATCGCTCTCCGGTAAATCGGAAACAAAAAAACCGCCCGTCGGCGCTTCGGCCTGACGCACGGTTTGGAGTGTAGCACTACAAGATGTGGGAGAGACCGACCGTCAGCACCACATGCTGTAGCGAGCAGCACCGACACGCACTCTTTTATGGTTGTTGCAGAAAGAGCGTCTCGTAGTTGCAGAGGAAGTGAAAACCCGCCTTGCGATAGAGGCGTTGCGCGGACTCGTTCTGCTCGTTGACGAGGACGCAGACCGAGCCCGCGCCGCGCCCGAGGAGTTCGCCCGTCAACTGCGAGAGGCAGCGCCGACCACGCCCACGCCCGCGCTCGTCGGCGGCGACATGAACGCCTTCGAGATAGACCACGTCCTCCGTCTCGGCCATGACTTCGGCCTTGAAGATGAGCCGCCCGTTCTCGACGAGCACCCAAGTCCGGCCGCGCTCGACGCGTCGCTCGCAGCGGCGTCGGAACCCTTCGGGGTCGCTCACAAGCGGACTGATGCCGCTCTCGTCTTCGGCCATGCGCGCCTGCACGGGCATGATTAGCGGGAGGTCTTCGCGCGTGGCGAGCCGCAGCCCTGCGACCGACTCGCGCGTGTTGACAACGGGGCGGCGCAACTCGAAGAGAAGCTCGCGGCAGGCGATGCGCATCGGCTGACCGGCCGCGCGGTAGTGGTGCCAGAACTCGGCGACAGGTTCGGACTCGCCCATAACCATGTGAACGCCCCCGTCGTACCCTTGCGCCGCGCGAGCGAAGGCGCGCAGGGCGCGCGGCGTGCGCGCCTCGAAGAGTGTGGCGTGGCCGATGAGTGCGACGCCTTCGAGCAGCCCGCGCTCGTCGCGGAAGGCGTAGAAGATGCCGCGATTGAGCGGGCTCTCAAGGCCGTTGTCGCGTATCAGGCTCAGGAGGTTGACCGTGTGGACGGGACGCTCCGAAAGGAACGCCTCGGCCTCGGCCTCCGCTCCGCGCCTGAGCGGCTCGGCTCGCCACACCTGTACACGCAGAGGCGCGAAGGCGTCGAAGAAGCCCGGTGCGTGCGGTGTGTTTGTTTGTGAAAACGACTGGAACATCAGTTCACACGTAAGCTGCGGCGGAGACAGAATTCGTCAAACGTTTTTATCGTAGCGATGATTGCGTCGGCGGTCGTCCGGGGCGCGCTACGGTGCGGCGGCCATGAAGGCCGTGTTGTCGCCGTTGACGAGAATGGAGGTCGGCGTGATGGTGTCTCCCAAAAGCACCCCGTCGCCCAAGAGCGTGCCGTCGCCGAGAAGAACGCCGTCACCGAGCAGTACGCCATCGCCTAAGAGCACGCCGTCGCCTAAGAGAGAGCCGTCGCTCAGTATCACGCCGCCCGCGCGCAGGCTGTAGGGAATCGCGTTGCCCGTGCCGAGCACGCCGCCCGCGCTCGTCATGATGTTCCTGCCAAGTGTGATGCCGGTTGTCAGCTTCGCACTGTCCTTAACGATGACGCCGTTGCTCTGAACGATGAGGTCGTTGGTGATGCGGTTGTCAATGCGATAGCCGTCCTGAAACTTCGTGACGAAGTCTGCGCCCGTGCCGTAGGTCAAGTCGAAGGTGATGCCCTGAGCCCAGACGTAGTTGCGATCAACGATGTATGTCTGCGCCGTGGGCAGCGCCGCAGTCAACATCGTCGAGCCGACGGCGGCGGTCGCCGGGTCGAGGTCGCGACGAACGAGGTCTGCGAGGCGGGTCGCCCCCGCGATGTTCACCTCGCCCGCGCCCTGCTCCAACGCGTTGAAGTTCTTGAGCGGCGTCGCCGTGTACTGCAAGAGTGCCCTGACCATCCCGGCGGTCAGCTTCGGGTTGACCTCGAACATGAGAGCCGCCGCGCCCGACACCAGCGGCGCAGCCATCGAAGTGCCCGACAGGTACATGAAGTCCTTCTGCTGCTCCACGTCGTCGTAGGCGTTAATCATGCCGTAAGTCGTCTTGAGATAGTTCGGGTAGGACTCGGCCGAGACGAGCTTGTTGCCGGGAGCGACGAGGTCGGGCTTGACGAGGTTGTCGTAGTGCTTCGCGCCCGCCGCGTCCGTCCACGCGCCACGCGTTGGCCCGCGCGAGCTATAAGTTGCCACGCCGTCATCGGCGCGCGAGTCGGTGCCGAAGGTGTTCGCGGCTCCGACCGTGATGGCGTAAGGGCTGATGCCCGGTGTGTGAATCTGCCCGTAGACCTTCTGCCCCGAGGCGTTCTTGCCGTTGTTGCCCGCAGCCGCGACGACGACGATGCCGAGAGAGTAGAGCCTCTTGACGGCGAGGCAGAGCGGGTCGTTCGTGTAGGAGTCGAGGGCGGGCGCGCCCAAGCTGATGTTGACGACGCGGATGTTGTAGGAGGCGTGGTTCGCCGCGACCCAGTCGAGCGCGGCGAGCAGCCAAGAGGTCTGCCCCTTGCCCTTCGAGTCAAGCACGCGCAGGTCTATGAGCTTGGCGTCAGACGCCACGCCGCTGTAGGCTCCGCCCTTCACGCGGTCGAGCCCCGCGGCGAGACCGGCGACGTGCGTGCCGTGGCCGTAAGGGTCGTCGGTGCGCGACTCGGTGGTGACGAAGTTCTTGTTGAAGACGACGCGGCACGCCGTGCCCGCTTCGTCGAGAAAGTCCGTGTGCGCGTCGTAGATACCGGAGTCCATGACGGCGATGCCGACATTGGTACCATTGAGATGGCTGATGCTGCTGTAGGTCTGCGCGACAGCGGCGTCCATGCCCGTCGCCTTCGAGACGTGGCCGAGCACTTCGGTCTCCTGATCGAGCGAGGCGTAAGAGACTTCATCGAATGACGCAAGCTCTTCGACGGCCGATGCAGGCAGCTCGACGACCGCCATGCCGAGATTCTTCAACTCCTGGCGGACGTGCGCGCCGTTGCGATTGAGCAGCGAGTTGAGACCGCCGCTCATCTTGCCTGTGAGTTGGAGGATGACCTGAACTGAATCGCCTTCACCCTTGCCGTGCTTACCCTTGCCCGCGTGCTCGCGCAGCGCGCCCGAAACTTTGTCACGGTTGATGAGGTCTTCGGCGGTCGGCTCGCCATCCTGCTTCGACTTGTCTCCGGCCAGCACGCGCCCCGGGCCGCAGAGCGAAAGCAGCATCGAGCAGCAGGTCAGCAGAGTTAAGATTCTCGACTTTGTCTTCATCGTTTCCGAGGCTCCTGACGAGAGGTGGCGTCCGACGCCTGAGCTTGCACGGCCTAGCGCTGGTGCGCCGCCGTCAACCAGTGCAGCCCGCGTGCCGCAGGATTCCGAGTTGCGATTAAGCCGAAAATCGCCCGTTTTACGTTGAAATTTAAGATGTCGGCGGCGTTAGGTGGGCAGGCGCGTTGACCGACCGGTCAGGATGAGAGGCGACGCGCCGTCAGTTTGATTAAGAAGACAGAAGGGTGGAAGAAGATAAAGAGCAAAAGGCAAAAGACAAAAGTGAAGATGGATGAGAGCGTGACTTTCATCATCAACGTCTGATGAGCTTCGTCATCGGTTGATGATGAAAGTTACGCCTTCTCTTATCTCTTCACCGTTGCCTTTTGCCTTGTTACTTTTGGCTTCGGGTTAGCGTCTACATCTTCGACTTCCAGTCGGCCCTGCGCTTTTCGAGGTCTGCGATGGTCACGGCGTCAACGCCTGAGTTCGGAGCCTTCGCCATCTGGAGCGCCTTATCGGCGACCGTCACTGCCTCCGCGTTCTTACCCATGCCAGCGAGAGCGCGCGCCTTTGTGTAGAGGTTGCCGAAGGTCTCTTTGGTCTTGATAGATTTTTCGAGCCACTGCATTGCCTCTTCGTTGTTGGCCGTGAGGTTGTTGGTGAAGACGTAGTTGGCGGCCTGCAAGGGTGTGCGCCAGTCGTCCGGCTTGGCAGCAGCGATTGCGGCGCGCGCCTTCTCGATAGTAAGCGCCTTCACGTCCTTGACCTCGACCGTGAAGGGCACGCGCAAGCGTTCCCAGCGAATGTTGACCTGCGCCGAAGTTTCACCGACGGGGTCGAAGGTGTAGAGCAGCCACTCCTGATTGTCGGCCGCCGCCTGCGGCTTGGCCTTGACTCTCAACACATCCTTCTTCTCGTCGTAGGTGAAGCTGCCCCATTGCCCCGCATCCGAGTTGAAGATGATCGTCCACTCGTCACGCGCAGGTATCGTGTGGAGGCTGTAGAGTCCGGCCTTCAACGGCTGGCCGTTAATCAGCACGTCGTCGGTGACGGCGAACTGCGTCGCCTCGTTCGCGCCCGCGCGCCAGACGTGGCCGTAAGGAACGATGGGCGCGTCCTTGACGCGCGTGCGCGCATCGTCGAGCGTGCCGGTGCCCGCGGTTGCGCCCGCGGGTGGGTCGCCCCAGATGGTGCGACCTTTAACGGCGGGGCGGCTGTAGGTGATGGTCACGTCGGTGACGCCGACGGTCTGCATGACGCTCGCCTTCTGGCTCGGGCGCGGCGTGCGCAATCCTTGCGCGTGCGAAACGGCGACGAGCGCGAGCGTCAGCGTCGCGGCCGCGAAGGGGAGGAACTTTTTCTGTAACTTCATCTCGACTTCTCCTCGGTCTATGTAACTGTGTAAGTGTCGGAATCGTTCTCAGGTCTCTTTCCGTTGTGCCCACGCGCGGCAGTCCGGCGCGGCTAAATCTTCCCGGCCTTGATGTCAGCGAGTTGCTTCTCGAAGCGAGAGGTGTCAACGCCGTCGGCCTTGCCGCGCACGATGGCGCGCTCGGCGACGGCGATGGCCTCGTCACGCTTCTTCATGTTGAAGAGGATTGACGACTTGGTGCGAAGATTCTGGAAGGTCTCCTTGACCTTGATTGAGCGTTCGACCCACGCGAGCGCGTCTTCGAGCTTGTCGTCGTTGAAGTATGCGTTGCCGACGGCGAGCGGCACCTGCCAGTCTTCGGGCGCGGCCGTCATCATCGCATCAATCTTCGAGCGGACGAGCGCGTCCTGATTCGGCACCTCGACCGTAAAGGGCACGGCCACCTTCTCCCAGCGGAGCACGACGCGCACCGAGGTTGGCGTCGCCGAAGGCACCTCGTAGGTGAGCAGCTCGCGCACTTCGGTCGTCCACTCCGGCTTGACCTTGACGCGCAGCGCGTCCTGCTTCGCATCGTAAGAGAAGCTGCCCCACTGGTCGGCCCTCTTGCTGAAGATGAGCGTCCACTCTTCGCGCCCCGGTATCGCGTGGAGGCTGTAGGCTCCGGCCGGAAGCTTCTGGCCGTTAACGAGCATGTCGTCGCTGATGGTGAAGCGTGTGGCTTCGTTCGCGCCCGCGCGCCAGACGTGGCCGTTGGGCGCGAGCGGAAACTCCTTGCCCGAGCCGGGCGCGCCGTCGAGCGTCCCTTCGGCGGCAGCGTCGGGCGCGACCGCCTTGGCCGCAACGAGCGCGCTCACCTTCTCCGGCGAAACCTCGCCCCAGACCGCGCGCCCTCTCACGGCGGGGCGATGATAAGTAATCGTCAGGTCTGTGATGCCGATGGTCTCGGAGAGCGTGGCCTGCGGACTCGCCTGCGGCAGTCGCACCTTCGGCGGCGGCGGTTGTT
>JAVXWN010000061.1:0-9783 GCA_032230645.1 Acidobacteriota bacterium | reverse complement strand
CTTAACACCAATTTCGGACGCTTCTGAAGCCAAAAGCTTTAAGCTGAAAGCCGAGCGTCCACACTTAAATGCTGCTTCATGCCGCGACGGTTCACTTCACTTTTCCGACAGCACCTCGACCCCTTCACCCGCGCATGGGTTGACGAAGTCTACGCTGACAGGCGCACAGACCTCGCAACGCTGCTGACTTTCCGCGAGTTGGTCGAACACATCCCGGAAGTTCTTGATGAGCTGGCACATCTGCTCGACGAGAGGGCGGGTGAGCAGGAGATTGCCGAGGCCGCGCGCCGCCTGCGCGACTTCGCACAGAAACGCTTTCAGCAGGGCGTGCTCGTTGACGAAGTGGCACGCGAGTTGATGCTTTTAAGGGATACTTTATGCGAGTTTCTTTGGCAAATGGCACCGGGCGTCGTGGAAGAGGATGTGCGCGAGTTACACGACGCGCTCAGACGCGCGGGGCTTTTCTTCGACGAGTTGATTGCCGAAGCGATTCTGGTCTACGCGATGAGCCTGCGGCCGGTCGTCCCGACGCGTGGCTCGCTCTGGCCGCCGCCGCGCAGACGCCGCAAGCTCTGAGCCGTGGAAGGCGCGCGGAGCTCGAATCTTAGTGCGGAAGGTTATTTGATGATGAGGGGGAAGAGGGAACAGGGAGCGCTCGACGTTCGCACCAGACTGCTTTTGATGCTGGCGGTGCTCTCTCTGCCTCTGCTCATCGTCGGCCTCTACCAACTCTACAGCTACCGCAAGAGCCTGAGCGATCAATCGGCGGCAATCGCGCGCGTCGAAGCCGAAGCCGCCGCGGGCGCGCTCGAATCGTGGATAGAGACGCACGCTGCTGAGGCGGCAGACCCGCAGACCCTCACGCAACCACAGGCACGCGAGCTTTACATGCGTCTCACGCGTCGCGCGAGACCGGGCATGCAGGCGGCCGTCGCCGTCTACGACGCGCAGGGCCGTCCAGTCTCGTTGCGTGTGGGAGCGCCCGCACCCGAGCCGGTCGAGCTTCCCGTTCGCACGGCGCAAGAGCCTTGGAGCGACGGCGTGAACCGCGTCACCTTCGTCACCCGCACACAGCCTACGGGGTGGAGCGTGGCGGCCGGTGTGCCCGCGCCCGAGGGGACGCCCGGTGGTCGCTCGATACTGTTGCTGGCGGCGGCATGGGTACTCACGCTCGTAGCCTCTTGCCTGCTCGCGGTGTGGGCGGTCGGGCGCTTTACCAAACCCATCAGGAGCCTCGCGACTTCGGCCTCGGCGCTGGGTGAGGGAAACCTGCGCGAGCGCGTTGAGGTCGAGACGGCCGATGAGGTCGGCACGCTTGCACAGAGCTTCAACGCGATGGCGCAGAGCCTCGAATCGAAGTTTGATGCGGTCGAGCAGCAGAGCGCATTCATCGGCGAGGTCTTGGACAGCCTGCCGCTCGGGGTCGTCGTGCTCGATGCGAAACTCTACGTGCGCAAGGTCAACGCGGCCTTCGCGCGGATGACGGGGCGCGAGGCGCAAGAGCTAACCGGGCGCGGGCTCTACGAAGCCGCCGCCGGGTTCTCGGTCTTAAGCGACGTAGTCGAGGACGTGCGGCGCACACGTCGCGCCTTCGTCAACTACGGTCTGACGCTCAGGCTCGGCGTCGTCGAGGATGAGAGCAACACTGTCGAAAACAACGCGGGCTCGGACGCGCAGAAATTCTGGGACGTAACGATCTGGCCCGTGATGGAACAAACCGAGGGGCGCGGCGATCTAATCCTCATCGTCTCGGAGGTCTCGAAGCGCGTGCGCGCCGAACGGCTCGCGACCGCCGCCTTCGCCGCCGAGAAGTCGCGCGCGGCCGAACTGGCGAGCGTCATCAACCAGATGAACGAGGGCGTCGTCATCGTTGACCGCGATGGGCGCTATCGTTTGAACGAAGCGGCGGCGCGCGTGCTCGGTCGGCGCGTGGGCGAGTTCGGCGGCGGTGTGAAGTCGTTGATAGTTGACATGACTCTGCGTGATGCGGAGGGGCGCGTGCTCGCGGCCGAGGAGACGCCCATCAGCCGCGCTCTCTCGGCAGGCGAGCACGTCTCGGCCGAGCGTTGCTCGGTCATACGCTCGGACGGCGAGACGCGCGTCCTCTCCGTGAGCGCAACACCGCTTAAGGGCGATGGCGGTCGCGCAGAGGGCGTCGTCGCAGTCTTCCGCGACATCACGGACGACGTGCGCAAGCACGAAGAACTGCTCTCGGCTTACGACCGCTTGCGCGAGCACGACCGTTTGAAGTCGGCCTTCGTCGCCAACATGAGCCACGAGCTGCGGACGCCCCTGAATGTCATCATCGGCCTGTGCCAGTTGCTAGCGCGCGACCCCGTCCAGACGCTCGCGCCGCTCCAGTCGGACGCGGTCACGCGGATGGAGCGCAACGGGCGCGCGCTGCTTGAGATGGTCAACGACATGCTCGACTACTCGCGTCTGGAAGCGGGCCGCTCTGCGCTCCATCTCGAAGTGCTTGAGGTCACTGATATCATAGGTGCGGTCACGCGCGGCTTCGAGACGGAAGCGCGCGAGAAGAATATCGAGTTGAGAGTCGAAGTCTCAAACGAGGTCAAGAGCGTCCGCACCGACCGGCGCAAGCTGACGCAGGTCGTCACGTGTCTGGTCTCGAACGCCTTGAAGTTCACTTCGGCCGGAAGCGTCTCGGTGAGCGCGGGCGTGGTGGATACGGATGGGTGGTATATTGAGGTCACAGATACAGGCATCGGCATATCGAGCGACGCGCTCGCATACATCTTCGACGGCTTCAGGCAGGTGGACGACCGCCTGACACGCTCGTACAACGGCGTAGGGCTCGGGCTCGCCATCACGCGCCGCATAGTCGAACTGCTCGGCGGCGAGATTACGGTCGAGAGCAGGCAGAACGAGGGCAGTCGCTTCCGCATCACTTGGCCGCGCGAGGCGCACCCGCGCACCGGCACCGGCTCGCTCGTCGCGCCGCGTGCCGAGTCGCAGCCCGAAGAGTTGCAGCGCCGCCTGCGCGCCGTCTGAAGTAGAGAGAGCGTGCCATCACCTCGCACTTGCACGCTCGCCTTGTCGAATGTTCGGCTCTTTAAATTCACACATTGACGGAGGAGTCTTACCAGCCGTGATTCGATGCGAGAACTGCGGGGGCGAGATTGAAGAGGGGCGCGACTTCTGCCCGCATTGCGAGAAGCCCGCCGCCGGGGCCGAGGCTTCGTCGGCGGACGCGCGCATGACGCGCTCGGCCGAACCGCCGCGCGCCGCGCCGATGGCCTCTTTCGGACAGAAGAGGGAAGAGCCTGACAAGTCGCGCTTCATCATCTACGGCGCGGTCGCGGTCGTGGCTCTGCTGCTCATCGCGGGGCTCGCATATCTTGCGATGCGGCCTTCGGTGCGTCCGGGCGAGGAGCGACTTGCGGGCGCTATCCGACCGGGCTCGCCGGAATTTCCCGGTAACAAGCTCGTCGTTGATTTCGACCCGGACGAGAACGCAACCATCGGCGCAAACGCGCTTGGCAACTACGTCGTGACGATGAAGCCGACGGTGCGCAACTTCACGGGACGCGTCGTGAACGGGCTTGAGTTCCACGCGGCGGGGCTCGACCTTCAAGGGCAGGCGATACGCGAGCGCACATACGTCACCGAGGAAGAGATCGAGCCGAATCGCACGGCCTCGCCCGCCATCGGCCTCAACTTCCCATCGGACAACCGCCCCGCGCAACTCAAGCTCGAACTGACGGGCGTGCGTTTCAAGTAACGAACACACGTTGAGTTTCAAACGCGAAAGTGGAGGCGCACGATTCAATCGCGTGCCTCCACTTTCGTCATCTCAGTTGCGCCCGTTCAGTCGCTCTTAACCGTTGAATCACTCACGAACAACTCTTCAAGCGCGTTGCCGACTGGTTGAACGGCGACGAGACGTGCGCCCACGGCGCGTGTTGCGCGGAGCACTTCGTCCACCTCCGACTCCGAACGCACCTCAACGCGCGCGCCGCCCGGTGTTGCGGTCACACGCACGCCGCCTAGCCTGGAGAGCGCCGTCTCAAGCCGCGCGGCGTCCGCGCCCGACACCACGACCTCCATCGCGCGCTCCGTTCCAGCGCCGCGCAACTCTTCGAGACGACCGATGTGCGCGAGCCGCCCACGTCGCAGTATGGCCGCGCGGTCGCAGAGCACTTCAACGTCGGAGAGGATGTGCGAGCACAAGAAAACGGTCGTGCCCGTGGTACGCAAACTTGCGATGAGGTCGCGCACCTCGCGTCGCCCGACGGGGTCAAGCCCTGACATCGGCTCGTCGAGGAAGACGACCGCCGGGTCGTTGACGAGCGCCTGCGCGAGCCCGACGCGTTGCAGCATCCCCTTCGAGAACTTTCGCAACTGCTTGTTCCAAGCCTTCTCTTCAAGTCGCACGCGCGCGAGCAGGTCTGAGGCGCGGCGTCTGCGCTCGGCACGCGCGTAACCGAAAAGCTCCGCGCAGTATTCCAACAACTCGCGCGCCGTCAGGTAGTCATAGAAGTAAGGGTGCTCGGGGAGGTATCCGATGCGTGCGTGCATCGAGGTGTCGCCGATGTCGCGGCCTAGTATGCGCGCGCCGCCCGAGGTCGGATACATCAGCCGCATGAGCAGCTTGAGCGTCGTTGTCTTGCCCGCGCCGTTCGCGCCGAGGAAGCCGAAAATCTCGCCGCGCTCGACGTTGAGCGTAAGAGAGTCGAGCGCGCGCACCTTGCGCTTGCGCAGGAAGCCGACCTCGTAGTCTTTCGTCAGGTTGTTGATCTCGACCGCGAGTGACATTTCGTCAATCCTCAACCGTCACTTTTTCGGAATCAGCGAGCGCTCGCCCAACTTCACGTCGCACGCGTCGGTGTCGAGCACGTAAGGCACGTCCGAAGGGTCGAGCGGCAACCCTGCCGCGTCAATCCTTAGCCGTGCGGCGCGAAGCATGGGCGCGACCTCGCGCCAAGAGGCGGGGCAGCGCGAGGTGCGCGCACGAAAGTCCGCGAGCGCGCCGCGTATCGTCTCGCGCTCTTCGAGCGAGTTGATCTGCGCGAGGCGGCGCGTGGCAAGCGCCCTGACCTGTTCGTCGGTCGCCTCCTGATACATGCGCTGATATATCTCGCGTGCGACGGCGCGGCTCCCGCCCTGAACATTCATCTGCGCGGCCATCACGTTCATCCAGTCGGGCGCTCCCTCGACGCGCGCGCCCGCCGCGTAAGCTTCGCTCGCCTCGCGGAAGCGCCCCGCCTGCCAGTGTATGTATCCGAGGTGCTGATAGAGTCGCCACTCACGCGGGTTCTCGCGAATGCCTTTCTCGACAAGCCGGACGGCCGCGTCGCGGTCTATCGAAGGCAGGACGACCGCGCCGAACTCGTAAGCGGCCATGAACTGCGGGTCGAGCGAGGTCGCCTGTTCGAGCAGCGCATCGAGGTGGCGTATGCCGAGCGGACTCATGTCGTCGAGCGTGAAGTCGCCTTTGTAAGCCTCAACCTTGCGCCCGACGTACTGAAGCGAGCGCAGCCAGTACCAGTCGGCCGCAAGCCCGTTGAAGGCGAGGCTCAAACGCCTTGCCGTCTCCGGCCTGACGTATGTCTCCTCGTAGGTGGCGAAAGGGTCTTCTGCGGGGCGGCGCGCGTCGAGCCAGCGTGCGAGCGCGAAGACCGTTGCGAGCCCCGCGACGACGAGCAGCACGAGTGTTAAGTCGCGCGCACGCTCGCGCCGCGTGGCCTTCATGCGCGTCTCCTCAAAATCGACGGCCGCGCCTTCCTCAACGGTCGGGCTTCCGCTTCTACTTTCGTCAGTCAAGTTCATTTGAAGTTGCGCCGCTTGAAGATGAGCGTCGAGGCCGCGAGCAGCACGGTGATGTAGACGAGTCCATACAAGACAGCGCCGCAGAAGTTAACGGTCGTCGGCGTCTCGCCGTGAGACGCGGCGGTGATGTATGCGTAGTTCGAGAGGTTCGGCAGCAGGTAGTAGAGTGCCGCGAAGAGAACGCGCGCGCCCGCACCGCCCATCGTCGTCGAGAGCGACTTCAACTCCGCGCTGAAATGTCCGATGACGAAGACGAAGAAGGTCAAAAGCGCCGAGAGCGCGGGCGTCGAGAAGGACGAGAAGAGGAGCGCGACCGCGACCAGTATCATCAACTCGACGTAGATGAGAGCCAACGCGGGCCAGATGTAGAGCGCCAGCGGATCCCAACCGCGTCGCACGTAGAGAAGCGCGAGCGAGACGCCCGCCCCCATCACCGCAACGTTGACCGCGAGCGTCACACACAGCCCGAGGTACTTGCCCAACAGGAACTCGCCGCGCCCGACGGGCTTCGAGAAGATGGCGTAGATGGTGCGCCGCTCAATCTCTTTGTAGACGAGGCCGACGCCGACGAAGATGGCGATGAAGACGCCGAACAGAAGGACGCCTGAGAGCCCCATGTCAACGACGATCTTCGCTTCCTGCGCCGCCGAAAGCTCGCCGAGGAAGACCGCGCCGCCCGTCAACAGCAGCACGAAGAGAACGAGGTTGTAGAGCACACGGTCGCGCACGGCTTCGCGAAACGTGTTGCGCGCGATGGCCGCGACGCGCACTGCCGCGCTCGTCTTCTTCGAGACTTCTTCGCACGCACCCGCGCCGTGTTGTTGGGCGACGATCTCTTTGGGCATCGAGAGTCCGCGGCTCTTTTGATTCAAGAGTCCGCCGTTCATTGGATTCGGTTTGAATGCATCAGGGGTTCAATTGGAACGCATGCGCGCGCGCCAGCCCGACGTGACGGACAGCGGAAAACGTCGCTCGTTCTCTTTGAGCACGGCGAAGACCGCGTCGCCGGGCTCAAGCTCGCCGGGCATCGCAAAGGCGACGGGGTCGCGCTTGCCTGCCTCGACGGCCGCGTCAATATCGTTGTCTATGAGCTGACGCCAACCGCGCGCCGCACGCGAGTCTAGCAGGATGGCAGCCGCCATTTCCAACTCGCTTTCGCCCACGCGCCCGAGCCGCGCGAGCGCCGCAGCGTGTCGCGCTCGGATGAAGACCGAACGCGGGAAGACGCGCGCGCCTTCCGCGAGCGTGCGCTCGGCCGTCTCAATCTCGCCCGCATTCGATTCCGCGCCCGCGAGCGTGGCGTAGCAGGTCGAAGTGTTAAAGCCTCGCGCAAGCGCGTAGCGCAGATGCGGCAGCGCCTCGCCCTCGCGCTTGCGTGCGTAGAGCCAGTTGCCGAAAAGATAATGCGTCGCAGGGTTGAGCGGGTTGGTGTTGAGGGCGTAGCGGTAAAGACTCTCGGCGCGCTCGTCGTTGTCGCTCGACTCGGCGGCGGCGATCAGTTGGACGTTGACGGCTTGTATCGTCATCACGACGGCGACGAGCAGAGAGAGTGCGAAACCGAAGACCGGCGTGAGTCGCGTGAGGGCAGGGAAGAGTCGCTGCCGTGCGGGCGCGCGCGGCGACGAGTGCGCCGCTTTCGTAATGATGCTGAGTCGAGTGACGAGCGCGGCGGCGAAGAAGAAGATCAGGCCGCTGCCCATCCAGCGGAAAGAGACCGCGCTCGCGCCGGAGCTAATGGCGAAGACCGCGAGGCTCGCGACCGCGCCGGGCGCAAGCGGGCCGCGCGAGTGTCGCAACGCACGCCACGCAGCCCACACCAGCGCAGCGCAGAAGGCAACGAAAAGTGCCAGCCCCGTTGCGCCCAACTCAGCGAAGATTTGCAGGTACTCGTTGTGCGCTCCGGCACACAGATAATTCTCGTTGATCGCCGGGAGAGAAGACTGCGGGTGGTCGGAGGCGAAGGCCGCGCGCGCCTCGGGCATCTTCGAGCTGAACCCGCCCGCACCGACGCCGGTCAGCGGGCGCGTGCGCCACATCTCGACGGCCGCGCCCCAGTAAAGAAAACGCGCGCGTGCGTTCACATCCTCGGCCGAAGTCGCGCCGAAGCGTGCCAAGACCGGCTGGTGTGCGCTTTGCTCGAACGGCGAGGGCGTGACCTGCATGACGAGGCAGGCGACGAACGCGAAGCCGATGAGCAGCACACGCCTCTGCCCGCATGGCCTGAAGCGCGGCGTGGCAATCATCGCCGCCGCCAGAAACGCGAGCCCCGCGCTGACCGCGATGAAGGCCGCGCGCTCCGCTATCTGAATCACGGACAACCAAGCGAGCACGGCCGTCATGCCGCAGAAGAGCGCCGCGCGCCCGCGACGAACGCACAGCGCTAGAGCAACAAAGAGCGGGATGCTGACGGCCATGGGCTCGCCCAGTCCGTTCTGACGCAGAAGGGAGTTGACCGAGCCGAAGTGCCCGACGATGTTTGCCGTGCTGATGACGAGGACGATTGCGGCGAGCGCCGTGAGCGACGTGCGCAGTACGCGCGGGCTCGCGGAGGCGCGTAGCATGATAAGGAAGAAGAGCAGGTAGACGACCCACGAGAGCGCGTAGTGGACTGAGGCGAAAACGTTCGTCGTCCAGAGGACGGAGGCCGCGCTCCACGCGACGAATGCCGCGAGCAGTAACGCGGAACGCGTGAAGTCCACCGAGCAGTCGCGGCCCGACCGTGCGACGTGTCGCCAGAGCAACGCGAAGGCGAATGAGAGGAGAGCAGCGACCGTCAACTCCTGTCGCCACGTGAACCCGCCGTTTGTGGGCCTCGGCAGTCCGGGGACGAACGGCGTCAGCAGAGCCAGCGGCCAGAGGAAGCCGACGAGCCGAAGCGGCTCACTCGTCAACCTGAGCGCCGAACGAGACATGCCTGGTCGTGAGTGCGGTGTTAAGCGCAAGTGTCTCTTTGCGGTAAAGGCTGTCGTCGTAATCGACTCTCAGCGAAACCGACTCGCGGCGGTTCACCGGTTCAACGGCACGCCCCCGGTAGTCGAGGTGGGCGGGCTCGCAACGGCGAGCGGGTGGACGTAGAGGACGCCGGGCTCGTCCGACGAAAAGTTGTGCTCGCCAGTGTTGACCGTAGCAGGAGCGGCCCCGGCGCAGAAGCTCGTATCCGCATTTGACGTGACGACGCTGAAGACGAAGCCGCTTTTGGCCGTCGCCACGGTCGTGGCCGCGCCGAGCGCCGAGTCAACCATCTGAGTGCCGACCAGACCGTTGAAGTTCGTAAATCTAGAGCCGCCGCCGACAGTCGCGCGATATGCCTCCTCCGCGCTGGAGAGGGTGCGGACGGCGGAGATGGCCGAAGCCTCGTTGGCGGCGCGACGCGATGCGAGGAGGTTGGGGATGGCGATGGCGGCGATGATGCCGATGATCGCGACGACGATCAGCAGCTCGATGAGCGAGAAGCCGCGCGCGACCTCGACAGCCCGCCCCCGCGCAGTAGTCGCAGGCGTGTATCGTCGTGCCCGGGAGTTGTTCGTTATCATCGGGGCTTTCTTTGAGTTCGATTGGTCGGTCATCCTGCTACCTTCTCTCGGAAGCACGAGCCGTGTGAGTTCGGCAAGATTGTTAGAACGTTACTGACGAGCGGAGTCGCGCGACTCCTCCTAATAAAAAAGGGTGGGCTGATAAAGAAAGGCGGGGGCGCGATAGATGTCTAACGGCCCCCGCGCAGATTAAGGTTGATGGCAGAACGTTAGTTGCCGATGGGCGATGTGCCGGACGTGTCTGCCAGCGCGGTCGAACTTGACGACACCTTGGCGTAGATGACGCCCGCTTCATCAGAGATGAAGTTGCGCGAGCCCGTGTTGGTTGAGCCATGCGTGGAGTTCGAGGTGTAACCCGTGGCGTAATCGGTCTTGGGGCCGATGCCGAAGAAGTAACCGCTCTTGAGGTTCGTGGTCGAGTTGGCGGCGGCGACGGCCGGGTCAATCAGCGACGCGTTCT
>JAVXWN010000048.1:0-21514 GCA_032230645.1 Acidobacteriota bacterium | reverse complement strand
AGTTGGTTGATTTGAAGACGACGCGCGGCTGCACCTTCGAGATAGACGTTAGCTTATGAGCCTCTTCGCACTATTCGCACCGCCAAATTTTCTGAACGACCTCCTGCTGAAGATTTGCGACCGGCAGGAGGTGGTGAACAACGTCGTCTGGCCCTTCATACAGATCGGGGCGGTCGTCACGCTCGTCGCCGTGTGGGCGCTCTACGCGAGCTATCTTGAGCGGAAGATTTCCGCCTTCATGCAGGCGCGTCTGGGGCCGATGCGCGTGGGCAAGTGGGGCTTGTTGCAGCCCATCGCCGACGCCGTGAAGCTTCTGACCAAGGAAGACCTCGTGCCGGAGAAGGCCGACCCGTACATCTTCCGTTACGCACCTTACATTTCGGTGGCCGCGACCTTCATCACCTTCTCGGTCATCCCGTTCGCGCCGAACTGGGGCGTGATTACGGACGTGAACATCGGGCTTCTGTTCGTGCTCTCGATCTCGTCGGTGGGCGTGCTGGCGTTGATACTCGCAGGTTGGTCTTCAAACTCGAAGTACGCGCTGCTCGGCGGCCTGCGGTCGTCGGCGCAGATGATCTCTTACGAAGTTTCGATGGGACTCTCGCTCATCGGCGCGCTGATGTTCGCGCGCACGCTGAGCTTGTCGGGCATCACGCAGGCGCAGGCGTCCGACTCGTCTTGGTTCATCTTCTATCAGCCGCTCGCTTTCGCCATCTTCCTCATCAGCGGCATCGCCGAGAACAACCGCGCGCCCTTCGATCTGCCCGAGGCCGAGTCGGAACTGGTCGCGGGCTTCCACACCGAATATTCGGGCATGCGCTGGTCGCTCTTCTTCATGGCCGAGTACGCGGCGATGGTCGTCGTCTCGGCGGTCGCGGTGACGCTCTTTCTCGGCGGCTGGTACTTCCCCGGCGTGCTACGTCTCGCGGGGGGCTATAACAACCTCTATGTCTTTTTGAGCCTCGTCGTCTTCATGGTCAAGATGGCGGTGCTGCTCTATCTCTATTTCTGGTTGCGCTGGACGTTCCCGCGCTACCGCTATGACCAGTTGATGGACTTGGGTTGGAAGTGGCTCATCCCGGCCTCGCTCCTCAACATCGTGTGGACTGCCGTGACGATCTTCGTCGTGCAGGCGCTCGACGGCTGGCACGACATTGAGACCGTGCGGTCGCTGCGTCAAGGCTTGAGCCTGACGGCGACGGGTAAGGGCGTGGCCGTCATCTTCGGTTGGGTGGGACTCGCGCTCGCCGCGCTGCTCCTCGCGTATCTTAACCGCCACTCGCGCGACTTCAATCTCAAGAAGCAGCGGCGCGAGATACGACTCGTCGATGTGCCGAAGGGACGGCCCGCCGTGGCGACAACAGCCGCCACCGCGAGCGAAGGGTGAAAGGGAGATGCGGAATGATGAATGACGAATCAAGGTAGCTTGCTTCTTATTCATCACTCATCACTCTGCATTCAGGAGTTGATATGTCACTGGTCAAGGTTCCACAGGCGAAGTTGGGTGAGAGGCTGAAGCGCTTCTTCCTTGCCGATATGTTCAAGGGGATGTGGCTGACGCTTAAGTTCAACGTCGGCGCGCTGACCGACAGGGATTCGGTGAAGGGTTTCGGCATCTACACCGAGCAGTATCCTTCCGTCAGACCGCAGGTCGCGCCGCGCTTCCACGGCGCGCCGCGTTTGAACATGGACCCGGAGACACACGAATCGCTGTGCATCGCCTGTAACCTCTGTGCGCTCGCGTGCCCCGAGGACTGCATTGACGTGATTGCGATGGACATCGAGATGAGTGTCGGCGGCAAGGCACGTAAGAAGAAAGTCCTCGACGAGTTCATCTTCGACACCTCGCGCTGCATGTTCTGCGCGCTCTGTCAGGAGGCGTGTCCCACGGCCTGCCTCGAACTCACGCAGGAGTTTGAGCTGGCGACATACTCGCGCGCGGGCTTTGTCTGGAACCGCGAGATGCTTGAGCAGGGGCGCGAGTCGCGCAAGTTCGAGTCATAGAAACGGTCAATCGTGAACCGTGAATCGTAAATAGTTAAGACCGGCATTCCGGCTCGCGGTTTACAGTTCAAGACCGAAGCACTCAAGCACGATTTACGGTTCACGGTTCACGGTTCACAAAAATTATGGTTCTCTCCGGCTGGGAAAGCTTCTTCTTCTGGGTCTTCGCTCTGGCGGCGCTGGTAGCGGGGCTTTTGACCGTGATGGCGCGCAACGCCGTGCATTCGGCGCTGTTCCTTATCTCAACGCTGGTGTCGGTGGCGGCGCTCTTCGTGCTGCTCGGCGCGGAGTTCATCGCGGGCGTGCAGATACTCGTCTACGTTGGCGGCGTGATGGTCTTGTTCCTGTTCGTCATCATGCTCGTCAACGTCTCGGCCGAAGAGCGCGGGAGCGAAGAGTTGTTCAATCGACCGGCGCAGGTGACGGCCGCCGTCTGCTTTGCCGCGCTACTGGTCTTCGGTCTCTTCTACGCCATCAACAGGTCGGCGGGGCAGTTCGACGCCAAGGTGGAAGAGCACGTGCAGGCTCAGAGGGGCAAGGGCTTGCGCACGTCGGCGACGGGCGTGACGAAGATTTCCGAGGACACGCAACGCGTCGGCTCAAGCCTCTATCGCTATGGCGCGCTCCCGTTCGAGATTGCGAGCTTGCTGCTTCTGGTCGCCATCGTCGGCTCGGTCTTACTCGCACGCACCTCGCGGCAGGAGCTTGCCGCCGACGACGTAGACCCGCGTGTCGTCTCGGAGTTGAGCGCGGCGGGCGAACTGACCCCCTTGGAGATCGAAGAGGCGGCGCGCGCGCACGCGGCCGAAGTCTAAAAGACCGCGCGCCCCGAATCGGCGCGGCCCTTGAGTGTGAATTATGAACAGCCTTTTTGTACCGGCGCTCGTCCTGTTGCAAGACTCGATGCTTGACAACATGAAGCAGGGTGTTGCGCACCCAGACCTGTCGAAGTTTCTCATCATCGGGGCGCTCCTGTTTGCCATCGGCGTGGCGGGCGTGCTGACGCGGCGCAACATCATCATCATCTTCATGTCCATCGAGTTGATACTGAACGCGGCCAACCTGAACTTCATCGCCTTCTCGCGCTATCTGCAAGAGACGGGGAGCGTCAACGCCGTCGCGGGTCAGGTCTTCACGGTCTTCATCATCGTCGTCGCCGCCGCCGAAGCGGCCATCGGCCTCGGTCTCGTCATCGCGCTCTACCGCAACCGCGAGACGATCTTCGTTGACAAGATTGATTTGTTGAAATGGTAGAAAGCCGTCAATCGTCAATCGTGAATCGCGAATAGACTCAAGCCACGATTGACGATTGATGATTCACGTCACTTATGTACAGATACATCTGGCTCGTCCCACTTCTGCCTCTGCTTGGCGCGGCCGTCAACGGGCTGCTCGGCCGACGGTTCCGCTTCTCCGAGAGGGTCGTCGCGTCGGTCGCGGTCGGGTCGGTGGCGCTCGCCTTTGTCATCAGCCTCACGGCGGTCATCAGCTACGGCTTGAACGTGTGGCCGAAGCCTTACGTGACGAGTCAAGACGGTGCGTTCGTCTACACGTGGATTCCGGGCGGCGCGGTTGAGCTGACCGAGGGCTTGTCGGAGCGCGCCGACATCGAAGCCGGGCGGCTGATGGACGAAGAGGCCGTGCGGAAGGCGAGAGAGCAGGGCGCGAAGCCGGGCGAGCCGACCGCCGTGTTCCTCGTAAAGCCGCACGTCGCGGAGAAGCGCGGCACGGGGTCTATGCTCGACGTTGAGTGGAGCTATCAACTCGACGCGCTCTCTTCCATTTTCATGCTCGTCATCACGGGCGTGGGCCTGTGCATCTTCGTCTTTGCAACGGGGTACATGCACGGCGACCGGGGCTTCTATCGCTTCTTCGCATACCTCGGTCTCTTCATGTTCTCGATGCTCATCCTCGTGATGGGCTCGAACTTCATGATGATGTTCGTCGGGTGGGAGGGCGTCGGGCTCTGTTCGTACCTGCTCATCGGTTATTACTTCGACCGCAAGGAGGCGGGCGACGCGTCGCGCAAGGCTTTCATCACGAACCGCGTCGGCGATTTCGGCTTCGCGCTCGCGGTCTTCACGGTCATCGCCACCTTCGGCACGACGCAGTACACACAAGTTTTCGAGCAGGCGCGCACCTTCCCCGTCGAGACGCTCTCAGGTCTCAACACGTGGGGCATCATGTCTTGGATCGCGCTCGGTCTCTTCATCGGCGCGTGCGGCAAGTCGGCGCAGCTACCTCTCTACGTGTGGTTGCCCGACGCGATGGCGGGCCCCACGCCCGTGTCGGCGCTCATCCACGCGGCGACGATGGTGACGGCCGGGCTCTACATGCTGACGCGCTGCAACGTCATCTTCCAGCACTCGCAGGCGATGATGACGGTCGTGGCGGTCGTCGGCGCGCTGACCGCGCTCTTCGCCGCGACCATCGGCATCACGCAGAACGACATCAAGAAAGTTCTGGCCTATTCGACCGTCTCGCAGCTTGGCTTCATGTTCCTTGCGTGCGGCGTCGGCGCTTTCACCATCGGCATCTTTCACGTGATGACGCACGCCTTCTTCAAGGCGTTGATGTTCCTCGGCGCAGGGAGCGTCATCCACGCGATGCATCACGAGCAGGACATGCGGCGAATGGGTGGGCTTCGCAAATACATGCCGAAGACCTACTGGACGTTCTTCGCGGGCTGGCTCGCCATCTGCGGCATCATCCCGTTCGCGGGCTTCTGGTCGAAGGACGAGATACTTTGGAACGCGGCCTCGACGAGCTACGTCCCTTCGGGCTGGCTGCTCTGGCTGATTGCGACCATCGCCGCGACCTGCACCGCCTTCTACATGACGCGGCTGATGGCCTTGACCTTCTGGGGCAAAGAGCGATTCTTAGAAGTCCGCGCGGGTGGACAGGCCGACGAGGCTCACGCGCAAGCATACGACGAAGGCAGGGCGATTCACGCCGCGATTGACCCATCGGTCGCCGACCGCCCTCACCACGGCCCCGAAGAGCGAGTCGGCGCGGCGCACGCGCTTGAGAGCGCGGCACGGGGCGAGCCCGAGGGCGCGGACGCGCACGGCCACGACGTACACGACCATCACGACCCCAACGAGCCCGCCGGACAAGGGCATCACCCGCACGGCTCTGTGATACCGCACGAGTCGCCGCCCTCGATGTGGGTGCCGCTCGCGGTGCTCGCGGTGCTTGCGACAATCGGCGGCTTCGTCGGCATCAGCCCGGCGTTCGCGGGCGGAGCACACGTCGGCGGACGGCTCAACATCGTCAACTGGCTCGACCCCGTTATCTGGAACCCGGCGACGGGACAGTTCGGCAAAGAGCCGCACGCCGAGACGAGCGCGCTCCAAGCTCACGACAAGCAGACGGCGGGGCGCGAGGCCGTGCGTCAGGAGGGAAGCAGCGCCGCTCCGCTCGCGACGCGCAGCGACGAAGGACACGGCGGCGAAGCAGAAGGCGAGGCGGCGCTGCCCTATGGCGGCCAGGGTCGCTTCAACCTCGCGCACGCCGTGCAAGGCATGCTCGGCGGGAGTCATGCGGCGGCCGAGTGGTTCTTCATCATCGTCTCGCTCGTCGTTGCGGGGGCAGGCATCCTGCTCGGCTTCCTCTTCTACGTCTGGCGGCCGCAACTGCCCGACCTCTGGGCGCAGAGACTCGCGCCGCTCTACCGCGCGAGCTTCAACAAGTATTGGGTGGACGAACTCTACGGCGCGCTCTTTACGCGCCGGACGATGGACGCGGCGCGAGGCGTCTACGTGGCCGACTCGAAGGGCATTGACGGCGCGGTCAACGGCGTGGCTTGGCTCACGCGAAGGCTGAGCAGTTTGACGGGCGCGACCGACCGCATCGTCGTTGACGGCGCGGTCAACGGCGTGGCGGGCTTCATCAAGCTTTTGATGTCGCCGCTGCTGCGCGCCGCGCAGACCGGCGTGACGGCCAACTACGCGCTCGTGATGATTCTCGGCCTCGTCGCAGCGGTCGGCATGTTCTTCGGCCCGGAGATTTGGGCCAGCCTCAAGAGCGCCATCGGTAACATCTTCGCCATGCTCTTATAAGTTTACGGCGAACACATCTCGTCTTCGGGGTGCAAAGTGAAAATTCCCTATCTCCTTTCGGTCATCACATGGCTTCCGGCGCTCGGCGCGATTATCGTCCTGTTCCTTTTCCGTAAGGAGCAGACGGGCGCTATCAAGCGATTCGCGACCGCGTGGTTCGCGCTCGACTTCCTCATCTCGCTGGCACTCATCGGATACGACCGTGGCGCGGGCGGGTTCCAGTTCCTCGAAGACGCGCAGTGGATTCCCGCCGTCGGGGCGCGCTATCAGATGGCGGTCGACGGCGTGGCCGTGCTGCTGATTCTGTTGACGACGCTCTTGGGCTGGATTGCATCGCTCTCTTCGTGGGAGTACATCCAGAAGCGCGAGAAGGAATACTACGTCCTGCTGCTGCTGTTGCAGACCTCGGTGCTCGGCGTCTTCTGCGCGGGCGACCTGTTTCTGTTCTTCCTCTTCTTCGAGGTCTCTTTGGTGCCGATGTATTTCCTCATCGGCATCTGGGGCGGCGAGCGTAGGCTCTACGCGGCCATCAAGTTCTTTCTCTATACGCTGGTCGGCTCGGTGGGCCTCTTGCTCGGTCTCATCAAGATGTACTTCCTGACGCAGGACGCGCAACTCGTCGGCGCCATCAGCGAGGCGACGCGCGCGACCATTGCGGGCAACCCGGCGGCACTCGCGTTGATGAAGAGCACGCTTGCGGCGGCGCAATCGGCGGGCACGGGCACCTTCAACATCATGTTCATGCAGTCGCTCGGCTCCGTCATTCCGATGGGAGCGATGCAGGTGCTTTTGTTCTTCGCCTTCGCCATCGGCTTTGCCATCAAGGTGCCGATGTGGCCGTTTCACACGTGGCTCCCGGACGCGCACGTCGAAGCGCCGACCGCCGGAAGCGTCATCCTCGCGGGCATCCTGCTCAAGCTCGGCACATACGGTTTCTATCGCTTCAACCTGCCGTTCTTCCCGAAGGCTTCGATTGACCAGAGCTACTTCGGTAGTTTCGGTGTGCGCAACGTGATGATCGTGCTCGCCATCATCAGCGTCATCTACGGCGCGCTCGCCGCGATGTACTTCGTCGTCCGTCCCGACGGCGACGTGAAGAAGCTGGTCGCATATTCGTCGGTCTCTTCGATGGGCGTGGTGATGCTCGGGCTCTTCTCGTTGAACCCGAATGGCTTGACCGGCGCGGTGCTGCACATGATTAACCACGGCATCTACTCGGCCGCGCTCTTCCTTCTGGTCGGCATCATCTACGAGCGCCGACACACACGCGCCGTCAACGAGTTCGGCGGCCTCTCGCACGTGATGCCCGGTTACGCGGCGGTCTTCCTTGGAATGGCGATGACGGCGATAGGCTTGCCGCTGCTATGCGTCTTCATCTCGGAGTTTTTAGCGATGCGGGGCGCGTTCGAGGCGAACCCGTGGTGGGCGGGGTGGGCGGCGTTGGGGATTATTCTGAACGCGGGCTACATGCTGTGGCTCTATCAAAGAATGTTCTTCGGCAACATCGAGAACCCGAAGAACGAGGCGCTCAAGGATTTGAAGGGGCGCGAGTGGGCCTACATGATTCCGCTGCTCGTGATGTCGCTCTGGATCGGCGTCTATCCGAAGCCCTTCCTCGACTTCATCCAGAAGCCGGTCGCGGCCATCGTCAAACACGTGCGCCCCGACTACCCGTTCCCCGTCACGTCACCGCGCACACCGCAGACGGCAAAGGTAAATGATGAACGATGAATGCGGAATGATGAATTAAACGACACAAGCATTTTCACGTTCATCATTCATCACTCCGCATTCATCATTTAATTCTTATGCTTCTCCAAGCTTCGACAACCGCGCTGTTCGACCCGGCCGATTTGAAGTTGATCGCGCCCGAGATAATCCTCGCGGTGTGCGCCTGCGTGGCGCTCGTGATGGAAGTCGTGCTGCCGCACCGTCTGAGCCGCTGGACGGGATACTTCGCGCTCGTGGCGACGGCGCTCGCAGGCGCGTCGGTCACGGTGCTCGGGTGGGGTTTCCTCTCGGGAGCCGACACCGCTTCGTCGCTCACGGGCTTCTACGGAACGTTGAAGGTAGACGGCTTCGCGGTCGTCTTCAAGCTCATCTTCCTCGTGGCGGCGGCGCTCACCGTCGCCATCTCGCTACGCTATCTCGATGAAGAGGGCGAGCAGCGCGGCGAGTATTATTCGCTCGTCCTGTTCGCCACCACGGGGATGATGTTCCTCGCGTCGGGCTATGACCTGATCGTGCTCTTCGTCAGTCTTGAGCTGATGGCGCTCACCTTCTACGTGCTCGTCGGTTACACGAAACGCGAGCGGCAGTCGAACGAAGCGGGGATGAAGTATTTCCTGCTCGGCGCGTTCTCGTCGGGGATTCTGCTCTACGGCATGTCGCTTCTGTTCGGCGTGACGGGCTCGACTAATCTGGGCGACATTTCGTTGAAGGTCGCGGGCGTCGTCGGCGGCGCGCCGGACTTGGCAGGCTTCAGGCCATTGGTCGTGCTCGCGATGATCGCGCTGGCCGCCGGTCTCTTCTTCAAGATCGCGGCGGTGCCTTTTCACATGTGGGCTCCGGACGCGTATCAGGGCGCGCCGACATCGGTGACGGCCTTTCTCTCGACGGGATCGAAGGCGGCGAGCTTCGCGTTGCTGGCGCGCATCTTTCTCGAAGCGTTGGGCGGGATGCGTGTTGACTGGGCACCGCTGCTGGCGATAGTCGCGGCCGTGACGATCATGGTGGGCAACTGGGCCGCTGTGACGCAGAGCAACTCGAAGCGACTGCTTGCGTACTCGTCCGTCTCAAACGCGGGCTACCTTCTGCTCGGCGTCATCGCGGCGAACCGGTACGGCTACACGGGGCTCGTGGTCTACCTCGTCGTCTACACCTTCATGAACATCGGAGCGTTCGGCGTCATCATTTCCTTGCGGCGGCGCGGCATCGTCGGCGACGAGGTGGACGACCTGACGGGTCTGGGTCAGAAGGCACCGGGGATGGCGCTGATGATGGCTATCTTTATGCTCTCTCTGGGGGGCTTGCCCGTCACGGGCGGATTCATCGGCAAGTGGTTCCTCTTCGGCGGCATCATCCAGCGCGGCGCGTCGGAAGGGAAGAACTGGTACTACTGGCTCGCCGCTTGGGCCGCCTTCAACACCGTCGTCTCCTTCTACTACTATGTGCGCTTCATCCGCGCCATGTACATCGGCGACCGCGATGCGGACGCGCGCCCGCTCTCACTCTCGGCTCCGCTCCAGACGGCGCTCGTCGTCTGCGCCGTCGCCGTCATCGTCATCGGCGTCTACCCGCACCCGCTCATCAAAGCCGCCGAGGCCGTCATCAACGCCATCGCGCCCGCCGCCGTCCCCATCGCATTGAGGTGAGCACGTGCGGCGGGGACGTTTAAAGTCGGCGTCCCGTCTCCTGCACACCTACGCCGCGCAGGCGTGACGACATGCGCCTCGCACCACTGCCTGCCGACAAAAACCTTGCAACCGCGGCGTCGGGTAGCTCATAGTGTTCGCGTCAATCGAAGTCAACTCACCCATCGAAAGAGGCTTCACATGTACTCAAACTTCAAAAAGCAGCCGCCTCACAAGCAAGACTCAACCACATCGAATTCGTCGTCGCGCGCTCGAACTAACGCCGACTCGACTTCTCTTACCTCCAACATCGGAGGGATGCCGGTGTACACGCAGGCACAGACGGGAGTGCCGCAGGGTCTGGCGCTGAACCAGAAGCAGCCGGGAGAGAATCCGAACGTCGAACTGCTCCGGCAGTCATTCCAGCAGATGCTCCAAAAACAGCAACTGATGGAGAAGGCCAACGCGCCCGCGGCCCGTCAACTCGCGAAAGCCTACGTCAATCGCCCGGAGGCGATGCTTGCCGGAGCGGGGCTCACCGCGCCCGGGCTTCACGCGACGCCGTACTCCGCCGATAAGGTCAAGCCAGTCCCTTGGAGCGAGGACGAAGTCTACAAAGCACTCGTCGGCGGGCTGGACATGACAAAGTTGGAGAAGGGTAACAACGCCGCTAACTGGGTGTGGAAGCCCACCCCCGTCCAGACGGGTACGAGAGACGATGTCCTGACGGAGACCGGAAAGTGGGCAATGAAGACTTACCTCGGCGGGACAAATTTAGAAGAAATCTTTTGGGCACAGGTTAAAGAGACAGGCAAGGACATCGCCACCGAGTTCGTCGTCAATTGGTTTGAGAAGAGAGGGCTGACGATAGCCGCGGAACTTGAGAGCGGGATTGGCACCATCCTCGGGATTTATGAGTTAACGTGCTCGGTTCTCGAACTGCTTATCGTGTTGATGAAGCCAGAGAACAGAGCGATGTCGAAGGACGAAGCCATCGTCGTCGCCGTGAGACGATGGCTGAGTGATGAGCAGACGGCGGCACAAGCGGCCCAAAAAGAGGCACAGGAAGAGGCCGACTTCAAGGAGAGACTTAAGAACCCCCTCAAGCTTAAGACTTATGTTACGGAAAGGGATAAGACCAGAATAGGTTCCTAAGAGCACGCCATTCCGGGCACCTCACGCGCTGCCGTTTTTCTAATTCGGGCAGGTACTCCGGCCGTCGGCTTAACTCACCCTCAAACCTCTGACCTCTATCTTTACCTACGGCAGGCCGATGCGGCGGAGCAGATTTTGGAAGCGCGGGTCTTCGCGCAGCGGGTCGAAGCGCGGCTCGACGCCGAGCCAAGTGAGCCAGCCGTCGCGGCACTCGAAAGACTTCTCAAGAAACTCAATGGCCTCGTCCGGGCGATTCATCCCGACCGAGACGGTCGCCATGTAGTAGGGCGGGATGTAGCCGAGGCGCGACATCGCCTTCAATCTTTCGAGCAGACCGGCAGCCTCTTCCATGTGTCCGGCGGCGGCGCAGGCGTGTCCAAGCGTGGCGAGCGCAAGCGGGCTCTCGTTCGACAGGCGCGCGGCGATGCGCGCCTGCTCGACGCCTTCGGCGTGACGACCTGTGTGCGCGTAGGTCATCGCCAGCCCGTAGCGCGCCATGAAGAAGCCGGGGTCGCGCGCGATGGTCTTGTGGCACTGCGCGGCAGCCTGCTCGTAGCGGCGCGCGTTCCAGTAGCAGAAGCCCGTCGCGTCGTTGATGAGAAGCGAGAAGGGGTCGATCTCCTGCGCCTTGCGCACTTCGGCCAAAGCCTCTTCGTATCGCCCGAGCGCGCTCAACGCGAACGAGAAGAGATGATGTGCGGTGGCATAGCCGGGGTTCAGGCGTATGGCACGTCGGAACTCGGATTCCGCGCCCGCCCAATCCCAATCGTAGTAGAAGGCGACGTACCCGAGCGGCGTGTGCGCCTCGGCAAGCGTTGGGTCAATCTCAAGAGCGCGCGCGGCGGCCGCCTTCGCCTTCGAGAAGGCGACGACCGGCGGAAGCACGCCTTGCAACCCGACGAAGTTGTAGCAGTCGGCCACTCCGCAGTGTGCCAGCGCGTAAGTCGGATCAATCTCGATGGCGAGTTGGAAGAACTCGACCGCGCGCCTCAAGTCTTCCTCGACGAAACGATTCCAGTACGAGCGCCCGCGCAGGTAAGCCTGAAACGCTTCGGGACTCTCGGTGCCGTGCTTGGTCAACCCGTCGCGCTCCTCGCGCGAGAGGCGGACGGTGAGTGCTTCGGCCACGCGCTCTGAAATCGAATCCTGCACGGCGAAGATGTCCGTCCAACTCTCGTCGAACTTCTCGGCCCAGAGCGTTGCGCCCTCTTCGACACTGACGAGTTGTACGGTCACGCGGATGCGGCCGTCGGCGCGCTGCACGCGCCCGTCGAGCACCGCGCTCGCGCGCAGCTCACGCCCGGCTTCGAGTATGTCCTGCTCCGGCGACGAGTAGCGCGCCGCCGCGCTCGTCGGCCTGACGACCAGCTCGCGCACGTTCGAGAGACGCGTGATGAGCGCGTCGGCCAGTCCGATGCCGAGATACTCGCCGTCGGCCTCGCACGAGCCCGCGACCTTGAAGGGGAGGACGGCTATCACCCTCCGCGTCTTAGTTGGCGACTCGACGCGCGCTGATTCTATCGAGCGTTCGGCCGACGTGTGAATCTCGTTTGCATCGAAGGCGGCGACACTCTCTTCGGACGGAAGCTGGCGCACGGGCGCAACGAAACGATAGCCGCGTTTGGGTACGGTCTCGATGAAGCGTGCGGAACCGGCGGCGTCGCCGAGTATGCGGCGCAGCGTCGAGATTTGACGATTGACGTTGCCCTCTTCGACGAAGCTGCCCTCCCAGACCGTGCGCAGCAATTCGTCCTTCTCCAGAAGATGCCCGCGTGCGTTGACGAGCGCGAGCAGGAGGTCGAAGACACGTGGAGATATGACGATGGGACGCCCCTCGTGCAACAGCAGGCGCTCGGGCGGGTTCAGGACGAAGGAGTCGAACTCAAAGACGGGGGTCGGGTGTTTGCTCATCCGGCTTAAAGGAGATTCGGAAAAATTTCGGAAATGTTTCGGAGCGGCGACAGTACGCGCGCGCTGCTTTACGAGTAAGCTCCCGGCCGTCAGCAAAGGGCACTGCGGCCGCGGCTCTTGCGTGGGGCGTGCCGGATTGTATGGCAACACGCGCGCGAGGGCAATAGCGGCCCCGCGCCGCACGTCAAGCAGAAAACGCTTACTCGACACAGGAGAAAAAGATGACCCCCGACCAGACGACAGCGAGTACACAGTTCATCACGAAGTCACGCATCACCAGACTGGCTTCAGCACTTATGACATTCGCGCTCGTCGCGTGCATGGCCTCCGCCGCTAAAGCGCAGGGCGGCAACCCGCACGCGCGCACGCTCGGCGATTCGAGAATCTTTGCGCCGCTCCCGGCCACACCGGGCTTCCCTGAATCAATGGCCGTCAACGGCGACCGCCTCTACGTCAGCGGCGGCGCGCAGTTCGGCTATTTCGTCCCGCCCGCCGTCCTCGCCTTCGACCTTGAGACCGGCCAGCAGGTCGCTTCATATCCTTTGCAGGGCGAGAACCCTTCGTTCCCGATGGCGGGCACGGGTCTCGCCTTTGGCAAGAACGACATGCTCTACGTCGGATCGCTTCAGCAGGGCGTGCTGCGCTTCGACGTGGACAAGCCCGGCGCGCCGCAGGAGCATTACGCATCGGCGCTCCCCGACATTCCAACTTGCGCCGCCGCTCCGGCGGGCGCGACCTGCTCGCCGACCGCGGTTGACAGCCCGCCGCTCATCAACGACCTCGTCTTTGATAAGGACGGCAACCTCTACATCACCGACTCGTTTCAAGCGACCATCTGGCTCGTGCCTCCGGGCGGCGGAGCACCGCAGGTCTGGTTCCAGTCGGCGGCGCTCGACACCTCGTTCGCCGCGAACGGGATGAGGCTCGACCCGAAGGGCGAGCGCGTCTACTTCTCTGTCACCTTCGACGCCGTGGGCGCGGGCTTCATCTACACGCTGCCGCTCGTCGCGCACCCTTCGGCCGCAGACCTCACGCTCTTTCACGCTTACACGCCGGGCGCAGGCCCCGACGGGATAGCCTTTGGCAAGTCGGGCAAGCTCTATGTCGCGCTCGCGGGCTACAGCCAGTTGAGCGTGCTGCGTCCCGACGGCAGCGAGGAAGCGCGCTACTCGGGCCCGGCCGCGAACCCCGCTAATCCTTCGAGCCCGCTGCCTTGGGCCAACCCCTCGGCCATCGCCTTCGACGACAAGACGCGCTCGCTGCTCGTCGCCAACCACGCCATCTTCTTCCCCAACGCGGCGCAGTTCTTTGCCGTCTTCGATGTCTTCGTTGACGACAAGGCCGACCATCTTGCCGAGCCGCATATACCGTAAGAGTTGAATGTCGGAACCGCGAGCAGTAGCGAGCGGGTCAGCCGCCGCATCGTGAACTCACTCGATGCGGCGGCTGACCCGCTCGCGATTTTGTTCCGGTGTTGCGAATCGGGCGCGGATGCACGAAGATGTCGCCCGAGTTCGTTTCCACATACGCACACTTCGGGGGGCCGGAATGGCAGGGGAGCTTGACGGAAGGGTCGCGCTCGTTACGGGCGCGACCTCGGGGATAGGGCGCGCGACGGCGTTGCGGTTGGCGCGCGAAGGGGCGCGTGTCGCGCTCGTCGGGCGCGACACGGAAGGCTTGAGCGCGGTCGCGGTCGCGGTTCGCGCTGAGGGCGTCGAGGCGCTTGAGGTGCAGGCTGACGTGATGGTCGAGGCGCACGCACGGCGCGCGGTCGAGACAGTCACCGAAACCTTGGGCGGCTTGGACGTGCTCATCAACGCGGCGGGCATCATCTCGAACGGCACAATCGAGAACACGCCGCTTTCAGACTGGGACGCAATGATGAACGTCAACCTGCGCTCGGTCTTCCACCTCATCCAGCTCTCGGTGCCCTATCTTGAGAGGCGGCCCGGCAACGTCGTCAACGTGTCGAGCGTGACGGGCTTGCGCGCGTTTCCGGGCGTCTTGGCCTACTGCGTCTCGAAGGCGGGCGTGGATCAACTGACGCGTTGTGCCGCGCTTGAACTCGCCGCAAAGGGCGTGCGCGTCAACGCGGTCAACCCCGGCGTCGTCGTCACCGACATACACAGGCGCGGCGGCATGGGTGAAGAGAAGTACGTGGCCTTTCTCGAACACTCGAAGACGACGCACCCGCTCGGCCGTGTCGGTGCGGCCGAAGAGGTCGCGGAACTCATACTGTTTCTCGCCTCCGACCGCGCCGCTTGGATTACGGGCGCGACCTATTCGATAGATGGCGGGCGGGCGCAGACCTGCGCCCGGTAGTAGACGCTCGCCTTTCAAATAGAAAATAAAAGGAGCATCTGAATGAAGAGAAGTGCTTTGAGCATCGCGGCGTCGCTCGCCTTTGCCGTCGTCATCACCTGCGGTCTCGCACAGACCGCTTCGGCTCAAGTCGGCGCGCAGCCGACGCCCGTCAGATTCGGCAAAGGTCGGACAACCGCCATTCTGAAGGGCAAGGCAGACAACGCGCACGGCTTCACTTACACACTCGCGGCGAAGAAGGGGCAGACGATGACGGTGCACGTGACCGCCAATGGCGGCGCGGCTATCTTCTCGATCACCGCCCCCGGCGGCCCTGTCGAGGACGCGTTAGAGGTGAAGGACTGGGAGGGTGTGTTGCCGGACACGGGGAACTACCTGATTGCGGTCTGGAATAAGAGGAAGAGAGGGCCGGCCATTCCTTACACGCTCGAACTCACGATCAGGTGACGAGCCCCGAGCGGTGCGTAACGTTCAGGCAGGGCGTAGCGTGAAGGTGTGATGTGGGTCTTCTACTGTGTTGCCGCTCTGGTGCTTTTGCAGAGCGCGCTCTCGCTGCGCGGCGGCGTGCGCTACCTCGCCTTCTTCCGGCGCGAGTTGAATTCGCCGCGCGCTCTCTACATGCCTTTCGCATCGGTCTTCGTTCCATGCCGCGGGCTCGATCAGGGCTTGCGCTCGAACCTCGCGGCGCTCTTCCGACAGCACTACCCGGCCTATGAACTACTGTTTATCTCCGACAGTGCCGATGACCCGGCGCTTGCGCTCGCGCGCCAGTTGAGCCGCGAGTTCGAGGGCGAGTCGGTAGCGCGCACTCGCTTCATCGTCGCGGGGCGCGCGCGAGCCGAGGGTCAAAAAGTTCATAATCTGCTCGCGGCTTTGAAGGAGGTTGACGAGACGAGCGAGGTTTTCGTCTTCGTTGACACGGATGCGAGGCCGCGCGCCGACTGGCTGCGCTCGCTCGTCGCGCCGCTCGCCGAAGAAGGCGTGGGCGCGGCGACCGGTTATCGCTGGTTCCTTCCCGTCAAGGGCGGGCTCGCTTCACAACTGCGCTCGGTGTGGAACGCGTCCATCGCGTCGGCGCTCGGCGCAAACGTGTGGCGAAACTTCTGCTGGGGCGGTTCGACCGCGTTGCGGCGCGCGACCTTCGAGGGCTTGAACGTGCGCGTGCGATGGCGCGGCACAGCCTCGGACGACTACGCCTTGACGCGCACGCTTCAAGAGGCGGAACTCCCCATACGCTTCGTGCCCGCGTGCCTCACTGCCTCGCTCGAAGACTGCACGTTCGGCGAGCTGTTCGAGTTCACCACGCGGCAGTTGAAGATCACGCGCGTCTACGCGCCGCACCTCTGGCGCATCGTGCTCATCTCGAACCTGCTCTTTGTCGTGGCCTTCTTCGGCGGCATCGTGCTCGCGTGCGCGCGCGCGGCGTTGGGGCTCAGTGTAGAGTGGCCGCTCGCGCTCGTTTCAATCATCTTCCTGCTCGGTGTTTGGAAGTCCTTCTTTCGACTTCGCGCCGTCGCGCTCGTGCTCGAAGACCAGCACGAGCGCCTGCGCGCCGGAATGTGGGCGCACCTGCTGCTGTGGCCCCTGACGGCGGCGCTCTTTCTCTATAACGCCGTCGCCGCCTTCTCGCGTCGCATCGTGTGGCGCGGCATCGTGTACGAATTGAAATCCCCGACGGAAACTGAGATTATCGAACCGAGTTCAGATTGATTTCAACGAAGCGTCATGACCAACAAGGCCGCACAGTTCGTACAGCTTGTCCGCTCGACGGGGCGCGAGCGCAGGCTCGGCACGGTCATCTTCTTCATCACGTCGCGCTGCAACGCGAAGTGCGAGACGTGCTTCTATCACGAAGAGTTGAACCGGCCGGGCGACATGACGTTCGAGCAGATAGAGCGCATCGCGCGCACGATGCCCACCATCACAGACCTCTGGCTCTCGGGCGGCGAGCCGACACTGCGTCACGACGCCGACGAGATCATCCGACTCTTCGTTGAGAACAACGGCGTCCGCCGTCTCATCATCCCGACCAACGGCCTTTTGAAGTCGCGCACGTTCGAGCTTGTAGACAACGCGCTCTCAATCAACTCCGACCTTCATCTCTACCTCAACGTCGCGCTCGACGGCTACGGCGAGACGCACGACCGCGTGCGTGGCGTCCCCGGCAACTGGGCGCGCACGCTCGATTGCATACGCTCGCTCTACCCGCTCAAGGATAAGTACGGCGACCGCTTCCGTCTTAACGTCAACACCGTGGTCTGCGCTGAGAACTACGCCGAGGTCGGCCGCCTCGCGGACTTCATGTGGGAGAACTTCCGGCTCGACGGCCACTACTTCAACGTCGTGCGCGGCGAGACGAAGGCGGGCGAGGGAATCAAGCAAGTGCCGACGGAGATTCTGCCCGCGATGTACGAGCGAGTCGCGGCGCTCACCAAGCGATACGGCGAGCGCATGTTCGCCGCGGATGACGCCGCCACGCGCTTCATCAAGTCGGTCGCATACGTCGGTGCCATCACGACGCACTACCGCACGCAGCATGCCAACTTCGCGGGCCCTTCCGCTTGGCCCTTCCCCTGCACGGCGGGCGAGACGACGGCCGTCATCGACTACAACGGCGACGTGCGCGCGTGCGAGCTGCGCGGCAAGTTCGCCAGCCTCTTGGAGTTCGACTACGACTTCAGCAAGCTGTGGGGCTCGGAAGGGCGGCGCGAGGAGTTGGCCGCGATTGATGGCGGGCGCGCATGCTGGTGTACGCATGTCTGCTTCATACATGACTCGATGCGTCATTCGCGCCGCGCGCAGTTGTGGGACGTTCCGCGCAACTATCTGACACGCGGGCGCTGGTAGGGCGAATCACTGCGAACGTGCGAGGTCGCGAAAGCGTTTACCGAGTTGTGAGCCCGCTTTGGCCGGGACTCGATTCGCTCGCGGAGGTTGGTCGCAATGAAAATCATCAAAGTCCTCGTCGCGCTGCTTATATTGATGTTCGCCATCTGGGGCGCGTTCGCGCTCTTCGGCCTTGTGGCCGTGCTCTTCAAGTGGTTGATTATCCTCGGCGTCATCGCGCTCGCGGGCGTCGGCGCATACAAACTTCTCTCGGGGACGGACGAAAAGTCGCGACCCGAGTTGTCTTCGGCCGAGGTCGAGATGCTCAAGGCCGAGCAAATGCTCGCCGAGTTGAGGCGCAGGCAGTTAACGAAATAGCATCCCGCGTCAGGCTCTTGCCGCGCGGCACTGAGTAGTCGAATGAAGAAGGACGAACGGGAAGCGACCGGCGAAGTCGGCGAGCAGGAGACGACGCGCAGGAGCAGCGTCGCCTATGCGGCGGGCCTGACGATCTTCTTCGCCGTGCTCACGTTCATGGGCGTCGGGTGGTTGCTCGACCGCTGGCTCGGTACGAGTTGGCTGATGGTTGCGGGCATCGTACTTGGCGCGGTCGTCGGTTTCTACGAGTTCATCCGCATCATCTCTCAACTGAATAAGTAGTCACGGCCGCCGAGCAGTTGAAGCCACATCCGGTCGAAGAAACGTTGGCGGTCGGCTCGACAGGCATGCGAGGCCGCGTGTAAAATCTGCTGTTCCGTGATGAGTGAAGGCGCAGACAGTGCGCGCCCCGACGGGCCGGGAGACGAAGGCGGAGACCCGCGCGCGGCGGAGCGGCGCATCTTTCGTGACACGTTCGTCGCGGCTTCTGTTGCGCTCGTCGTCAGCATCTTCATCGCGCCGTGGCGTGTGACGACGGGGCTGCTCTTGGGCGGCGCGCTCGCGGTCTTCAACCTACATTGGATGCGCACGTCGGTCGAGGCGGTCTTCGACAACGCCGCCTCTTCGGGCCGCCCGCCGCGGATGAGAGCGGCGCGCTACATCCTGCGATACTTCGTCGTCGCGGCGGCCGTAACTCTGGCCGTCAGGCTCAACGTGGTTTCGCTCGTCGCCACGCTCGTGGGAATGTGCGCTGTGGTCGCGGCTCTGCTCGCGGAAGGTTTCAGGCAGTTATACTTCGCCATCGTCAGTCGAGAGGAAACATAGTCAATGTTTTTTCAGCACACCGAGCAAGGGGCGGCCACGGCCGGACACGCGGCGGCCGCGACCGAGCACGCCGCCGAAGAGGGCGCGCATCACGTCCCCGTTATCGTCGAACTGGTTAACAACTATATCGGCGAGCCGGTTCATCAGTTTCAGCTCGCGCACACGAAGCCGTTCTGGGACTCTTTCTTCGGCTATTTCGGGTCGAGCGCCGAGAAGGTCTTCGGCCCTTACACGGTTGATAACGCGGTGCCGTGGTACACGGTGATGTTCGTGCTCGCGGTTCTGTTCACGCTGCTCGTCATCTGGGTCTTGAAGCCGCGCAAGCTCTCGGTCGAAGAGCCGGGTTACGGACAGATGACTCTGGAGGCGGGCGTGCTCGCCATACGCAACCTCCTGATTGATAACGTCGGGGAGCACGGCCTCAAATACTTTCCCGTCATCGCAACCTTCGGGTTGCTGATACTGGTCTCGAACCTGATGGGGCTTGTGCCCGGCTTGATGGCACCGACTGCGGCGACCTCCGTCACCTTCGCTCTCGGCATCTCTTCGTTCGTCTACTACAACGCCATCGGCATCAGCGAGAACGGGCTCGTCGGCCATCTCAAGCACTTCGCGGGGCCCATCCCTTGGCTCGCCGTGCTGATGTTCCCCATCGAGTTGGTCAGCAACTTCGTGCGCCCGCTCTCACTCGGCATACGTCTGTTCGGCAACCTCTTCGGCGACGAGCAGATTCTCGGCACGATCTCGACGCTATCGCCGAAGGGCTTGTTGCTGCCGGTCTTCGTCATGCCGCTCAGCCTCTTCGTGGCGTTCATGCAGACGTTCATCTTCGTGCTGCTCTCGATCATCTACATCAGCGAGGTCACGCATCATCACGAAGAGCACCACGGCGCGGAAGGCGAGCACCCGCACCTCGAAGAAGAGGGCGGTGTCATAAGTCTGCCGACGCACGCGTAAAAGTTTTCAAGGGTAGCGCCGGTCGGGCGGCGCGGGCGAACGTGCCCGCGCGCGTCGCGGTGCGAGTGATAAGGAAAGACCCGGGTGGGAAGCGCGCCTTATGTTTCGGGCGCGGGGTGGGGCGGACGACGCGTAAGAGTTACGGCTTTCGATTTTTGAGAGCGTGTGCCGAAATCGCTGGAGCGCCGTTGTAAGAGGGGCGGCGGATACCGGGTGGAGGCGAAATTATAAACGCGCGTGAAGGACGCCCGCGGCCCTGTCCGCGAAAAGGGAACGCGACCTCCGAAGGGTCTAAGAAACCTTCCGGGAGAGACATTCATGAGCAAATTGAGAATGGCGCTGTTCGCCGTCGTCGGCGTGCTGGCAACGGCGGCACCGACCTTTGCGCAGGCGGCCAACGCGGCAGCAGACAACGCAGAGTCGGTCAACAAGTATAAGGCGCTGGCGGCGGGGCTCGGCTTCGCGCTGGCGGCGGCTCTTGCCGCCATCGGCCAGTCGAGGGTTGCGGGCGCAGCCGCAGAGGGCGTGGCGCGTAATCCGGGCGCGGGCGCGCGCATCCAGACGATGATGATTCTCGGCCTCGTCTTCATCGAGACGCTCGTGCTCTTCACGCTCGTCGTCGTGTTCGCGAAGCTGTAGGCCGGGCTTTATAGCGATTTGCGATTGCGTATCGCCGGGAGCGCGGTCATCACTGTCCGCCAAAGCGTGCCAGCACGTTTCCCATCTTTCACTTCAACTCAAGCTTGAGTTGAAGAGTTTCTACGTCTTCGCGCTATCGCGCTCAAGGCGGGCAGTGATGCCCGCGCTCCCGGCGGTCACTGGCGTTCAAGTGACCATCGCTATAAATGAATTTGAAGGCGAAGGCATAGAAGACAAAAGGGGGCACGCGCCCGGCAAGGACGCATGCCCCCTTCCGTCTCCTTAACCTCTCAGCCGATGCCGCGCCGTCGGGACATTTTAGAAGGCGGACACGACTTGGAAAACGTCGAAATTACCCCCGCCGCCACTGCTGCCGTCGCCGCAATCTGAGTCTTTACTACATTCATTGCCGGGGCATACCTTTTGGAATTCCAGCGTCGACACGCAACTGCAATACTTCGGATTGGCGCAGATGCATTTTTGGAACCGGCAACTGTCTATGGTGTCGGAGATACCATTGCCGCTATTGGTATTGCCGCTATTGGTATTGCCGCCGTTTGTGTTGCCGGTGTTGATATTGCCATCATCCGACGTGGTGCTGCTTGAGCCGCTATGGATAATGATTAGGCTGGAGGCATCGAACTGCGCGCGGAGTGCCGGGACGATTCCGATAAGTACATAGTCGGCCTTCCCGCCCGTCTTTATCTTCACCCCCTTGAGGAGAACGGCCGCGAAGCGCGAGGCCGCGATGACAGGTTGGAGTCGCTTGCGGAGGTCTCTCTTGACGCCGAGTTGGAGCGGTGTCTGGTTCAGCCACGCCGAGAACTGCTGGCGGTTGAGTCCCTTGACCTGACTCATCTCCGCGGGGTAGATGACGTTGTCGAGATAGGCATTGAATGAGCTTAACGCCGCACGCCGACGCGCGGGGCTTGAATCCTTCCGAACCGTTTTGAGTGTTACTAGAAGCGGTCTCATAAATAGCACCTGAGCAAAATCCTGATACAGCCCAGGTGCACGAAGCCAAGATAGTTTTCATCATGAAAGTCAAAGCGCATCGCGATACGGCGGAAGTTTTGCAGCCAT
>JAVXWN010000035.1:0-4411 GCA_032230645.1 Acidobacteriota bacterium | reverse complement strand
AGAACGGAGCCCGCCGATACGCAGATCGTGCCCCGCGGGCAGCGCGAGTCGTAGCCGATGTCGAGGATCGAGAGACGAAGCTTGTCGGGCAGCACGATGACCGTCTCGCCGAACTTGAGCGTGAAGGGCTGACCGAGTGCAGCCTCGTTCATCGGCTCGTGGAAGCGGCGACGGTACTCGATTGAGGTGATGAAGGCGCGCACCATCTCGGCCGCGCGCCAGTCGCCGCCGAAGTGGTTGAGCTTGTCGAGCCAGAAACGATAGCCGTCGCCGTTGTCGGGCCACGCGTCGGGGTCGCGGCGCAGGTAGCCGAGGTATTGCATGAGCACGAAGGCCGGGCTGAACTCACTGCGAAGAAAGTCTTCGTCGTCCGCAATCTTGAGAAGGACGCTGCCGCGCGTCTCCGCTCCTGCTTCGAGTGCGGCGACGCGCGCGTTCCGTTCAGACTGCGAGAGCGACCCGCCCGAGTTCGCATTGAGCATGTCAACGTACTGCGTCGCCGTCAGGCTGTCCGGGTACTTCTCTTTGAAGACCGCGCGCGCGGCGAACTCTTCGGCGTAAGAGCGATGGTTTGCGTCGAGCCGCTGCTGCCAGTTCCACTGTCCGACGACGACGCCATCGCCCACCTCGCGTGCGTCATGCACGAAGCTGCGATAGGGCACGCTCACGCCGAATGCGAGGCGATAGAGTCGCTCGACCAGAAAGCCCGTCTCCTGAAATTCTATTGAGAGGAAGAAGGCCGCGCTGACGTTGACGCGCTTGACCTCGCGGCATTGAGCATTGGTACCACATTGCTCAATCTCATTAGTCCAGAACTGTAGGCCGGAAGCGTCTGGCTCGCGGCCGAGGAAATCGAGGTAGTGCTGGCGGACGAAGAACTGAGAGTCGTCAATCGGATTGTCGGCGGCCGGGTGCTCGTCGTCGTCGCGCACGGTCACGAAGGCCGAGGCGGGCGCGGCGAGCACGGCCGGGCCGCGCAGGTTGTGCAGCGTGAGGCTTATCGTCTCGTCGCCCTCGACCGTGTTGTCGTCGGTGACAGAGACATCAAAGCTCTTGACCATCTCGCCCGGTGCGAACCGCAGCGTGCCGCGCGCCGTCGTGTAGTCCGAACGCTCTGAGGCCGTGCCGTCGCCCGTCGAGTAGTCCACTGAGACTTGGTGCGAGAGGTCGCCCGCGCGCGTCACGTTTACATGAACGACACGACCACCTTCGTTAACATCATAGCTTGAAGACTCGAACTGCACGCTTGAGCTTTGACCGGCGGGAGCCGCATCGGAGATTTTCGCGACGAAGCCTGCGAGGAATCCATCAAGGTCGCGCGCGAACTCGTCGCGATACGGGTTGACGACGGGGAAGTCGTCGGACGAGGTGTATCCGAGCAGGTAGATTGTTCCCGCGGCGTCCGCGTAAATGTCCGCGCCCTCGTCGCCCGAGCTTCCACCGAGATATGTCGAGTACAGCGCCGCGCCCGCCGGATTGAGCTTGATGACGTAGGCATCGCTGTCGCCCGAGAGGCTCGACTGCAAGGCGTTGACCGGGGCGGGGAAGTCCTTTGAGGTGGTGTTGCCCGTGACGTATGCGTTACCGGCCGCGTCCGTCGCCACGCCGGTCGAAGCCTCGCCACCGCCGCAGATGGTTATGTCGGAGAGGCGTGACGGGCCGCAACGCGGCTGCGTGCCGCCGAGATAGGTCGAGTAGACGAGCGCCGTGCCCGTCGCGTTCAGCTTCGCAAGGAAGCCGTTCTCCTGTCGGCCTCTCGATGAAGGATAGAGCGCGTTCTGCGTGGGGAAGTCTTCGGAGTCCGTCGTGCCGACGACGTGTGCCTCGCCCGCCGCATCTACCGCGACGGCGTAACAGAAATCAATGTCGGTGCCGCCCAGATAAGTTGAGTAGACGAGCGACGCGCCGCCCGGCGCGATCTTCGTCACTACGATGTCCGTGAAGCCGGGTGAGGATGATTTCAAAGTCGGCTGGTACGCGCCCGGCGTGACCGGATAGTCGTTGGAAGTGGTCGTGCCCGCGACGTAGACCGCGCCCGATACGTCCACGGCGATGTCGCCGAGATAGCCCACCTCGCCGTCGTTGCCGCCGAGATAGGTCGAGTATTCGAGCGAGGAGCCGGAGGGTGCGACCTTCGTCACGAAGAAGTCATCGCCGCCCTTCTTCGTCGGCTGCACGGCGTTCTTGATAGGGAAGTCGGTTGAGAAGGTGCTGCCGAAAACGTATGCGGCTCCTGCCGCGTCAACCGCGATGCTCTTGCTCCACTCCGTCTTGGTGCCGCCGAGATAGCTCGAATAGACGAGCGCGGAGCCCGTCGCGTTCAGCTTCGTCACGAATCCCTCGGAGCCTCCCTCGCCGCTTACGGGCTGGAAGGCGTTGACGATGGGGAAGTCCGGCGAGTATGTGAGGCCGGTGACATATGCGCTGCCCGACGCGTCCACCGCGATGCCCTGACCCATCTCGGCTCCGGTGCCGGGGCGACCCGCGCTGCCGCCGAGATAGGTCAGGTATGAGAGTTCCGTTCCCGATGCGTCGAGCTTTGCCACGAAGGCATCGCTGTCGCCGCGAAGCGTCTGCTGAAACGCGCCGGGAGTCGCGGAGGGGAAGGGCCAGAGCGCCTGAGCCGTGCCGACGACGTAGACGCATCCCGCCGTATCAACCGCCATCTTCTCCGCTTCTGGAAAGTAGGTCGAGTAGATGAGCACGGGGTCAATGACGAGAGGCACGCTCTTGTTATACTCGCCGATTTGAAAACCGACTTCGCGTGCGCCGCGCAGCACGTAACGCGCTTCGACCTCGCGGCGCACGCCGCCCGTCTCTTGAAAGACGACGGGCGCGCTCTGCGTCAACGTGCCCTTCTTTGTCCGAACCAGAAGCTCGCCGCCCGCGCCCACGCTCAAGCCTTCGGGCCCCTCGAACCGCAGACGTATCGAGCGATAGTCGGCGTCCTCGGCGAGCACGAAGTCGTATTCGAGTCGGCCGCCGTCCCCGTCGTGATAGATGAGATCAACGCCGTGGTAGAGCCCGCTGTAGCGCACGCGCGCAAACGTGCTGATGCCCGTGCGCCACTTCGACGGGTCGTTGCCGACGAAGTAGTTCACCTTTGCTTTCAACTCGCCCTCACCCGCGACGACTGCGCGCGGATTCGCCCCGACGAACTTCATGCTCAACAGTTGAAGAGAGGACTCGGGCACGCGCGCACGCAGCGCGCTCTCTCCTTGCGCCCGAAGCGTCCGCACGCCGCCCGCGCCCTCCCTTCCGTCGCCGCCCCCCGGTCGCAGGGCGAGCGAAGCCCCATCGGAGCCGAGCATGAGCGTGTGACGCGCGCCGCGTGAAAGGAACCTGACGCGCGCGTCCGCCTGACCTTCGTTCGCCTCGAAGACTGCGGGCAGTCCACCGAAATGTTTTTCTAGTCGCGCAGTGTGCGTGGCATCAGGTGACGACGTGACGACGTGTTTGACCGGAGCATGCGCGCGTGCCGAGCGCGGCCATGTGGCGCTCAGAAGCATGAGCGACAGCAGCAGCATCGCCAGAGCGCAGCCGGTCTTTTTTAAAGTGAGTATCGTCACCTGTCTCCTCCTTGAACCTAACACAAGCTCGATTTAGAAACCGAGTCTCACGGCGAGTTGAACGGAGCGCGGGCCTCCGACCTGATAGAGCGGGCTCAGGCCGCCGTTGACTCCGCCCGTGCCGAGGCTGCGCGCGAGCGTCTGCGTGCTCAGTCCGAAGAGACGACTGCCGAGGTCGCCCACGGGGTCGCCAAAGTTCGGATGATTGAAGACGTTGAAGACTTCGGCTCTCAACTGCAAACGCGTGTGCTCGGAGAGCGTGAACTGACGGCGCACGGCGAGGTCGAGTTGCGAGAGACGGAAGCCGCGCAGCGCGTTGCGTCCAAGCGTGCCCTGTCTTCCCGTCACGCTCTGGAACGCAGCGGGGTTGAAGCGCCGACCACCCGGCGCGTGCGGGTCAGAGACGTAGAGCGGCACGCCCGCGACGAGGTCGGGCCGCCGCGCCTCGATGAGATCGCCGATGAAGACGCCCGTTGTCTCAAGCACGTTGACGGGCGTAGCGGTGCGTGCGCGAAAGATAGCGTCGAGCGACCAGTTGCGCAGGAGGAGCGCGCCCGCACGCGAGCCGTGGAGGGGGTTCGGCAGGTCAAAGGTCGCCGCCGCGTTGAGCGCATGGCGCACGTCGAAGGTCGAGGGGCCGCGCTCGGCGCGCGGGGCGAGCGAGCCTGTAAAGAGCAGCCCGTTCGATGAATCATCCGAGTCGTCGTCAATCGCATGCGACCATGTGTAAGAGGCGTGCGCCTGCAACCCCTTCGAGAGTCGCCGCACGTATACGGCCTGAAGCGCGTGGTAATCGGAGGTGCTGCCGTTGGTCGTCAGACGAACGACAGTGAAGTTCGCGT
>JAVXWN010000031.1:0-15446 GCA_032230645.1 Acidobacteriota bacterium | reverse complement strand
CCGGGGCCTTCAGTTCCTCGACTTGATTCAGGAAGGCAACATCGGGTTGATGAAGGCCGTTGACAAGTTCGAGTGGCGACGCGGCTACAAGTTCTCGACTTACGCGACGTGGTGGATTCGTCAGGCCGTGACGCGCGCCATCGCCGATCAGGCCAGAACGATTCGCATTCCCGTCCACATGATCGAGACCATCAACAAGCTCATCCGCACCAGCCGCGCGCTTGTGCAGGAACTAGGGCGCGAGCCGACGACCGAAGAGATCGCGGCGAAGGTGGACATGCCGGTGCCGAAGGTTCGCAGCGTCTTCAAGCTGGCGCAGCAGCCAATCTCTCTGGAGACGCCCATCGGCGAAGAGGAAGATTCGCACCTCGGCGACTTCATCGAGGACAAGTCGCGTGTGAGCCCGGCCGACTCGGTCGTGACGACCAATCTGCGACAGGTGACGGACGCGGTGCTCGCGACCTTGAGCCCACGCGAAGAGGTCGTCATCAAGCTGCGCTACGGCTTGGGCCCGGCGGGCGAAGAGCACACGCTCGAAGAGGTGGGCAAGAACTTCGACGTGACGCGCGAGCGCATCCGGCAGATTGAGGCGAAGGCTCTCCGCAAGCTGCGTCATCCTTCGCGCGCGCGCTTGCTCAAGGCGTTCACCGACAGCTTGCAGTAGGCGTCTAAAATTTAACCGACCGCTTAGAGGCTTGCCTGAGGCCGCCTCTTCAACTCTCAACGGAGCTTGAAGGGACTGCTCCAGCAAGCCTCTTAACCTTTTGTGTTTGTCGGGCCGGCACGCGAACTTGACGGGGAAGTTATAAACGTACATCCTTCCTTGTCGTCTCAATCAATCCGGAAATTTTCGACGGAGTGGACTCCAATGATTGACTCCATGACGGCGTTCGAGCGCGTAAAGTTGGCCCGCCACCTTGAACGCCCTTACACGCTCGACTTCGTCGAGAGGCTGTTCGAGGACTTCGTCGAGGTGAAGGGCGACCGCCGCTACGCCGAAGACCCGGCCATCGTCTGCGGCTTCGCGCGCTACCACGGCGCACCCGTCGCCGTCATCGGTCAGCAGAAGGGGCGCGACGCAAAGCAGCGACGCTACCGCAACTTCGGCATGACCAAGCCCGAGGGCTATCGCAAGGCGCTGCGCGTCATGCAACTGGCTGAGAAGTTCGGCCGACCCGTTCTCTCTTTCATTGACACGCAGGGCGCGTACCCCGGCATCGATGCCGAAGAGCGCGGTCAGGCCGAGGCCATCGCGCGCAACCTCTTCGAGATGTCGAGGCTTCAGGTGCCCATCGTCGGCGTCGTCATCGGCGAAGGCGGCTCGGGCGGCGCGCTCGCCATCGGCGTGGCCGATCAGGTCTTGATGCTTGAGAATGCCGTCTACTCGGTCATCACACCCGAAGGCTGCGCCGCGATTCTCTGGAAGGATAGTGCCGAAGCGCCGCGCGCCGCCGAGTGTTTGAGGCTGACGGCCGCCGATTTGAGCAGCGCGGGAATCATTGACGCGGTCGTCCCCGAACCCGAGGGTGGGGCGCAGTTGGATTACGACGCGACCGCGCGGATGCTCGACACGGTGTTGTGGGAGAGCCTTGAGAAGACCGCGAGGCTAACGCCCGCCGAACGACTCGCGCGACGCTACCAGAAGCTGCGCGCGCTCGGCCGTTGGGACGTTTTGCAGTAGCGTCGCGGTTTCCGCGCCTGTTTCCCATTTGAGAGAAATTGGTAGATAATCGCAGAAAAATATAAAGGAATGATAAGCAAGTGACTGTAGCCGAGGTAGATAAACCGCAGGAGTCCGATTTCGAGTTGGCGAAGAAAGCCGCCGTCGGGGACGGCAAGGCGTTTGAGGAGTTGTACCGTCGCCACTACCGCCGCGTCTTCGCGCTCACCCTGCGCATGATGGGTAACCCGACCGAGGCGGAAGATATGACGCAGGATGTCTTCCTCCAACTCTTCAACAAGATCGGAATGTTCCGTGGCGAGTCGGCCTTCACCACTTGGCTCCATCGCATGACGGTCAACCAGGTCTTGATGCACTTCCGCAAGAAGAGCACGCGCTCGGAACTGCTGACCGACGAAGGCGAGACGCCCATCCAGATCGTGAAGGGGACGGAAAATCCCGGCACGATGCCCGTCATAGACCGCATCTCGCTTGAGCGCGCGCTCCAACAACTGCCCCCCGGCTACCGCACGGTCTTCGTCCTCCACGATGTCGAAGGGTACGAGCACTACGAGATCGCGGGGATGCTCGGCATCGCCGAGGGCACCTCCAAATCGCAATTACACAAAGCACGTCTGAAGCTGAGGCAATTAATTCGGGAGCAAGCCGCATCTAAGTAATCTTCCGAGATTCACTCGGGAGGCCGAATCTACTCGCACCCTAAAGGAACGGCCCATGGACTGCGCCAGAAGTATCGAACTGCTCAGCGAATACAGCGCCGGCTCGCTCGGCGACGACGACATCGTGTTTGTGAAGACTCACCTGACGGCCTGCACCGACTGCAACGGCGTCTTCGAGGAGTTGAAGCTCATCGTCCAAACCGCCATCGCCATGCGCACAGAGAATGGCATCGCCTACCCGGACGAAGAAGTTCTCTGGCAGCGCGTGAGCGCACGCCGCATCGTCCACTGAACCGGGGACGTAAAATTTTTCAAAGGGTGCCGGTCTTCAACCTCCGGCACCCGGCAGAATCATTTCCCCCGCCTGCTGCCCCGAAGCTTTTCTCTCGCCCTTGAAGGCGAGCACGCCTACAGCATCTTCAATCTCGATCCAATCATCAGGTACGTGAGAGCCTGAGATAAAAACACGAAGGCGCGAAGTACAGGGGCGTCGGGTGCCCGGCTGCTTCGCGCCCGCGTGGCTTGAGGGTGAGGGTTGAAGGACGGGCGGCTTCAGGCCGCCTTGCGACGCGGCGCACGCGCGGCTGGCGTCTTGAGTCCCCATCGCTCGCGCAATCCTGCGCATGCGTTCAACTCGGCCGCAGGGATGCATTGGGCGCAGACCCACTTGCCGTCCAAGTCGCGCATGTGTAGCGTCTCGGAGGCCGCGCGGCAGGCTTCGCACTTGAAAGTCTTGCTGCTCATCGTCTCAATTCAACCCCTCTTTACGCGGCGCGCGACATCTGCCGCCGCGGGTCGTACTCGAACTTGAGATACTCGCGCGCGATGAACTTCAGCACGGCGGCGACATGCTTGCATTCGTAGCCCGGCTCGGCGTTGCCGCGAAAGATGAAGTCGGCGCATGTGCATGCGAGCGAGCGCGTGTCGGGGTCGCGGAAGAGATGATACCCGCGCTCGACGCCCGACTCGGACTGCGCAATCCAGCCGTAAGGCTCCGCCTCGAAGACCTTGACGCGGTCGGCGCGCGCCGACCGCTGCTCGGCAGGCGTGAACTGCTCGACCCGCGCCACGCGCTTTTTCTCCGTCGTTTTCATGCGAAGCATTCTACCACGAAATCCGCGAAGATGAAACAGCGTTTCGCACGTGAAACACAATAATTTTACAGGTCTCGAAGTTTTCGGTGCGGTGCGCGTATGGCTTGACCATTGTCGGAGCGGTTCACTAGGATGAATCCATATGAGTAAAGAGTCGAGTGGGGCGGGAGTGGCCGAGGAGCCGTCGGCCGAGGGCCGGACGGTTCGCGCGCAGGCGGGCGGGCGCGACGGCGCGGCTGCGCGCGAGGCAGCCGCGAAAGAGGAGGCTCACAAGAAGCACGGGCCGCCGCACAGTATCGTGCGCGAGTATTTCGAGTCGCTAGTGGTGACGGCCGTGATGGCGCTCTTCGGCATGACCTTCGTCGTGCAGGCGGTGAAGGTTCCGACCGGCTCGATGCAGAACACGATCCTCATCGGCGACCATCTGCTCGTCAACAAGTTCATCTTCGCGCCGGGGCCTATCATGCCTTTTCTGCCGCAGCGCGAGATACGACGCGGCGACATCATCGTCTTCAAGTATCCCGGCAAGTACGCTTCGGAGCAGTTCCAGTCGAAGCACGTGAGCGACACCGTCCCGTTCAAGACGAACTACGTCAAGCGCGTCATCGGGCTGCCGGGCGACCTCGTCGAAGTGCGCGGCACCGACATCCTTATCAACGGGCAGCCGCTCCCCGAGCATAAGGTGGCCGCGATAAATCCGCCGGGCGAAGACGACCCCGACACGTCCGGAGATGAGAAGGGCGCACCACTCAAAGACGAGCAGGGCGTCGCGCTCACGGGCGAGCACGCGCCCGCGCCGACGGGCGAGAGTCCTTACATCGTCTACTGGGAGCCCGAACACCTCAACGAATCCCGTCACGTCACGAACGGCGAGAAGTTCAGCGTCCCCGAGGGCCATTACTTCGTCATGGGCGACAACCGCGACAACAGCGAGGACAGTCGCTACTGGGGCTTCGTCCCGCGCCACCTCGTCATCGGGCGCGCGATGTTCGTCTACTGGTCTTACGACGAGAGCGCGCCGTCGCACGGCAACTTCCTCAGCGACTTCTTCGCCAACACGCGCTGGGGTCGCACGGGGACGTTCGTCAAATAACTCTTTAACAGAATCGTGATGCTTTCGACTTCGCCCGCTGTGAGACTGCGCGGTTACTGAAAGGGAGGGGAAGAAGGCATGTTCAAATCAATGAGCCTCGGCGGACTCGGCTGGAAGGAGTTGGCGAAGCGCGTCTACGCGGAGGTGACGGACGACGACGTGCTGGGGCGCGCGGCGCAGCTTTCATACTACTTTCTGCTCGCGCTCTTTCCCGCGCTGCTTTTCCTGACATCGCTGCTTGGCGAGTTGGCGGGAGCCGACAGCCAGATGCGACAGGGGTTGTTCAACTACCTGAGCGCGGTGTTGCCGGGCGACGCCTCGCAGCTCATCGCCAAGACCGTCAACGACGTGACGCAGTCGAGCGGCGGCGGCAAGCTCTCGTTCGGGATTCTCGCGACGTTGTGGGCGGCGTCGAACGGCATGGGGGCCATCAGCGAATCTCTCAACGCAGCCTACGACCTGAAGGAGACGCGTCCGTGGTGGAAGGTTCGGCTCATCGCGGTCGGGCTGACGCTTGCGCTCACGCTGCTCATCGTCACTTCGCTCGTGCTCGTGCTCTACGGGCACGACATGGCGGACGCGGTGGCGGTAAAGTTCGGGCTGGGCGGGGCCTTCGCGCTCGGGTGGAAGGTCTTGCAGTGGCCGCTCGTGCTGCTCTTCGTGCTGCTGGCCTTCGCGCTCATCTACTACTTCGGGCCGGACGCGCGTAAGCAGGACTGGAAGTGGATCACGCCGGGCGCGGTCATCGGCGTCGCGCTCTGGCTGCTCATCTCGTTCGCCTTCAAAGCGTACCTCAGCTTCTTCAACAGCTACAGCGCGACCTACGGCTCTCTCGGCGCGGTCATCATTCTCATGCTCTGGTTCTACTTCACGGGCGCGGCCATCCTCATCGGTGGTGAGATCAACTCAGAGATCGAGAACGCGATGGCAAAGCAGGGCGCGCCCGACGCAAAGGAGAAGGGCGAGAAGAGCCCCGGCAGCAAGGAGCGCGGCGGCGTGGCGCGCGGTAAAGAAGGCAAGCGCAACACAGGCGCATCGCGCGGAACGGAAGAGCGCGGGAGTGTGCGCGCCGTGCACGGGCGAGTCACGCGCGTCGAAAAGGACGAGGGCTTCAGCATCGGCAAGCTGGCAATCGTCGCGGGCGCATGGGCGCTCTCGAAAGTCGGCCTCGGCCGTGCGGAGAAGAAAATCCGGTAGCGATTCCGGATGCGGATAAAAAGCAAAGGGACGATGAAAGACACGCTGTCTTTCATCGTCCCTTTGCTTTTGAATCCGTATCGCTCAATCTCAAAGCTGCGCCGCCGCGACGCCAAGCAGCAGAACTTTCCGGATGCCTTTATAGAGCGGCTCTATCTCGCAGTACTCGGTGAGCGCGTGCGAGTTGGCGCAAGGGCCCGCGCCGGTCGAGATAGCGGAGAGTCCCGCGAGCAGCGCGACGTTGCCGTTGTTCGAGCCCGTGGTGGTGATTGAAGGTTGAAAGCCCATCGCGTAGTGAACGGCCTCGGCCGTCTTGACGAGCGGCGATTCGCGGTGGCCGGGAATCTGCGCCGCCGGGGTCGAGGAGATTAGTTCCGTGCGCACGGTCATATGCTCGCGGTCGGCCTCTTCCTTGAGGATGGCGGCAATCTTCTTTTCGAGGTCGGCGATGACTTCGTTGCTCGTCGAACGAAGGTCAACGGTGAACCACGCGTCGGCGGCTTTGGCGTTGACCACTTCCGACCCGCCCATCATGCCGATGTTGATGTTGGTGGGGACGCCCTGCGGGAGTTGTAGCTGGTAGATGCGCTCGATGGCGCGCGCCGCCGGGAGCGTCGCCGAGTAGGGCGGAGTCGAAGAGCGCGTGTGCCCGCCGGGCCCTACGAAGTGATGCTTGTACCAGTTGATGCCGATGCCGCCGTAGGTGAAGCCCTCGTAGCCGCCGTCAAGGGCGATGTAGTGACCGATGCGCGCCTTGTTCTCTTTGACAAACTCCGCGACGCCGCGAAAGCTCGTCTCCTCTTCGACGGTGAAGAGGAAGACGAGGTCGCCTTTGGTCTTCACCCCGGCCGCGTCGAGCGCGCGGATGGTGGCGAGCATCGCCTCGATGTTGCGCGTGTCGTCGCCGACGCCGGGCGCGTAAATCTTCCCGTCGCGCATCTCGGCCTTAATCTTCAACCCTTCTTGAAAGACCGTGTCCATGTGCGCGTCAATGACGACCACGGGGCTGCCCGACGTGCCGCGCCGCGTGGCGACGATGTTGCCCGCGCCGTCGCGCCGCACCTCCAGAGACTTGTAGCCTTGCAGCAGATGTTCGATGTATGCGGCGCGCTCGGCCTCTTTGCCCGAAGGCGCGTTGATCTCGGTGAGCGTGATCCACTCTTTGAGTATCGCGTCGCGGTTCCGCTCAACGTCGGCGAAGGCGGCGCGGATTTCGGGACGCGCGAGCAACGCCTTGACCTGATCGTCGTAGGGCTGACCCGCTCCCGTAGGTGTGGGCTTAGCCGCGCCCGCTGCCTGACGCGTTGAGCCGCTGCTGCCGCCCGAGCCTTGCGCCCGCACGCCGCCGCCGCAGGAGAGTGCGAGGCAGAGCGCGAGCAGAGATGAGTTGAGAGACTTTTTCATTCTCATAAAATTCAATCGCACGTGGGCTGTCGGCTGTTTTGTATTCGGGTCGGAAAGACCTTATGGGCTCGAAGCCGCGAGTGTAGCGGGAGGAAAAGGCAAAAGGCAAACACTTTTGCCTTCTTACTGCTGCCGGAGTTGTTTGATTTTGGGTGCGAGCATGTGAAAGGGAATGTGCTCGGCCTGTCGGCCGGTGCGGCGCAGGAGTTCGACCATGCGGAGCGCGCCGTCGGCGTTGCGTGTGTGGACGATGATGGTGGCGGCAGCGAGACGCGCGGGGCTCTCGGCGAGCCAGCGCGCGACGGCGTAGCCGCTGCGCTCGTCGTCGAACCCTTCGGCGTAGTAGTGCTCGGGCAGGAGGTCGTGGTCGAGGAAGACGAGGTCGTAGTGATTCGTCGAGAGCAGTTCGACGGCATGCGCCGGTTCAATCGCCACATCGAGGCGGTCGCCCTTGAATTGTCTGGCGAACCACTCGTGTCGCAGCGTGTCGTCGTCGAGCAGGAAGACGCTCAAGGTGCGCCGCACGCCGAAGCTGTCCCCGAGGCCAAGCTTGTTCAAAAGCCCTTGCAGAATACTCATGCCGCTACAACGCAGTGCGGGCCGGGTCAATGTCACCCGCCCGCGCTTGCCTGATTCTCCTGAGAGGAAGTTAACCTGCGACAAATATACCACACGCCCTTTGCTCTCTTCCCACGACTGAATAAACCCGACCCAATCGCGCGCGGGACTTGAACACAAAGGCCGACTCATGGCATGGTTGCTCCAGTAGTCCCGCCGTGCAGCGACCGATGGCAAAATGTCCTTACTGCGCAAGGCCCCTTCGGATGGGGGGCCTCAAGTGTCACGCTTGCCGCCGCTTCGTGCTGCGGCGCGTACACGTCTTTCTCCTCATACTAGCGGGCGTCGTGGCGCTCGTCGGCCTGCTTGAACTCCTCGAACGCCTGACGCCGACCTCCATCAAATCTTTCTGACGACAGCGTCGACTCAAAGGGAACCCGGAAAGGCCCCGAAACGATGAAGACGAGAATCGCCCGACTGATCTTTGCCTTCTTCCTGTTCACGCATACGCACGCGGCCGGGGTCGAGGGGCAGCAACAGCAGAAGCCCGCGCGCCGCGCGCCACAGGGCGGCGGCACGGTCGTCTTCGCCGTCGCGAAGAACGAGTCGAACGTGCAGATGGAGCCGGTCGTGATTTACAACCGCGGCACTTTCATCAAGCCTCCCATCGACAGCGACGCGGGCGGGCGCTCGTTCACGCGCGACTATTTTCGCGCGGGGCGACAGTATCGTCTGCTCTCGGGTGGCGGCGACGCGGGCACTTTGACGGTGACGAAGAATTTGGAGCCGGGCTGCGTGGGGCTGGTCGCGGAGGTCGGCGTCGAGACGCAGGCTCGGCTCGGCGGTCGCGTGCAGGCGCTCGCGACCGACTCCGCCGCGCTCGGCCGCACACCTTCTTCGCGGCGTGCACCGACCGACGCCGAGCGCGCACGCGCGATAGAGCTTGCACGCGCGGCCTATGTGAAGAACAGCGTGGCCGCTTCGCTCGCCGCCAAGATGGAGGTCGTCAACCTGACGGCGACAGACCTCGACCACGACGGCAGATTCGAGCTAATCGGCAGCTTCAAGGTCGAGAAGACGGACGCGGCTTCGCCCGCTACCTTCACGCTCTTCATCATCTACGAGCCGGAGGGCGAGTCTCTGAAGGCAGCGACGGTGTGGTTCCATCGCGGTTACGAAGGCGAGTTCGCCGACCGTCACTTTGTCGATCAACTGGACATTGACGGCGACGGCGTGGCCGAGGTTATCGCGGAGGGCACCTACTACGAGAGCAACGACTACTTCGTCTACAAGCGGCAACAGGGGCGCTGGCGTGTCGTCTATCAAGGGGGTGGCGGAGGTTGTTAAAACGCGCGCTCTCGTCGGGCGCGGAGACGTTTGGAAGGCACGAACGGTTTTCCACACTGTGGAAATTCTCGACCGGCAAAGAGCATCTTGCAATCTAACTTTCGAGTGCTATAATCCGCTCGCCTTCAACCGAGAGGCGCGAAGGTTTTTTACCCCGGTGAGCGAGCGCGTCGCGCACACGCCTGACTAACCCCCGCGCGCGGCCGCAAAACATAAAAGAGAGAAATAAAGTTCTACGGAATGGCGTTGGACAATCGCAAAAAGATTCCTCCTCTGTTCGCCGTGCCCGAAAGGGAGGCGACTGTGGACGACTCTCCGCCGCAGGAGGGGAAGCCCGCGCGCAGGAAGAAGGTCGAGACACCCGTCTGCCAGCGCTGCTTCGGCACCGGCCACGAAGTCATCCCCGGCAAAGGCGCGCGCCGCTGCGAGTGCCGCACGCAGGACACGCGCGGCAAGCTCCTTGAGCAGGCGCGCATCCCGCGCCGCTACCGCGAGGCCGCGCCCCCACGCCGCGAAGCCTGCACGCTTCAGAACTTCTATCCTTCGCCCAACAACGGCTCGCAGCTCAAGGCGTTCAACTACGCCTTCCGTCTGGTCAGAGAGTATCCGGCCGTAGAGCGCGGCCTGCTGCTGATGGGCCCCGTCGGCGTCGGCAAGACTCACCTCGCCGTGGCTATTCTTCAAGGGCTCATCGAGAAGGGCGTGCCCTGTCTCTTCTACGAGTTCGGCGCGCTGCTCAAAGAGATTCAGGACTCTTACAACAAGGTGTCGAACACCTCGGAGATGAGCGTGCTCGCGCCGGTCTATCAGGCCGAAGTGCTTGTGCTCGACGAGTTGGGCGCGTCGAAGCCGACCGACTGGGTGCGCGACACGATGATGAACATCATCGGCAAGCGCTACAACGACAAGCGGCTCACTATCTTCACCACCAACTACATGGAAGCGCGCCGCGCGCAGACCGAAGAGACGTTGGAAGACCGCGTCGGCGTCCGCCTACGCTCGCGCCTCTACGAGATGTGCCGCACCGTCCAACTCGACGGCGACGACTACCGCAAGCAACTCGACGCGCCTCAGATTTAGAAGCCTTTAGCGCGTAGCTTCTAAAAGACAACATATTCAGGGCGGGAGTCACGGAAGGCTCCCGCCCCTTCGTTTGTTTGCTATTAGGCGTGGCCGACGCCAATCGTTGCGCTCAAGCGTCTGTGGTGACGGCGTCGAAGCTGACGCCGCGATAGATTTCAATTAAAGGCAGTTCGCAGTCAAGCGAGTTCAGCTTCGCCGACGTGTCGAGGTCGTTGGCCTCACTGTGAATCCACGTGCCGTCATCCTGCTTGAAGAGGTGCGTGACGTGTGGGCGGTGCTGTGCGACGAGCAGGTATTCGCGCAAGGTCGGGATTGACTTGTGGTGCGTGAACTTGTCGCCACGGTCGTATGCTTCGGTCGAGGGCGACAGGACTTCGACGATTAGCTGCGGGTTGGTCAGAGCATCAACCCCGCTTACCTCCTCGAACTGCGCCTCGTCGCACAGAGCCGTAACGTCCGCGTAGCGGTACGGGGGTGCGCTCGGAACTTTGATTCGCATATCCGAGGAGAAGACTCGACACGCTTGCGAATCCAGCTTCGTGCTGAGGTACACAAGGCAATTGACTAGAATCCGGTCGTGAGCCTGACTTCCACCACTCATGCAGAAGACTTCGCCGTCCCAAAACTCCAAACGTTCTTCGGAGTTTCTGTCAAGCTCCAAGTATTCTTCCAGCGTGTAACGTTGCTCTGGGTTCGCTGCCATGGTGCCATACTCCTCTCAAGGGCGTTCATAAAGTACGCCGAACGCTCACGGTTTTCAATCTGTTAGTGAATGCGTTGGGGCGCGTGTGCGTCGGCACACGGGCGGGTTCGTGGCGGATTGGCGGGGCGTGTATAATACGCCGAATCTCACGTTACAGGAAGGAGCTTTCGCCGGAGGCACGAGCCCATTCACAGATGCCCAGACGCACGGACATACACAAGATTTTAATCATCGGCTCGGGGCCTATCGTCATCGGGCAGGCGTGCGAGTTCGACTACTCGGGGACGCAGGCGTGCAAGGCTCTGCGCGCTGAGGGGTTCGAGGTCGTCTTAGTCAACTCGAACCCGGCGACGATCATGACCGACCCCGAGACGGCCGACCGCACATACGTCGAGCCGCTCACGGTCGAGTCGGTCACGGCCATCATCCGGCGCGAGCGTCCCGACGCGCTGCTCCCGACCGTGGGCGGGCAGACCGCGCTCAACCTTGCGATGGCGCTCGACGAAGCGGGCGTCCTCGCGGAGTTCGGTGTCGAGATGATAGGCGCGAAGCGCGAGGCCATACGCTTGGCGGAAGACCGCGAGCTGTTCAAACGTGCGATGGAAGAGGAGGGCTTGCCGATGCCGCGCGGCGGCTTCGCGCACACTTGGGCCGAGGCCGCGCAGATGGTTGAAGAGACGGGCTATCCCGCCATCATCCGTCCCTCGTTTACGCTCGGCGGCACGGGCGGCGGCACCGCTTACAACCCCGAAGAGTTCGAGGAGATAGTGCGCGGAGGCTTGGCGGCCTCGCCCGTCAGTCAGGTGCTCATCGAAGAATCAATCCTCGGCTGGAAGGAGTTCGAGCTTGAGGTGATGCGCGACCTCGCCGACAACGTTGTCATCATCTGCTCGATTGAGAACTTCGACCCGATGGGCGTCCATACGGGCGACTCGATCACGGTCGCGCCCGCGCAGACACTCACCGACGTTGAGTATCAACGCTTGCGCGACATGTCGATTCGCATCATACGCAAGGTCGGGGTAGAGACGGGCGGCTCCAACATTCAGTTCGCCGTCAGCCCCGAGAACGGCGATGTGCGCGTCATCGAGATGAACCCGAGGGTTTCGCGCTCGTCGGCTCTCGCCTCGAAAGCGACAGGCTTTCCCATCGCGAAGATTGCGGCCCGGCTCGCCGTCGGCTACACGCTCGACGAGATTACGAACGACATCACGAAGAAGACCCCGGCCTCTTTCGAGCCGACGATTGATTACGTGGTGGCGAAGATTCCCAAATGGAACTTCGAGAAGTTTCGCGAGGCCGAGGATGTGCTGGGGACGCAGATGAAGTCGGTCGGCGAGGTGATGGCTATCGGGCGCACGTTCAAGGAGGCGCTCTTCAAAGGCTTGCGCTCGCTCGAATCCGTCCGACCTTTGCGCCTGCGCGACGTGCCCGCCGACGAGTTACAGCGCAAGCTCGCGCGCCCCAACTCGCAACGCTTCTCCTACGTCACATACGCGCTGCGCACGGGATGGACGATAGAGGAAATCTATCGCCTCTCGCGCATAGACCCTTGGTTCCTCGAACAGCTTCGACAAGTGATGGAGATTCAGAAGCGCGTCGAGGGGCACAAGCTCGAAGACGTTCCCCACGAGACCTTGCGCGAGTTCAAGGAGGTCGGGCTCTCCGACCGTCGGCTCGCGTATCTCACGAGTCGCACCGAGTTGGAAGTGAGGAATTATCGCAAGAGCCTCGGCCTCGTGCCCGTCTACAAGCGCGTTGACACTTGCGGCGCGGAGTTCGAGTCTTTCACGCCGTACCTCTACTCGACTTATGAAGAGGAGGACGAGTCCGCGCCGACCGACCGTCGCAAGATTATGATTCTCGGCTCGGGGCCGAACCGCATCGGGCAGGGGATAGAGTTCGACTACTGCTGCTGTCACGCCTCGTTCGCGCTGCGCGAGGCGGGCTTCGAGACCATCATGGTCAACTGCAATCCCGAGACGGTCTCGACCGACTACGACACCTCCGACCGTCTCTACTTCGAGCCCTTGACGTTCGAGGACGTGATGAACATCGTGGACGTTGAGCGGCCCGAAGGCATCATCGTCCAGTTCGGCGGCCAGACGCCGCTCAACCTTGCGATACGCTTGCACGAAGCGGGCGCACCCATCATCGGCACATCGCCCGATTCGATTGACCTCGCCGAAGACCGCAAGCGCTTTGGCGCGCTCCTCGATGAACTCAGCATCCCTCAGCCAGAGCATGGCACGGCCACCTCTTTCGAAGAGGCAAAGGGTTGCGCCGAGCGCATCGGCTACCCCGTCATGGTGCGCCCCTCTTTTGTCTTGGGCGGCCGCGCGATGGCGATTGTTTATGATGAGAAGAGTCTTGACGAGTACATGCGCACGGCCGTTGATGCGTCGCCCGAGAAGCCCGTGCTGATTGATAAGTTTCTCGAACGCGCCGCCGAGTTCGACGTTGACGCGCTCGCCGACGAAGCAACCTGCGTCGTCGCGGGGATTCAGGAGCACATCGAAGAGGCGGGGATTCATTCGGGCGACTCCTCGTCGGTGCTCCCGCCCTTCAAGATTGCCGAAGAGCATCTTGACACGATGCGCCACTACACGCGCACGCTCGCGCGCGCTTTGAAGGTGCGCGGCCTCATCAACATCCAGTTCGCGATAAAGGACGACCGTGTCTACGTCCTCGAAGTCAACCCGCGTGCGTCTCGCACAGTGCCCTTCGTCTCGAAGGCGACGGGGGTTCCGCTTGCACGCATCGCTTCGCTCGTGATGGCCGGGCGCGCACTCGCGGACTTCGAGTTACCCGATGATTTGATGGGCCGTCTCGACCGCTTCTACATCAAGTCGCCCGTCTTCCCATTCAAGAAGTTCCCCGGCGTTGATCCCGTGCTGAGTCCGGAGATGCATTCGACCGGCGAGGTGATGGGCGTCGGCCGCACCTTCGGCGAAGCCTACGCGAAGGCGATGATCGGCGCGGGGCTCGAACTCCCCATGGAGGGCACGGCCTTCATCAGCGTCAACGACTCTGACAAGGGGCAGTCCGTCATTCTCGCGCGCCGGCTCGCGCGTCTCGGCTTTCGCTTGATGGCGACCGTCGGCACGGCCGCGCGCCTCCGCGAAGTGGGGCTCGTTGCCGAGTCGGTCTTCAAGGTCAACGAGGGGCGACCCAACATCGCCGACAAGATTCGACTTGGCGAAATCGCGCTCGTCATCAACACGCCTCTGGGTCGCGCCTCGCACTACGACGAGCAGGCCATCCGCCGCGCCGCGCTACAGTTCAACGTCCCCTGCGTCACGACGATGACCGGCGCGCAGGCCATCGTCGAGGCCATCGCCTCGCGCAAGGACGCGAATGCCTTTCAGGTCTACTCGCTTCAAGAACTCCACGAGGTCGCGCAAGCCGCGAAGTGAGAAAGGATGAGCGATGAAGTGAAGACAATTAAGCATTCACTTTCATCGCTCATCCTTCATCCTTCCAGAGAGGAGAGACCATGCCCGTCGAGATTCGTGCAGCCGTGTTGACGGTGAGCGACCGGAGCGCGCGTGGCGAGCGCGTGGACGAGTCGGGGCCGCTGCTCGCGGAGTTGTTGCGCGAGGCAGGTGCGACGGTCGTTGTGCAGGAAATCATCTCGGACGAGTTGGAGCCGCTTGCCGAACGCCTGCGCTCGCTCGCCGAGCGTGAAGACGTGAACCTCGTCGTGACGACCGGCGGCACGGGCTTGAGCCCACGCGACAACACGCCCGAGGCGACGCGCGCCGTCATTGAGAGGGAAGCGCCGGGGCTTGCCGAAGCGATGCGCGCCGAGACCTTGCGGCAGACGCCGACGGCGATGCTTTCGCGCGCGGTGTGCGGCACGCGCTCGGGCGCGCTCGTCTTCAACCTGCCGGGCTCGCCGAAGGGCGTGCGTGAATGCTTCGCCGTCATCCGTCCCGTGCTCGCACATGCCGTCTCGCTGCTCGACGGACGCTCCCACGGCGAGGCGGAAGAGGGTGGACATTAGAAGTCCAGCCGCCTGCCGTTTTCAGAAAACTTTTGACAATGCCGAACGGCGCAGCCTAGAATCCGCTCGGTTCTTCACTTCGCCGCACGCCGAGCGCAATCAATCGAAGGCGAGATAAGAGATGTTGAGCGCGTTACTGCTGCAAACAACCCTGCCGTCCGCGACGGTGGGCAACGCGACGGGAACGGGCGGGCCGCTGACGGCCTACTGGCCCGTGATGATCTTCTTCGCCGTGGCGGCGGTCTTCCCCGTGCTGCCCGTGGTGCTCGGACGCTTCGTGCGACCGAACCTCTACGGCAAGGCGAAGATGCGCCCCTACGAGTGCGGCATTGACCCCGTCACCGAAGCGCACGACCGCTTCACCGTGCGCTACTACATCGTGGCGATGCTGTTTCTCATCTTCGATGTCGAGACGATCTTCCTGCTCCCTTGGGCGATCATCTTCATGGGCGACGATTTCTCGTTTACAAAGTTCGCGCTGCTTGAGATGTTCGTCTTCATCGGCATCCTCGTCGTCGGCTACTACTACGCTTGGCGCAAGGGCGCGCTCGAATGGGCATAAAGGAAATGCAGAGTGCGGAGTGATGAGTGATGAATATAGCCACGCGGTTATATTCATCA
>JAVXWN010000030.1:0-8845 GCA_032230645.1 Acidobacteriota bacterium | reverse complement strand
GCTGCTGCGGCGGCGGCGTCGTGCGAAGAGGCTACGGGTGGCATCGGCAGGTTCGTGCGAGGAGGCTTCGCGGCAGCGTCACTCTTCGCTGCACCGGCCGACTCGGCTCGCTTCTTCGACGCGCCGTCGAGGTCGCACGAGGCCGCGAACGCCACAAGCGCGGCGAGCGCAAGCGCAGGGGCGACGCGACGTGAACGAAAACTTTCGGGTAACTTCACACGCATGTCTTTCAACTCCTTCGTGCGAGACCGCAAGGGCATTCTACACGAAGGCGCGCGCGGCGGGCACGCGGCGGGCTTCGAGAGACGTGGTGTGTGGACTCAGGGGTTTCAGGAGTTCGGCTGATGGTTTGAGTCACCGTCCATGCCGACGGGGCTCGGCTCACCCTCGTCGAGCGGGGGCGGGACTTCCTCGGCGGGCACGGCATACTCTTCGTTGGCCCACGCGCCGAAGTCGAGCAGCTTGCAACGCTCGGAGCAGAAAGGGCGGTGCGGGTTATCTTCCCAGGTGGACGGTCTATGGCAGGTGGGACACTTCATAAAGGCGTAAATCGTGAATCGTGAACAGAAGTTGCGCGGCGTCCGAGCCTCTTATAGTTACCGCTCGGGGCGACGGTCACGGTTGACGATGCGATTGACGCCTGTTCAGACTGCGGCCGTCGCTGCCGGGGTCTTAATCAATATCTTTCGGTCTACGAAATCAATGATACCGGCGCGGCGCAGTGCGTTCAAGCGGACGGTGACGCTCTCGCGCGTCGAGCCGACGATGGAGGCGATTTCGCGATGCGGCAGCGGCAGGTCTATGAGCACGCCCTCGGCCTCGGGGCGGCCGTAGCGCTCGGAGAGGTCAACGAGAAGTTTGTCGAGTCGGGCGGCGATGGCGTCGAGTGCAAAGTCGGCAACGCGGCGCTCGGCACGCGAGAGCCGTTGACCAACCATGCGGAAGGTGTAATCATAAAGCTCGCGGCTCGCCGCCATCCCCTCCCTGTACACCCCCGCAGGAATCCGCAGCAGGCGTGCCTGCTCATACGCGACCGCGCACTTCTCGCGCACCCCCGCCGAGTAGAGCGACGACTCGCCGAAGAGCGCGCCCGGCCCCACGATGTCTATGACGGCCTCGCGGGCGGTCACATCGTCAATGCGGCAGATTTTGACGCGGCCCCGCGCAATGCAGTAGAGCGCATCGGCCACGTCGTCGCGACGGTAGATGAAGCGGCGACGGCGGAAGTCAACCGCCTCCGCGCCGTCGGCTAAGAGCATGAGGGTCTCTTTCGAGAGGCCGGTGCCGACCTCGGATTGGCGCAGAATTTCTGCCCGGTCGGCCGTGGACAGGTCGCTGGCGCGTCGGTGTGGCATGACGGGGGAAACCTCTTTAAGGGGACTAGGGATTCTCAAGAGCGCGTGTGTGGTTTAAGCAATCGCTCGCAACCGTTGACCGGTAAGTGGGGCGTTTCACCCCTTGAAACCTGCTTGACCGGAAAAGGGAGATAAAGCGGACGCGGGTGCCGCACGAAAGCTGCGAGGCTATCTGAAACTTAAATCGTTTATTCGATGAGGAAAAGTTAACCGCTAAAACGAACGCGTAACCGTCCCTTGAAGTAGCGGGCACAATAGCACGAAGACCGGGGGGGCGCAAGACCTGTTTTTTGCAAAATTATGTCAAGCAAGATGAGCGTCCTCGTCGTTGACGACGAGCCCGACAAGCTACTGCTGCTGGCCTTCGCGCTGGAGAACGAAGGCTACGAGGTGCGCACGGCCGAGGACGGCGCGGAGGGACTCGCTGCGGTCGAAGCGTACCAGCCCGACCTCATCGTCACCGACGTGATGATGCCGCGCATGGACGGCTACGAGATGATACGGCGCGTGCGCTCGAACCCACAGACCAAGTTCATCCCCGTCATCATTCAATCGGCCGCGCGCATCGAGGGGCGCGACGTGCGGCTCGGCTCCGAGCTTGGCGCGCTCGGCTATCTCACAGACCCCACAGACCTCGACCTGCTCCGCGCACGCGCGCGCACGCTGCTCGAACTCAAACAGTATCTCGACTCGTGTCAGGAGGCAGCCTTCACCGATCACCTGACGGGGCTCGCCAACCGCCGCCGCTTCGAGCGACAGTTGGAGCGCGAGGTGGCGCGCACCGAACGCTACGGCCACCCCTTCTGCCTTCTGCTCTTAGACATTGACAACTTCAAGGGCGTGAACGACACCTCCGGTCACGACGCGGGCGACGAGGCGCTGCGTCGCGTCGCGAACATCATCCAGTCGGGCACGCGCGGCATTGACACGGGTGCGCGCATCGGTGGCGACGAGTTCGCGGTCATCCTCCCCGAGACGAACTTCGCGCGCGGCCTTGAAGTCGCTGAGCGCCTGCGCGCTGCAATTGCCGCGCTCGACGCCGACATGGCCAACCACGTCACCGCCAGCCTCGGCGTCGCGGAATTCTCCTCGTGTGCGCGCACAGGCGACGAACTGCGCGCGGCCGCCGACGCCGCGCTCTACGAAGCCAAGCGCGGCGGACGCGACCGCACCGTCTGCGCTCCGGCGCTTGAGAACCCGACGCCCGCGCTGGGCGTATCATAGGAAAGGATGAGGGATGAAGTTAAGACAAACCCGTAACGCGCTTTATTTCATCCCTCATCCCGCATCCTTTATCCTTCCGAGGAGAAATTATGGCTGACTACCGAGACAAGCTTGACGAGTGGCGCGAGGCTGCGCGGCGCAAGGCGCACGACCTCGACGAGAAGTACAGCATACGCGAGCGCGTCGAGGAGAGCGCACGTGCGGCTGAGCAGGCGGCGCGGCGCGGGGCCGACGCCGTCAAGACCGGCGCGGAGCGAGCGCGCACAGAGGCCGAGCGCATCGGCGATGACCTCGACCTGAACGAGCACGCGCAGGACGCGCGTGAACGGAGCAGGGAGGCGCGCGAACAGGCGGCGCGTGCGGCCGAAGAGGCGGCGCGGCTTGCGCGCGAGGTTGGCGTGCGCGTGCGCGAGGCGGGGCAGAAGGCGGGCGAGCGTGCGGGCGATGTCATCGGTGGTGCGAAGAAGTATTACAAGAGCGCGGCGCGCGCCGCAGGCATGGGCGTGCGTGTGGCGGGACTCGGAGCGCGCGCGACGAGGTTGACTGCGGCTTCGTCCGCAGGGCTCTTCCGCGCTTACGACTGGGCGCGGCAGAATCCGAAGCGGGCCATCGTCATCACGCTCTCGCTCGCGACGGGCGTGCGCGTGGGCGCATCGTTCCCCGGACTCGACGGCGTGTTGTTGGGCGCGCACCCACACTGGTTCACACACTCGGCGCTTCCCGTCTGGGCGATGCGCCGGCTCGGCAAGAAGTTCGACGACTACCTGCGCGAGCGCGAACGACTCGTCTCGGCGGGCGAGCTTGACGAGGCCGAACGCAAGCGCGTCGAGTTCGAACGCAAGATGGTTCGCTACGTCGGCGCGCCACTGCTCGGCGCTTTCAGTTGCGCCGCCGGAGTCGCCATGTGGGCGCAGATACTTCAGCCCGGCCCCATCGTCGGCGCTCCCGTCAGTTGGCTCCTCGGCGGCAATCCAATACTTGACGGCGTCTGGCTCTTCGCTAACGGAGTCATCTGTTTTCAACAAGGCTACAAGTTCTTCATGGTCGCGCTCAAAGACCAAGAGGACGTGCATCGCATCGTGCGCGAGATCAAAGGTCTGTTGCCTTCGGCCGCGACGGCTTGAGGGTTTCGTGTCGTAGTCTCGGAGTCGCTTAAACGAAAGCCGCCGCGAGTCGAACATTCGCGGCGGCTTTTTGTGTTGAGTGAAAACGTGCGTCGTCTCTCACTTGAGGGTCAGCGGAAACGGGATGAATGAGAGGATGAAAACGATGAGTGTGACGAGCGCGACTGCTTTGCGCGCCGTGCCGAGCGCGTCTCGCTCGTCACGGGGCTGCGGGTGCGGCAGGCGGAGCATGACGAAGAGCAGGATGACGTAGAGGAAGCCGCTCGGCACGCCGTGCCAGAGCCAGCCAAGCGGGGCGAGCGCCACCATCGAGAGGAACGCAATGCGTCCCGCATACTTATGCACGCGCTGCCCCAATACGGAGTAGACGGCGTGCCCGCCGTCGAGCTGTCCCACGGGCAGCAGATTCAAACTCGTCACGAGCAGCCCGATCCACGCCGCGAAGTAGAAAGGGTTCGGCGCGATAGCGGCCACGTCTCTGATGCCGAGCGGCCCGGCCAGCAGGCGTAGCAGCAGTGGGTCGTTGAAGATGAGCACGCCCTCTTCGGGCAGCGGCGCGGTCGCGGTCGTCGCCGTCAGCAGCGCGATGCAGGCGACGGGGATGATGACGAGAAAGCCCGCGAGCGGGCCCGCAACACCGATGTCGAAGAGCGCGCGGCGCGATGGTATCGGCGACTTGATTTTGATGAACGCGCCGAGCGTGCCCGCCATGAAGGGCGGCGGTACAGGGATGAAGAAGGGCAGCGTGGCGTCAACTCCGTAGAGCCTGCACGCGATGTAGTGCCCCGACTCGTGAGCGAGCAGTATCGAGAGGAGCGAGGCGGCGAACTTCAGACCCTCTGCGATGAAGTGCGGGTGCGCGAGCGCGTATGACACGGACGCGGCTAGCGCCAACACATAATACTTCGGGACGTAGAGCAAGTAGTCGAGCGGCGCAACGGGCACTGCCAGCACCGGCTCGACCTCGCCGCCAAAAGGGAGCATGAAGCCGACACCGGCCCACGTCATCGTCAGCGCGGTCAGAAGAAAGAGCGCTGTGTGCCGTCGCCACTCGCGCGCGGTCGGCCGCGCAGCGCGACGCCTCAGCTCCGCACCGCGCACAACGAAGGTTGGTATTTCTCGGATGGATTCAGACATAAAAGACAGATGCCGGATGTTAGATGCCGGATGTCAGTTTCCTCTCTGCCATCAAGTGACATCTGGTATCTAACATCCGGCATCTGCTTAGAAGCTGGTGTCGGGCGGGCGGACGGCCGCGTCGGAGTCGGCGTGATGCGTTTCGCCGGAGGGCGGTTCGGTGTCGTGGATGTCGTGGTCGTCGTCGTGCTCCGAGTCGAAGCCGTGCGCTTGAAGCTCCTTGCCGGGCTTGAAGCGGATGGTCTTGCCCGAAGGGATGGCGACCTCTTCGCCTGTGCGCGGGTTGCGTCCCACGCCGCGCTTGCGCGGCTTGACGACGAAGACGCCAAAGCCACGCAGTTCGATGCGCTCGCCGCGCGCCAGCGCCTCCTTCATCGAATGGAAGAGGGCGTCCACCGCCTGTTCGGCCTTCATCTTGGGGACGCCCGTCCGCTCGGCCACGCGATTCACGATGTCGAGTTTAATCACTTCGCTTCCGCCTCCGCTTTCGCGCTCCGGTTAAATCTGCCGCGAGAGGATTTGTCTAAGGGTAACAACACTTTACGTCGCGATAATAGTGACGCGCGGCGACGGCTGTCAAGCATTTGAGGAGTAGTCCCGCGTTGACAAGGCGCGCGGGCGGCGGCTAACCTCGAATGCCTGAAGGCGTGCGGCAGCGCGAAGGGCGCTACGGTATCTAACAACCGACCTATGCTCTTATTCGGAAACAAGAGCGGGCGCGTGCCCGCATTTGGCGACATACACGCCGACGACGACCGCGACATCGAAGTGCGGCGACTGCGCGACGAGTCGCGTTCGCACTTCTGGGGCGAGGCGCGACTGCTGCTGCGCGACCTCGTCTTCGCGTTGATGATTATGGCGCTCGTGCTCGTCTTCGTCGCGCAGCCCGTGAAGGTCGAGGGCACTTCGATGCTGCCGCGCCTGCACGACGGCGAGCGCATCTTCGTCAACAAGCTCATCTACTACGGCCTGCCCGAAGTGGAGCGCGGCGACATCGTCGTCTTCTGGTTTCCCAACGACCCCTCGAAGAGCTACATCAAGCGCGTCATCGGACTGCCCGGCGAGACCGTGCAGATGAGGGCCGGGCGCATCTTCGTCAACGGCAAGGAGCTTCAGGAGCCCTATCTTGAAACGTCGCTCACCGTCTCCGGGGGCGACGAGCCGCCCACTTACGTCAAGCCTCATTACTACTTCGTCATGGGCGACAACCGCGACAACTCAAGCGACTCGCGTAGCTGGGGGCTCGTCCCCGAGAAGTACATCTACGGCAAGGCGCTCTTCCGCTACTGGCCGCTCTCGCAGGCCAGTGTCATCCGCCACGAAACCGAATACCCCGACATCCCCAAGCGCCGCACGGAAAGGCCCGACGTTGACAGTGAGCAGTGAGCGCCACCCGGCGGATTTGATATTTCGGGGTCGAGATTGCAAACTGTCAACGTCTATCGCTTACCGCCTTCTGCCTGCTTTCTTATGAACTGGCTGCGACCGCTGCTGCTGATGTTCTACGCGCCCGCGCGCGGGATGGCGGAGGTGCGCGACCGCTCGCCGCTCGGTCAAGCAGCGCTGCTGGCAGTGCTGCTTCAGGTGGCGCACGCGCTCGTAGGGCAGTGGCGCGAGCTTGCCGGATTAGCGGCGCGCTTCGGGGCGTGGGCGGCCGTCGGCGTGCTCTTCTCTTCGGCGGGCTCGGTGCTTCTGGTTGCGCTCATCTACGTGCCGCTCGCAATCCTGCTTGCCAACCTCTTCGAGCGTCGCGCAAGCTTCGGCCTTGTGCTGCGGCAGGAGTACAGTTCGACGGCCTCGACCACGCTCTACGCGTTGGCGGCGGCTTCACTGCTCGCGCTCCCGCTCGCTTACTTCGATCAGGCATGGGGCTTGAGCGCGTCGGTGCGTGATTCGCTCGTCGCACTTAACGAGGCGCTGCGCGGAGTCTCGCCGCAGGGGCCGAGCGAGGAAGAGGCGCAGGCTTTGTGGGCGGGGCTTTCATCGGTGCTGCCGCGTGCGGCGTTGGCGCTCGTCATCCAGCCGCTTACGCTCTTCAGCCTGTGGGCGGTGGCGGCCGTGCGCGAGGTCTTTCGCATCGCGTGGTGGAAGGCGCTGGTGGTCGTGGTGCTCTCGACGGGGTTGATGTTCCTCGCCTCGCCGCTGCTCTACGTCTTTAGTACGCTGCTCGCGTCGCCCTTCCTGCTGCTGCTCGTCTTCTTCGTGCTGCGCTCTTACATCGGCGACGCGACACGCGCGCAACACGCCCGCGCCTCCTTCCGTCAGAACCTCGAAGCCGCGACGCTTAACCCTGCGGACGCTTCGGCGCACTACAATCTCGGCCTTCTGCACCAGCAGCGCAAGGAGTATGAAGAGGCGCGCACGCGCTTCCTGCGCGCCGTCGAGATTGACCCCGAAGAGATTGACTCGCACTACCAGCTCGGGCGCATCGCGCGCGCGCAAGGCCGTCTGCCCGAAGCCATCGCGCACTTTGGCGAAGTGGTCGGGCGCGACGACTCGCATGCGCAGCACGAAATCTGGCGCGAGGTCGGCGCGACCTATCTCGCGGCCGGACAGTTCGAGGACGCGAGCGACGCGCTGGAGCGTTTTCTCGCGCGGCGACCCTCCGACCCCGAGGCGCTCTACCTGATGGGGCGCGCGGCATCGGGGCTCGGCGACCCGCGCGGCGCGCGCGAGTGGATGCAGCGCTGCGTCGAAGCCGTCCGCACCGCGCCCGCATACAAGTATCGCGCCGACCAACGCTGGCTCAACGAGGCACAGCAGTTCCTGCGCACGCAGTCCTGATTGAACGAGATGACTAACAGAGAGAAGAGAGCGGCGCTGCTCGTGCTCGAAGACGGGCGCGCGTTTCGCGGGCGCGCGTGGGGCGCTCCGGGCGAGATGTGCGGCGAGATGGTCTTCAACACTTCAATGTCGGGCTATCAGGAGGTTCTGACCGACCCTTCGTATGCGGGGCAGATCGTTTGCATGACCTATCCGCTCATCGGCAACTACGGCGTCAACCGCGAGGACGAGGAGTCGGCGCGGCCGTGGGTCGAGGGCTTCGTCGTGCGTGAGGCGAGCGCGGTCGCGTCGAACTGGCGCTCGGAGGAGACGCTCGACGCGTACCTGCAACGCTGGAACGTTCCCGCCATCGAGCACGTTGACACGCGCGCTCTCGTCCGCCACATACGCGACAAGGGAGCGATGCGCGCCTGCATCTCTTCGGTTGACCTCGACGAGCAGAGTCTACTTGAGAAGGCGCGCGCCTGCGCGCCGATGGAGAACAGGGAGTTGGCGAGCGTGGTGACGACCGCGCGTCCTTATGAAATCCCGGCGCGGGGTGACGAGCGATTCCACGTCGTCTGCTACGACTTTGGCGTGAAGCGGAACTCTCTGAACGAGCTTGCGGCTTTGGGCTGTCGCGTCAGCGTCGTACCCGCTTCAACGCCCGCTGCTGAAGTCATCGCGATGCGCCCCGACGGCGTCTACCTGTCGAACGGGCCGGGCGACCCGGCTTCGATGACGAACGTGGTTGATGAGATTCGCAGGTTGGTTAATGAAGGCGTGCCGACGTTCGGCATCTGCTTCGGCCACCAGTTGTTGGGACGAGCCTTCGGCGGCACGACCTACAAGCTGCGTTTCGGTCATCGCGGTGGGAACCAGCCCGTCAAAGACCTTGTGACGGGCAAGGTCGAGATCACGTCGCACAACCACGGCTTTGCTGTAAAGGCGGACAGCCTTCCCGCCGAGGTCGAGGTCACGCACATCAATCTCAACGATGACTGCGTCGAGGGCTTGCGCCACAAGAGCCTGCCCGTCATCTCCGTCCAGTACCATCCCGAGGCCGCACCCGGCCCACACGACGCCGAGCACCACTTTCTTCGCTTCGTCGAGTTGATGGAGCAGCAGCGCGTGACGCGCTGAAGGCAAACAGGCAAAAGTGAAGATAAGAGAGGGCGTGGCTTTAATCTTCAACTGATGATGAAAGCCACGCCCTCTCGTTTCTTCTTAATTTTGGCCTAT
>JAVXWN010000028.1:0-40872 GCA_032230645.1 Acidobacteriota bacterium | reverse complement strand
GGCGGCGGCTCGCTCATTTCATCTCACGCTACATGATGACACCTGTGGCTAATTTCCGATTCCTGATCGGAGCGTTAGTACTAGCCGGACAAGCATATAACTTCTTCCTATTGGCAGAACAGTTGTTGTGTACAATTAGCAGAAACAGTTAGTCAGAAGATATGATTTGACCAATTCAAGGCCGTATTTAGAAACGCCAGAGTAAGACGCTCTAGAGTTATAACTCCCATAAAATACCTTCTCCTTCTTACACATCAATTGACAACCGTAGAAACCTCTTGTGCCACTGCTTTGGCGTTATATGCGGCGAGTGCGTCAGCCGCGCGCAGGATTGCCCCTGCATTCGGATTGACGTAGCGCGCAAAGGTAACGTGTTCCGTGTGGCCGGAGATTTTCATCACCTCCATTGGAGAGACGCCAGCTTGAACCAAACGTGTAATAGCTGTGTGCCTGCAATCGTGGAAACGGAAGCTTTCAACGCCCGCCGCTTTGCACGCTGACATGAAGCTCTGCTTTACGGTATCTGTAATGCCAAACACAAGCACATCCGGGTCACTTGGCGCGTAGCTCGCAACTGCTCAAGCTCTGCACGGAGGCGTAGGGTCATCGCTACTCTACGTGCCCGCGCGGTCTTACTGTTCATCGCCGTGATAGTGATTACGCCGTCCATAAAATCAACGTCGCGCCAACGAAGCTTTAGCAACTCTCCGCGCCTCATAGCTGTATCAAGCGCGGTGATAATCAGCGGTTTAAGATGCCGCCTCCGCGCACCGTCGTCTGCTGCTACAATCTTTTTGCCTTGCCGCTCATAAGTCACTACGCGCGCCTCGCACGCAGCAAGCAACCGTCGCTCCTCTTCATGCGTAAGCACCCGTTCGCGCCGGGACTCGTCTGCCTTGCTAATTAGTGGAGCGCCCATCTCAAAGGGGCTGCGCGTCACGTACCCTTGACGCTTGGCGAAGCGCATCATAGCGCGCATCAATTCAAGCTCACGGTTCACGCTAGCAATGGTGCGGGTTGAGATAAGTTTGGCTTCCGGGTTTTTCTTCAACTCCCTTTCATAAAGCGCCACCGAAGGGTTGTAGGTTCGAGTCCTACCTGCGGAGTTAAATTTCAGAGAGGGCGTCCGGAATGTTCCGGACGCCCTCTCTGCCTTCCAAGCGGCTTGCATAAGAGGTAGTTGCGGTCGAGGAAGCTGACCGTGAAGTCGAACGTGTAGCCGTTGAGATTGCGCTTCCTCTGTACGGTGAAGTGCGGCTCAAGGCTTCTTCTTCAACGCCGCCTCGATGGCCTGCTCGGCGAGCGGCGACATCACCTCGTAGCCCTTCGCGTTCGGGTGCAGCCCGTCGTCGCTCAACTCGTCCTTGAGGAAGCCGTGCTCGTCGGCCATCGCCTTGAAGTAGTCGAGGTAGACCGAGTCGTGCGCGGCCGCGTAAGACTTCATCCATTCGTTGAGCGCCCTGATCTGCGCGGGCGGCCGCCGCGTGGTCTGGATGATGGCTTGGCCGTCCCTCTTCTCGTAGTCGCTCACGGGCAGGAGCGATGAGAGAACGACGCGGATGCCGTTCGCGCGCGCCAGCTCGGCCATTGAAGTGAGGTTATCTTCGATGGCTTCGAGCGTGGTCGGGCCGGTGTTACCGGCGAGGTCGTTGGTGCCTGCGAGGATGACGACGACCCGGGGCCGCAGTGCAATCACGTCGGGGCGAAAGCGTATGAGCATCTGTGGCGTGGTCTGCCCGCTGATGCCCCGGTCAATGTATGGCTTGCCCGGAAAGAAGCCGCCGTAACGCGGATCGTCCCACCCATCCGTGATCGAGTCGCCCATGAAGACGACGCGCGGCTCGTCCTTCGACGGAGCCGCGACCTTCGCGTTAGCCTCGCGGTAGCGCGAGAGCGCGGGCCAGTCCTTAAGTATCGCCTCGGCGCGCGCGGCCTGCGCCTTCGTCTCGGCGCAGGGGTCTTGCGAGCCTTGCGCCGACGCGGACGCAACGCAGATAATCAGGAAGAGACAAGCAGTAAGCAGTCGAGCCATTGAACGCACCTCTTCAGCCAATGTTTAGTCGAACGGATGACGCTATGATGAACCGCCTTTTACTTCGGACGCAACGTTGGCGAGAAAAACGGGGCCGCACATACGCATGAAGCATAGAGAAAAATCGTCGGCGTCGAAGGCGACGCGGTTGCTCCTTTGTGTCATGCTGCTCGCGGCCGGAGCACGCGCCGTCGAAGCACACACCGCGAGCTTCCACGTCCCGTCGGCGCGTGAGCTTGATGCTTATGTGAGCCGTGAGATGCGCAAGCGTCACATCCCCGGACTCTCGCTCGCCGTCGTGCGCGATGGACGTGTGATTAAGTTGAAGGGTTACGGGCTGGCGAGCGTCGAGCTTGGAGTCCCGGCCACGCCCGAGACAGTCTACCAGCTTGCCTCGACGACCAAAATTTTTACGGGCGCGGCCGTCACGCTGCTCGCGCAGGAGGGCAGGCTCTCGCTCGACGACCCGGTGACGAAGCTCCTCCCCGAGTTGCCCGCTGCATGGAGCGTCGTCACCGTCCGCCACTGTCTCACGCACACATCGGGGCTGCCGGACGCATCCCTGAGCGACGACACGGATGAGGTCATCGCGCCGACCGGCCCCGAAGCTCTCGTCAAGCTCGCCGCGCTGCCCTTCGTCAGCGCGCCCGGCGAGAAGTGGGAGTACAACCAGACCGGCTACATGCTGCTCGGCATGATTATCGAGCGGCTCTCGGGCGAGACGTTCGAGCGTTTTCTTGCGCGCCGCTTCTTCCAACCGCTCGGGATGAGCGCGACCATCTTCGGCGACTCGACCGCAGTCGTTCGTGGACGCGCAACGCTCTACACACGTTACGTGATGCGCGAAGGCAAGCTTGCACCCGCGCCCGACGAACGGGTACGCACGCAGCAGTTCACGTATCCCGATTACCTGCACCCCGGCGCGGGGCTCAACTCGACCGCCTCGGACATGGCGAAGTGGGACGCGGCGCTGACGGCCGGGCGCGTGCTCAAGCGTTCGACGCTTGCCGAGATGTGGACGGCGGCGAAGATGCAAGACGGGCATGCGTTCCGCTTTGAAGACTCGACGCTCGGATACGGCTTGGGCTGGATGGTGGACGACACGCCCGGCCACAAGTCGGCGGGGCACAGCGGCGGCGACGCAACCGCATACATACGTTTCATCACCGACCGCCTCTCGGTCATCGTCCTCACGAACTGTCAGGGCGCGGGCCCCGAAGACATCGTTGGCGGCATCGCAACGCTCTACGTCCCCGCGCTGGCCGACGTAAAGTAAGCATGCGGTTGGGCACGCGGCGGGTGCGCTCTTGACCGGGAGGGCGACGGATGCGACCCTTGTGGTTAAAGCCAAATGAGTGAGAGACCGCCTTCTTCGTGGAGCCCTCTGGGGCGTTCGCTCTTCCGCGCCCTGTGGGTGGCGGCGGTGGCGTCGAACGTCGGGACGTGGATGCACAACGTGGGCGCGGAGTGGATGATGACCACGCTCGCGCCGACGCCGTTTATGGTCGCGCTGATGCAGACGGCCGAGACGGCTCCGACCTTTCTGCTCGCACTCCCGGCGGGCGCGCTCGCCGACATCGTTGACCGCCGCCGCCTTCTCATCTTCTCGCAAGCATGGATGCTAATCGCCGCGGTCGGGCTCGCGTTCTCGACCCTGACGGGGTTGACGACGCCTTTGGTGCTGTTGGTGCTCACCTTCGCGCTCGGTCTGGGCGCGGCCATGAACGCGCCCGCGTGGCAGGCCATCGTGCCCGAGCTTGTGCCGCGCGAAGAGTTGGCGGCGGCCGTCTCGCTCAACAGCGTCGCCTTCAACATCGCGCGCGCCGTGGGCCCCGCACTCGGCGGCATGGTCGTCGCCGCCGCAGGCCCGTGGGCGGTCTTCCTGCTCAACTCATTCTCATTCGTCGGCGTTATCTTTGTGCTCTACCGATGGCGGCGCGAGCGCGTGGAGAGCATCTCGCCGACCGAGCGCGTGTTGGGCGCGATGCGCGCCGGACTGCGCTACGCGCGCCATGCACCTGAGCTACGCAACGTGCTCGTGCGCACGAGCGTCTTCGCCGTTTGCGCAAGCGCGCTGTGGGCGACGCTGCCGCTCATCGCGCGTGTGGAGATGGGGCTCGGAGCTTTCGAGTACGGTGTGCTTCTAGGTGGACTGGGCGCGGGGGCCATCGTCGCGGCATTCATTCTGCCGAAGGCGAGGCGCATGGTCTCGGTGAACATGCTGGTCGTGATCGGGACAATCATCCTCGCGGGGGCCACGCTCGCGCTCGCTTACGTGAGAGTCTACTGGCTGCTGTGCGCTGCGATGGTCGCGGGCGGCGTGGCGTGGATGGTGACGATGTCGAGCTTCAACATCAGCGCGCAGACGGTCGTGCCCGAATGGGTGAGGGCGCGCGCTCTTGCGCTCTATCTGCTCGCCTTCTTTGGCTCGCTCGCCGTGGGGAGCGCGGCGTGGGGATTGGTTGCGGAGCGCGTCGGCATCCACACCGCTCTCTTCTGCGCGGCGGCTGCGCTCGTCGTCGGGCTCGCGGCCACTCCGCTGTTCCCTCTACGCGGCGGCGAAGAACTCGACCTCAACCCTTCGCTGCATTGGTCGGAGCCGAGCTTCGTACACGAGCCGCACCCCGAGCGCGGCCCTGTGCTGGTAACGGTCGAGTACGTGATTGACCCCGCGCGCGCCGCAGAGTTCGCGCGCGCGATGCAGGACGTGAAGCGTATCTTGCGCCGCGACGGCGCGACGCGCTGGGGACTCTTCGCCGACACGGCGCGACCGGGCCGCTATCTCGAAACCTTCCTCATCGAATCATGGGGCGAGCACATGCGTCAGCACGCGCGCGTCACCAACGAAGACCGCGCCGCGGAGGAGCGCGCGCGCTCCTTCCACCTCAGCGACTCGCCGCCGGTCGTCACGCACCTCATCGCTGAAAATTGAGGATGAGGGATGAGAGATGAAGTGAAGACCATACTTACTTCGTCTCTCATCCTTCTTACTTCTCTTCGGCGGCTCGGTGCGCGTCCATCTCGGCGACTTTGGCGTCGAAGCGTTGCTGCTGTTCGGGCGTGAGTAGTGCGCGGATGCGCGTGCGCGCAGACTGGCGGATGGCGTCGAAGCGCGGGCGCGTTTCGGCGCGCAGCTCGCGATAGCTGTCGCGTGTCGAGTCGAGAATCTTGCGCACGCTGGCCGCCTGCTCTTCCGTGAGGTTGAGGTCGCGCCGCATCTTCTCGAAGACCTCCTCGGATTCGCGGCGGCCCCTTCCCTCCGTGCGTGCGTTCGCTGCGCGCAGGCGATATGCGCTGTCGAGAAGCGCCCCGGTCACGCAGCCGAGAACGAAGACCGCGACGACCGCCAGCCAGAGCTTGAAGCGCGCGTTGCCCTTCGGCGTCATCTCGCGCCCTCCTTCTCGTCGCCGCCGATGATGGTCGTCAGCACATCGTCGCTCGAAGGCGTGTGCGCACTTGCGAACACAACCTGCTCGATGTCTCCGTCACGCGCACCGAGCAGCGCCTCGTCGCCGAGGCCCGCCGTGGTCATCTCGCCCGCGCCCGCCGAAAGAAAGAGCGCGAGCGCGAGCACCGCTACCAGCGCCAGCGCAGGCACCGCGCGCCAAGCCACCGCGAAGAGCGCGAACCATCCTTCGCCCTCCTCACGCCGACGCCGCTCGGCTTCGACGCCCGTGCGAATTTTCGCGTAGAGGAAGGGCGAGCGTGCAACCGCCTCGGCCTCGCGCTCGTCGCCCGTGGAGGCGCGGACGAGTTCGCGCCCGATGCGGTCGAGCCGCGCTCCGCGCTCTGCGTCTCTCTTTTCGCCTGCCATCATTCTCACCTGCCTTCCGGCAACCGCCGCGTGGACTCGGTGTCGGCACCCGCGCGGCCTCTATCGTTAAGACGCGCACGCGCGCATCCGGGTTACAGAAACTTACCCAGCACGCGGCGCAGGCTCGCCCGAGCACGGTGCGCGCGCACCTTGACCTTCGACACAGACCAGCCCAACAGCCCCGCTATCTCCGCGGCCGACATCCCCTCCGCGTCGAGCATGACCAGCACGAGCCTGTCCTCCGGGCTCAGTCGCGCGAGAAGCTTCGCAGCGAGGTCGCGCGAGACGGCGACCGACTCGGCATCGCCCGCCGACGCCATGCCGTCGGCATGCAGACGCTCGCGCAGCCGCGCGGCATCCTCTTCGGTCACGTCGCTGAGCGTGCTCTCGGGTCTGCGCTTCTGTCGCCGCAACTCGTCATAGCAGGCGTTGAAAGCGATGCGCGCGAGCCACGCGGCGAACGAGGCGTCCTGCCGGTTGGAGAACTCGCCGAGGGCGAAGAAGGCTTTGGTGAAGCTCTCCTGAACGACCTCTTCGATCTGCTGGCGCTGGCGGAAGAAGCGCGAGGCGATAAGCGCGACGCGGCGTCGGTGGCGCACGAACAGCAACTCGAAAGCCCGCTCGTCGCCGTCGCGCGCGGCGTCGGCGAGCGCCGCGTCCGACTGCTCCGGCGCGGCCGTCGGCGCTTGGTCAGGGTTGTCCGCCATCTCGTCCATGCGCCGCGCCCTTTGAAGAGGGCCGGCCCGTCGTCCTTCCGCCTTGAGTGTGGACACTCTACCGTCAAAGTGAAAAGGCTATAACTATCACATCGGCCCGCGAGAAAATAAAGTGGCAGCCCCGAAAGTTCAGGACTGCCACCGGAGGGCTTTGACTGTTTCAGCCGCGCTACTACTGCTGCTGCTGCTCGGCCCCGCGACGCGAGCGAGACTCCTGACGACGCTGTTCGCGCTGCTGGCGCTCGGTCGCAAGCTGTGCCTTCTGCTCCGAGGTGAGCACGTTGTACATCTCGTGCATCATACGCGCCTGTGACACCTCGCGCTCGACCTGTGCGTTGGCGCGCGCCTGCGCCGCTGCACGCACGGCCGCTTCGTCGAATGCGCCGCCCGAGAGCGGGTCAAAGCCGCGACGTTCTTCACCACCGCGCTCGTGCTGCGCCTTGAAGGTCGCGCGGTATCGCTCGGCGATCTGGCGCATCTGCTCCTTCTGCGCGTCGGTCAGGTTGAGGCTCTCGAAACGGCCGGAGAAGAACTCGCCCCCGCGTCCGCCGCCGCGACGACCTTCGCCGCCGTCCTCGTGCCCCCAGGGACGCTCGGCGCGATTCTTCTCGCCACTGCCGCCCTGCCCACGCTGCTCCGGTTGCTGTGCAAGACCGGCAACACCGGTCAGAGCGAACCCGGCGGCCAGAGCAAGGCCGCCCACCATCTTCCTTGAACCCTTGAGTCTCATCTATATTTCTCCATGTTGAATGAATTACGGCGGGCCGCAATCGGACACAGGGGAGAATGAACCCTTAATCCGGCCATTCACCATCTAAGACGCGCTGCCGCGCGGCCCGGTTACAATTTTTTCGACGTGCGCGCCCTTGTTATTCGTGCGCGGAAATTTAAGGGAGCCGAAATTGATAAGGCGACGCGCGGTCGTTTATACTCGCATGCGTCCGAACGTTTGAAGACCGACCGGAGTGGCGGGTAAGTTCCCCTGTGACAATCCCCTCACAGCAAGAGGTGACGAGACTGCTCGTCCGTCTGACCGACGGCGACCACGGCGTCTTGGACGAGCTTCTGCCCGTAGTCTACGGCGAGTTGCGAAAGCTCGCGGCCGGTTATCTGCGCAAAGAGCGACCCGGCCACACCTTGCAGCCCACAGCGCTCGTCCACGAAGCCTACATGCGGCTCGTTGACCAGACGCAGGTGCAGTGGCAGAACCGCGCGCACTTCTTCGGCGTCGCCGCGCAGATGATGCGCCGCATCCTCGTTGACCACGCACGCGCACACGAAGCCGACAAGCGCGGCGGCGAGTTTCAAAAGCTCTCGCTCGACGAGAACCTCGACGCCTCGGGCGGCGAGCGCGACGTTAACCTCGTCGCCTTGGACGACGCGCTCAACCGTCTGGCCGAGCTTGACCCGCAGAAGTCGAAGATCGTCGAGCTACGCTTCTTCGGCGGGCTCTCGGTCGAAGAGACGGCCGCCGTTCTTGGCGTCAGCGCCCCGACCGTCAAGCGACAATGGCGCATGGCTAAGGCTTGGCTCTACGGTCAGGTGAAGAGCGAGTGAATCATGAACAGTAGATAGCTCAGACTCCTTGCCGGGCTCCGATTCAACGCACACGTCGAGCAACGCCGTAAACGCCCTTCGCCATCTAGCAATCGCAATCAACCGGATTACCGATTCACGATTTACCATTCACGATTTACGTTTCACGCTGTTCCCCCGATGACCCCCGAGCGCTGGCGGCAGATTGAGGAGTTGTTCCAGACGGCGGTTGACCTGCCGTCGGAGGAGCGGCGTCCCTACATCACGTTGGCGTGCGGGGGCGACGAGGCGCTCTACGAACAGGTCTCGGCGCTCGTCGAGCAGTTCGAGGCCGCGGGCGACTTCATCGAAGAGCCCGCGCTCGGCGCAACACCCTTGCGCGTGCAGACCGACGCTTACGCGACCGCGCCGCTCACGGGCCCTACGGACGTAGACCCGGCCATCGGCCGCCGCATCGGCGCTTATAAAGTCGTGTGCGAGATAGGTCGCGGCGGGATGGGTGCGGTCTATCTCGCGGAGCGCGCCGACGGCGAGTTTCGACAGAGGGTCGCCGTCAAGCTCATCAAGCGCGGGATGGACACCGACTTCATCCTCCGCCGCTTTCGCAACGAGCGACAGATTCTCGCCACGCTCGACCACCCGTACATCGCGCGCCTCCTTGACGGTGGCACGACCGGCGACGGCCTGCCTTACTTCGTCATGGAGCACATCGAGGGGCTGCCCGTCTACCGGTATTGCGACGAACGGAAGCTCACGGTGGGCGAGCGCCTGCGTCTCTTCTCGATGGTCTGCGACGCGGTCAACTACGCGCATCGCAAGCTCGTCATCCACCGCGACATCAAGCCCTCGAACATCCTCGTTGCCTCGGGCGGCGTGCCCAAGCTCTTAGACTTCGGCATCGCCAAGCTTCTCAATCCCGAGTTCGCCGGAGAGATCACGCTCGACCCGACGGCGACCGCGATGCGTTTGATGACGCCCGAGTACGCCGCGCCCGAGCAGGTGCGGGGCGAGCCGGTCTCGCCTTCGACCGACGTTTACTCTCTGGGCGTGCTGCTCTACGAACTGCTCACGGGGCATCGCCCTTATCGTTTGCGCAACCGCTCGCCGCACGAGATGGCGCGCGTCATCTGCGAAGAGGAGCCGCCGCACCCCAGCGTGCGCATCACGAGCCCCGAAGACCTCCTGCCCGCGAACCCTTCCGGCATGAGCGCGGGCGCGGAGTCGGACACACTCGGCTATCTCTACTGGTGTCGCGGCGCGACGGTCGAGACCTTGAGGCGGGAGCTTGCGGGCGACCTCGATAACGTCGTGATGAAGGCTCTCAGGAAGGAGCCCGGCGAGCGTTACCAGACCGCCGAAGAGATGCGCGAAGACATCGCGCGCTACATCGAGGGCCGCCCCGTCGTCGCACCGCCCTTCTTCCCCGGCGGGATGCGCAAGGAGATAGACCGCACCGACCGCAACCTGCAACGCGACGAGACATCGCTCGCCGTGCTGCCGTTAAAGATTATCGAACCAACGGGCGGGCTCGAAGCGGGCGGCGAGTATCTCGGCGTCGGACTGGCCGACGCGCTCATCACGCGCCTCGGCTCTCTGCGCCGCTTCACGCTCAGGCCGACGAGCAGCGTGCTTCGCTATCGCGGACACGACTCTGACCCGCTCACCGCCGGACGCGAGCTTGGCGTCTCATACGTCCTCGAAGGCCGCGTGCGGCGCGCGGGTCAAACACTGCGCGTGACGATGCAACTCTTAGACGTGCGCGCGGGCTCGACCGTGTGGGCCGGGCAGTTCGACGAGGCAACGGCCGACGTGCTTCAACTCGAAGACTCTATCTCCGAGCAGGTGGCCGAGGCCTTAGTCCCGCAGCTCACGGGCGGCGAACGCTTGCGCTTGCAGAAGCGTGGCACAGACCGCGCCGACGCTTATGAAGAGTACATGCGCGGGCGCTATCACTGGAACACCTTCAACGAGGAAGGCTTCGCGCGCGCGCTCGTACACTTCAGCCGCGCCGTCTCGCTCGACCCCGACTATGCGCTTGCCTACGCAGGCATCGCCGACTATTACAACGTGCTTGGCGTCTACGCCATTCTTCCCTTCTCCGAAACGAGCGCGGCGGCGTTGGAGGCTGCGCGCAAGTCGGTCGCGCTCGACCCCGCGCTCGCCGAAGGCTACGCGGCGCTCGGCTTCGCCACGCTCACCAACGGGCTCGACTGGGAGGAGGCCGAGCGACATCTGCGCCGCGCCTCGGAGCTTAACCCGAACTATGTGACGGGACGCCTCTGGCTCTCGTTCTTCCTCGGGATGCAAGGTCGCTTCGACGAGGCGTTGGCCGGGGCACGACGTGCGCTCGACATCGCGCCGCTGACGCCGCTCGTTCGCCACACGCTCAACTGGACGCTCTATCACGCGCGCCGCTTCGACGAGGCCATCGCCTCCGCGCGCATACTCGTCTCGTCCGAGCCCGACTACGGATTGGGCCACCTTCTGCTGAGCCTCGCACTCTCGCAGAACGAACGGCACGACGAATCGGTCGAAGCGTGCGAGAAGGCGGTCGGGCTTCTGGGGCGAAGCCCGTACCCGCTCTGCTTCCTCGCCGCGTTGACGGCGGCGGCCGGAAGGGTGGAGGAGGCGCGCTCGCTGCTTGAAGAGATTCGGCGCATGGAGGAGACGCGCTACGTCTCGCCCTACATGCTCGCGTTGGTCTACTGCCGATTGAGCGACACGGAAGCCGCGCTCGCCCAACTCGAACGCGCGCTTGAGATCGGCGACTCGCGTCTCGCATGGCTCGGCGTAGACCCGCAGTTCGATTCTTTGCGCGACCTGACAGAGTTTCGCGACGTGCTGCGCCGCACGAACAACCCGCTTGCCGTCCGTCAACAGCAACCCCAAGCGGCCGAGCCCGTGACGGAGCAGAAGTCAATCGCCGTCCTCCCGCTCAAAGTCATGGCAACGCCGGGCACGGAAGGGACGGGCGACGAGTACCTCGGCGTTGGCCTTGCCGATGCGCTCGTCACGCGACTGTCGAACGTCCACCGCTTCATCGTTCGCCCGACGAGCAGCGTGCTCCGGTATCAGGGGCCGGACGCAGACCCGCTCGCCGCAGGACGCGAGCTTGGCGTTGACTTCGTCATCGACGGAACGATTCGCCGCGTGGGCGCGACGCTTCGCGTCACCGCGCAACTCCTCTGCGTCGAAGAGGGCGCGACGCGCTGGTCGGGTCGCTTCGACGAAGAGTACACGGACGTGCTTCAACTCGAAGACACCATCAGCGAACAGGTGGCGTCGGCGCTTCTGCCGCACATCTCGGGCGACGAGCGCCGCCTGCTCTCGAAGCGCGGCACGGACAACGTCGAAGCCGACGAGGCTTACATGCGTGGCCGCTATCACTGGTACACGATGAGCGCCGACGGCTTCGCCAAGTCTGACGCATGTTATCGCCGCGCCGTCACGCTCGACCCCGCGTTCGCCGCCGCGCACGCAGGGATTGCGGAGTATCACTGCTGGCTCGCCGTCTACGGTCTCGCGCCCCCGGCCGAGCAGCTTGCCACGGCGCGCGAAGCGGCGCAGCGCGCCATTGATCTTGACGAGACTTTAGCCGAGGCTCACACCTCGCACGGGCTCGCGCTGCTCACGCACGCGACGCAGTGGCCGCTGGCCGAGGTGCGCTTTCGCCGCGCGATTGATTTGAACCCCGGCTACACGCAGGCGCACGCGCACTACGCCTGCCAGCTTGCGATGGAGTCGCGCTTCGACGAGTCAATCACCGAAGCGCGCCGCGCCTGCGAGCTAGACCCGCTCAACCCCTTCAACTTTTATTTCCTATCGTGGTGCATGTATCAGGCGCGACGCTACGACGAGTCGGCTGTCGAGGCGCGGCGACTCCTACAGGGCGAGCCGCGTTACGGCTCGGCGCGCTTCGTCTTGAGTTGGCTGATGCGCCGCACGGGAGCCTTCGACGAGTCGGTGGCCGAGGCGCGTCGCGCCTGCGAGTTGCTCGGAGAAATCCCGATGCTCTCGGCCACGCTCGCCTGCGCCTACGCCGCCGCCGGTCGCACGACCGAGGCGCGCTCTCTGCTCGACGCGATGAACAATGACGCGTCCACGCGCTTCGTCACGCCGTATCATCGCGCGCTCGTACACCTGCAACTCGGCGAGCGCGAACGCGCGCTCGACCTGCTCGAAGAGGCCGTCGCCGCTTCAGACCCTTGGATCGTCTGGCTCGGCACCGAGCCGCAGCTTGACCCCTTGCGCGGCCACTCGCGCTTTCGCGAGTTGTTGTTGAAGACGAAGAACCCTGCGGCCGTCGCGGCGTCGGCTGGTGATGTGCGCGCCGCTGCGACCACAGGCGACGGCGCGGCGCGCGAAACGAACGGCGCGGGGCGGCAACAGACCGGTGACTCTGGCGCGGGCGCGGCGGCCGTTCCGCGCGGCGAAGAGGACGAGGCGCAGAAGCTCTACAAGGCCGGGCGCTACTTCGTGACGCGGCGCACGGCCGAGGGCTTGCGGCAAGCCATCGAGCGATTCGAGCGCGCCGTTCGCCTCGCGCCCGGCTTCGCGCTGGCGTGGGCCGAGATGGCCGACTCCTACTCGCTTCTGAACTGGTACGTCGAGCCGCCGCCAACGGGCGCGTGGGCAAGCGCAAGACAATCGGCGCTGCGCGCCGTCGAGGCCGACGACACGCTCTCGGAGGCGCACGCCTCGCTCGGCTTCGTGCTCTTCAACTATGACCGCGACTTCTCGGGAGCGGAGCGCGAGCTTCGTCGCGCCATCGAGCTTAATCCCGAGAACGCCGTTGCGCGCCGCTGGCACGCCTTCAACCTCTCGGCGATGGGGCGTCACGATGAGGCCGTCACCGAGATCAGGAAGGCGCGCGAGATTGCGCCGCGCTCGCCCGTCATCGCCACGGCGGTCGCCAACATCCTTCTGCTCGCGCGCCGCTTCGAGGAGGCCGACGACGCGTGCCGCGACGCGCTTGAGCTAGACCCCGGCTTAATCTCAACACACATCATCCTGCGCTGGTCTTATGAGATGAGAGGACTGTGCGACGATGCGCTCGCCGTCTTCGAGCAGGAGCGAGCCTTTGCGGGTGACACGCCGACGACGCGCGCCAAGCACGCTCACGTGCTGGCCTCCTGCGGCCAACCCGGAGAGGCGCGCGCAATCCTCGACGGCCTGATCGCCAACCGCGAACGCGAATGGGTGACGGCCTACGAGATAGCCGTCATCAACTCGCTGCTCGGTGAGCTTGATGCTGCCTTCAACTGGCTCGCGCGCGCCGAAGAGGAGCACTCGGTCGGCCTCACCTATCTGCGCGTAGACCCACGCCTCGACCGCCTTCGCGCCGACCCGCGCTTCTCCGAACTCCTCCAACGCTCCGGAAGGATGAAGGCGGAAGGGATGAAGGATGAGGGATGAAGTGAATGCTGAACAGTCTCCCCTTCATCCCTCATCCCTCCGCCCTCATCCTTTCACTCCTACGCTGCTTCGGCGGCGAAGCGTTCGCCTCGTGTACGTAGAGTGCGGCGGCGCTCCTCGCGTCTGCGCGACTTGAGACGCTCGGCGCGTGTGCGTGCGCGGAGCGCGAGCGCGTACTCGATGCGGTCGAAAGCGGCCTCCATGACGCGCGACACGGCCAGCGCGAAAGTCTCGGACGTGAGCACGAACAGCGTCCCGAGCGCAAGTGCCGTCAACGCGATTTGAATCAGACTTAACATCACTCGTTCCCTTCCCTCGCCCACACTCAGGCGGCGCGGCCGCAGCAAGCCGCCGACTTGAATCCAACCTCGCCGAGCAGTGTCGAATAGTTGCGGCGGAACTCGTCCGCGCGCCGCTGGTGGTCGCGTACCCAATCGGAGACGACTTCTCTGACCTCGCGGCCCGGTGCGACCGTCTGCTCGCGGCTCGCGTTGATGTCGCGCGCCGCTTCGGCCTCGCGCGCCGCCGCGCCGCCCTTCTTGATGACCCGCACCCTCTTCGCGTCTGCCATACGCTTCCACCTCCAACAAGTAACGCGCAAAAATCGTCGCGCGGGGATAACTTTTTTTCGTCGTCGCGAAAACTTTTTCGCGACCTGCGCTGCCTTGTCCCGGCGCGCTCGCGGTGCTACCTTGCCCGCCGGGGGAACATGATGAATCGCAAACAGGGCATCTTCGCCTTCACGTTTCTCGCCGCGCTGGCCGTCGCCGCGCCGAAGGCCGCGACACTGCACACGCAAGGGCCCGTCAAACCTCCTCCCGCCGCGCCCGCCCCGCGCCGTGCGATGAAGTCGGCGACGACCGCCTCGACGTGGAGGTTGAAGACGACGCTCCGAGGGCATAGGGGCGCAGTCTACTCGGCCGCTTTCTTCCCCGACGGGAGGCGCGTCGCCACTGCGGGCGACGACGGCCGGATACATGTGTGGAACGTGATGACGGGCAGGCTCTTGCGTAGAATCGAAGGGCCGGGCGGAACAATCAGCGACGTGGCCGTCTCTTCGGATGGACGATTCATAGCCTCATGCACCGACGGCGACGAGCCGAAGGTGCAGTTGTGGGACGCGCGGACTTACCGTCTTGTGCGCTCGCTCACGGGACATGAGGAGGGACTCTTCGAGGTCGTCTTCTCACCCGATGGGCGGATGCTTGCGAGCGGAGGCCGCGACAAGGTCATACGGCTGTGGGAGGTCGCGACGGGCAAGCTCCTGCGGAAGCTTGAGGGGCACGACGACGCCGTCACGTCGCTTGCCTTCGCGCCCGACGGTCGCTGGCTCGCAAGCGCGAGCGCGGAGCACGACAGCACGGTCAGGCTCTGGGACACGCACACGGGCGCGGCGCTGCGCACGCTTGCAGGGCATGACGACTGGGTGACTTCCGTTGCGTTCGCGCCCGACGGCGCGACGCTCGTGAGCGGTGGGCGCGACCGCAAGCTCATCTTCTGGGACGCGCGAACGGGAAGTAAGCTGCGCGAGTTGCGACAGCCCGAGATGGTCTACGAGATCGAGTTCTCGCCCAACGGTCGCGTGGTGGCCGAGGCGGGCGGCGGCGGCATCGTCCGCCTCCACGACGCGCAGACCGGCCGCCTCATCTCAACCATCCGCGCGCACACCGAAGAGATTAACGACGTGAAGTTCGCACCCGGCGGCGCGCTGCTCCTGACCGCCAGCTACGACTCGACCGTCAAGCTCTGGGAGCCCGCCGCGCCTGCGGCCGCCAACGAAAAGAAGCCCGTCGCCAAGTGGCTGGAGTGAAGAGCAGGAAGCGGTAAGCGGCCAAAACATCGAAGGCAGCCAGTGATGCATCACTGGCTGCCTTCGATGTTTTTAAACTGCCTGTAGCGGGCTTTAGCTGAACAAGACTCTTTTCTTCGGATGGCTCGTGCCGCCGCCCGCTCAACGCCAACGCGTCATGCGCGCCGGGCTTGCGCGGGCGCTGAACAAACCTTGTCAGTGAAGCCTGCGAGACATAAAATGGCGGACGCATCGCCGGATGTCTTCCTCCACTGACCTCAGAAAGGAACACCATGAGAAGAAAATCTTTGATTGCGCTCGCGGCAGCGGTGCTGTTTGCCGTCGCGCTCGTTGCCACCTCGGCCGGAACGCACATGCCGTCCTTCATGCGGAAGCCAGCCCCTGCGACCACACCGCAGGATAAAACTAAAAGAACTCCGAAGATACCACCGCTGGCTTCGAAGACACGAAACGACGGCGTCTATATCGAGAGCGCCACTATAGACGATACTTTCCCTGGCGGCACCCTCGTCATTACGGTTCGCAACGACACCGACAAAGATGTTGCATCATTCCAAGTGCAGGCTGGTGATGATGTGGAAGGCACCCACGGCGCGATTGAAGTAGGACAGCCGCCAGCCATCACGGCCCACTCCACATCCCAGCTACGCATCCCGCTTCCAAACATTAATTCGCTCGATGACGAAGTGAGTTTAAACGCTGTCCTCTTCGTCGGCGGAAGCGAATCGGGCGAGCCCGGCGCATTAAAGTTCATTAAACGCACACGGGGCAAGGCAGAAGAGTCCCACAGGAAGGGCGGCAGCCAGTGAAGAGAGCTCTTCGTATACTCACCCTCTTGCTCCTTTGCGTTGCAGCCACTGCCAACGCTTCCTTCGCCTGCACGATTACTGCCACCGAGACTGAGGGGGAGACCGGAGCGTGCAATCTCAACTGTAGTGAAATGGGACTGCACCGCCAGGACACAGTCGTCTTCACCTACAGCGGCAGCTCGCAGAGCCGGACGGAGCACGTAGAGGATTCCGGCCAATGTTGTGGTTATAGTTACGGAGTCGGTAACTGCGCCTCCGCAGTGCCATACCATTGCGACCCGACGTTTGAAGCCGGTTCGTTCAGCGTCAGCGGAGAGACGTGGACACAGATCACGAGAGCAAGGTTGTGCAACGGGTTCGGCTGCGACTCCGGCCCTGATCACTCCCACAGCTTCGGCCTGAGTTGTCCTGCGGAAACGTACTCCACGGAGTCCTCCTGTCAATCCGCTAACTTCTACTGGGATTCAGTAGGAGGCCCCGGTTACGGCGGGCAATGCGTGTCGCAGCAGGACTGCGAAGCCGATGGTCTCTACTGGGACACATCATTTGCCGCCCCCGCCATGACGTGTCGCGACCTCTGGTTGCCCGAGGATAACTGCCCCGACCCGGGCCCGACCTACTACTGCGGCCACATCGTCCCCGAAACCAACTGCCCTTACACTTACTTCACCAGTGGCACCTGTTACTCGCCCGTGCTGGTGGACGTGGCGGGCGACGGCTTCTCGCTGACGGACGCGGCGGGCGGCGTCGCCTTCGACCTCGACGGGAATGCCGACGGCGTCAAGGAGCGGCTCGCGTGGACAGCGGCTGGATCGGACGACGCATGGCTTGCGCTCGACCGCAACCACAACGGGACAATTGATAGCGGCCGTGAGCTATTCGGCAACATCACGCCGCAGCCTCCCACGGCAGACGAGCCCAACGGCTTCAACGCGCTCTCATCGCTCGACCAACCACGCATGGGCGGGAACGGTGACGGCGTGATAGACGAGGGTGACTATGCCTATCACGTGCTACGCCTGTGGCAGGACGTAAACCATGATGGTGTCTCGCAGCCTTCAGAGTTGCACACGCTGGCTTCACTCGGTGTGACGCGACTCCACTTCGACTACAAAGAGTCGAAGCGCACCGATGCTTTCGGCAACCAGTTCCGCTACCGCGCGAAGGTTGACGACGCGAAGGGCGAGAAGGCGGGCCGCTGGGCGTGGGACGTTTTCCTGAAAGTCGCGCCGTAAGGGAATGAGAGGTTCACGCTTCAGAAGGGACGGAGGCGAGATGCGTACCGCTGTACTACTCAGTGCTTACTGTTCACTGTCCCTCACCGCCGACAACCCAGCCGTCGGCGAGTTGGATGATGCGGTCGCCATAGGAGGCGTTGGTCTCGGAGTGCGTGACCTGAATGATGGTGGTGCCCTGTTCGTTGAGACGCTTGAACAGTTCCATGATTTCGCGTCCCTGACTTGAATGAAGGTTGCCCGTTGGCTCGTCGGCGAGGATGAGCTTGGGGCCGTGGATGACGGCGCGCGCGACGGCGACGAGTTGCTGCTGGCCGCCCGAGAGTTGGCTGGGGAAGAGGTCTTTCTTGCCGACTATCTGAAACTGGTCGAGCGCGTCGGCAACGAGCGCCTGAGACTCGCCGCGCTTCACGTCGCGGTATGAAAGCGGCACTTCCAAGTTCTCTTTCACCGTCAGCCCGTCAATGAGATGGTAGCTCTGAAAGACGAATCCGACGTATCGCTTGTGGAGCGCGGCGCGCTCCTTGTGATTCATCTTATGGACTGCGTTGTCCATGAAGTAGAACTCGCCGCCCCACGCGCTGTCGAGGAAGCCGAGAATTGAGAGCAGCGTCGTCTTACCCGACCCCGACGGCCCCATGATTGAGACGAACTCGCCGTCGCGCACGTCGAGGTTGATGCGGCGCAGGACGTATGTGCGCCCCACGGCCGTCTCGTAAAACTTTTCGACGTTTCTCAGTTGAATCATCTGTTACGGCCCCCGTTCGTACCCCGAAGCGTTCGCGTGTCGCCTCAGCCCCGAAGGAGCGAAGCGCCGAGGCCGGGTCAAACGCCCCGCCCCCTCGCACCGCGCCTCTCGGGACTGAGAATGGAACCCTCATTCCGACATGCGAGAAAGGAAACGGCGTGCCAACCCGAGTCGCGCGAACTATTCGCGGTGAATGTATGAATCCGGCGCGCGCGTGTCCACTTGCGGGACTGAAGCGTCCCAAAAGCGGGATTCGGACAAGCGTGAAAGCGCGATTCAGATGGGCAGCCGCAGCCGCGCTTCGCAGCCGCGCCCGCCGCGCCGGTTCTCAAGCGTGAGTGCGCCGCCATGCGCCTCGGCTATCTGGCGCGAGAGCACGAGGCCGATACCAGACCCGCCCGGCTTCGTGGTGAAGAAGGGCACGAAGAGGTTCGAGGTGTTCGCGAGCCCGAGCCCTTCGTCCTTGACCCAGATTTCGACATGGCCGTTCGTGGTGCCGCGCCAGCCGACGCGCACATTGCCGCCCGTCACGAGCGATGCGTCGGCCGCGTTGCGCACGAGGTTGATGAGAAGCTGTTCGAGTTGGTCGCGGTCGGCGCTCAAGGTCTGCTCCGGCCCGGCCTCGACCTCGACGCGCACGCGCGTCTCAAGCCCCGCGACGCGGCGTACGACCCCGCCCAACTCCACGACGTTGAGACGCGGTGGAGGCAGGCGTGCGAGCCGCGCGTATGACTCCATGAAGCGGCTCAAACTTTCGGCTCGCGCCGAGACGACATCGAGCCCGCGTCGCACGTCCTCGCGCCAGTCGCCGGGCAGAGGCTCGCGCGCGAGCAGCGACGAGAGGCTTCCGGCGATTGACTTGATGGGCGCGAGCGAGTTGTTCAACTCGTGACCCAGCACGCGCACGATTCTCTGCCAAGCCTTCAACTCCTCTTCGCGCAAGGGCTGGCTCAAATCGCCGATGACGAGCAGTTGATGCGGCACGCCGCGCTCGCGAAAAGAACTGCGGCGCACGCCCCAGCGACGGAGTTGGCCGCCATCGCCGGGGAAGGCTTTGGTGAGCGTGAGCGTCGCGCCCGGCTCGCGCACGCGCAGGCAGTCTTCGAGTCCAAGCTCTTCGGCGGTGTGGCCCGCGGCGCGTTCCTCGGGTCGCGCAAGCAGACGCTCGCCCGCGCGGTTGACGAGGCGGAGCCGCCCGTCGGGGTCGAAGGCGAAGACGGCCACATCTATCTCGCCCATCACCGTGCGCAGCAGCGCCGTCGCCTCAAGCGCGCCGATCCTCTGCTCGCGCATCGTCTGCCCGAGCGCGTTGATCTCGCGCACGACCTCGCTCAGCGCGTCGGTGCCGTTGCCGCCGCGCGCGCGGAAGCTGTAGTCGCCCTCGCGTAGCGCCGCCAAAAGATTCGAGACCGTCTGCAAAGGTCGCACGACACGCCCCTGCGCCGCGAACGCGAAGCCGAGCCAGAAGCAGACGACGAATGCCGCCAACGTCCATACGACCTTCGGCGTGTACTCGCCCGCCACGAGCAGCCCGAGCGACACGACCACGCCCGGCGCTCCCGCCGCCAGCGCCATCAACAGCACACGCCGCTCGTGACTCAAAGGCTCGCGCCTTCGGGCCTTGCTTCCTCTCGCGGCGTGGTGCGTAGAGCGTCGTGTGACGGCGTCGGCCGGCAGCGGCGCGGGCGACGAAGGGAGCACGACTGCGCCAACCGTCCCGGTGCTCCTTGTGTTTGTCGCCTGCTCTTGAGGTCTCATACTTCCGCCGCCGGTCTAAACAACTGATATGGACACTATAGCAATTTTCAGTCGAGTGGATGTCAGAGGATTATCAACCACAAAGGCACAGAGGCACAGCTTGACGGACTTAGCTGTGCCTCTGTGTCTGCGTTGATTAATTACCTTCACATAACACGCCCGAGCGTTTCAGATTTCATACTTCTGCATGCGGCGGTAGAGGGCGCTGCGGCTGAGGCCCAAGGCTTCGGCCGCCTGGCTGACGTTGCCGCCAAAGCGGCGGAGCGCCTTCTGGATAAGGAGGCGCTCGACATCTTCGAGACTCATCTCTTCGAGACGGCGCTCGCCGCCCGAGGGTGTGGGTTGAAGCCCGAGGTCTGCGGCCTTCACTTCGTCGGCGCGCGCCAGAAGCACCGCGCGCTGCACGACGTGGTCAAGCTCGCGGACGTTACCCGGCCACGCGTAGGCGCGCATCACTTCGAGCGCCGACGGCTCGATGCCGCGAAGCTCCTTCCGGTATCGCTGCGCGTGAAAGCGCAGGAAGTGTTCGGCGAGCGCATGGATGTCTTCGGGGCGCTCGCGCAAAGGCGGAAGATGAATCTCAACCGTGTTGAGGCGGAAGAAGAGGTCTTGCCGGAAGCGGCCCGCGGCCGACTCTTCTTTGATGTTTGCGTTCGTCGCCGAGAGCACGCGCACGTTGACGCGCCTCGTCTGTGAAGAGCCGACGCGCTCGAACTCACCCGTCTCAATGACGCGCAGGAGCTTTGGTTGAAGGTTGAGAGGCACGTTGGCGATCTCGTCGAGAAAGAGCGTCCCGCCGTCCGCCAACTCGAAGCGACCCACGCGGTCGCTCTTCGCATCGGTGAACGCGCCGCGCACGTGACCGAACAGTTCCGACTCGAAAGTCCCTTCGGCCAGCGCGCCTGCGTTGACCGCGACCAGCGTCTTCGAGGCGCGATGCGAGAGGGCGTGGAGCGTGCGCGCGACGACCTCCTTGCCCGTACCGTTCTCGCCCGTGATGAGAACGTTGGCGTCCGAGGGGCCGACGTGCTGCATGAGTTCGAGCACGGGCTGCATCGCGGCCGACTCGGCGATGAGGAGCGGGCGCGCGTCCGCGCCTCCGTCCTCGCGCAGCATCTTGTTCTCGGCCTCAAGCCGCTCGCCTTTGCGGAGCGCGCGCGCAAGCTCCGAGTGCGTGCGAAGGATTGTGAGCAGGCGCGCGTTGTCCCAGGGCTTCTGCACGAAGTCGCGCGCGCCGCGCTGCATCGCTTCGACCGCGAGCTCGACGCTGCCCCACGCGGTCATCACGACGACGGGAAGCGTCGGGTCTATCTCGCGCACGCGCGCGAGAAGGTCTAAGCCCTCCTCGCCCGACGTTGTGTCGCGCGTGTAGTTGAGGTCGATGAGCGCCACGTCGACCGACTGGCGCGCGAGCGCCTCGGCGGCGTCCGCAGGCGAAGCGACCGCGCGCGTCTCGAAGCCTTCGCCCTTGAGCAAAAGGCGCAACGCCTCGATCACGGCGGGCTGGTCATCTGCGATGAGTACGCGTGGCATATGTACGACGTTTGATAAAGAGTCAGCCATCCGAGGTCAAAGAGTTTGACACGCGCAACACGCACAAGCAAAGGATGAATGATGAGGGATGAGGACGGAAGTGAAGGCAATACGGCTTTCACTCCGTCCCTCATCCTTCATCCTTACTCATAACGAAGCGCCACCATCGGGTCTACCTTCGTCGCGCGGCGCGCGGGGATGAGGCAGGCAACGAGTGCGACACAGGCAAGCAGGAGCGCGACGAGGATGTAGGTCGCGGGGTCGCCGGGGTTGACACCGTAGAGCAGGCTCGCAAGTACGCGCGCCAGCGCAAGCGCACCCGCGAGCCCTAAGCCGAGCCCAACCAGCGTGAGCGCCATCCCCTGCCCCAAGACGATGCGCAGGATGTCGCGCGCCTGCGCGCCGAGCGCGACGCGAATGCCTATCTCGTGCGTGCGCCGCGCCACCGTGTAGGCGACCACGCCGTAGAGACCCACGGCCGCGAGCAGAAGCGCGAGCAGCCCGAAGGCCGTGGCAAGCGATGCTCCCATGTTCTGCGCCCAGAAGGCCCACGTCAGGTGCTGCTCGATAGTCCTCACGTTGTAGAGCGGCATGCGCGGGTCAATCTCTTTCACGGCTTGCCTGATACCCGCGACGACGCCCGGTGCCTCGCCCGGCGTGCGCACGACCAGAGACATCCCGCCGCGATAGGTCTGGTCAACCGAGACGTACAGCACGTTGTGCGGCGGCTCGCCGAGCGTGCGCACCTTCTGATCGCGCGCCACTCCGACGACTTCGAGCGCCTCGCTTGCATCGCGTCCGAGCGCCATGCGCTTACCCACGGGACTCTCACCCGGCCAGAGACGGTGCGCAAGCGTCTCGTTGATGACGACCGCTTCGGGCTTCACTCCCTCGCGGTCGCGCTCGTCGAAGTCGCGCCCTTCCAGTAGAGGGATGCGCATGGTCTTGAAGTAACCGGGACTGACCGTCTCGGCGAACGCGCCCCAACCCTCGCCCGGAGGCGGGGCGGGCTTCTCCGCCGGATAGACCGGCCCCCATGAGCTTGAGCTGTCGCCGAGCGGCATCCAGTCAACGAGTCCCGCCGCTTCAACGCCCGGCGTTGCGCGCACGCGCTCGACGAGGCGTCGGTAGAAATCGCGCCCCTGTTCCTTCTCATAGCCGAACAGACCGGGGTTGAGCGAGACGACGAAGGCATCGCGCATCACGAACCCGGGGTCAATGGACTTCGCGTTGTGGAAGCTCTGCACGAAGAGCGCGGCCGAGACCAGCACGACCAAAGAGAGCGCGACCTGCGCGACGACGAGCGCGTTGCGCAAAGAGAGACGACGTGCGCGACCCGCGCGCTGCGACTCGCCCTTGAGCACGGGTACGAGGTCGGGCTTGGTCGCTTGAAAGGCGGGCGCGAGTCCGAAGATGAGTCCCGTCGCGAGAGAGATGGCGAGCGTGAACAGAAGAGCGTGCGAGTCGGGCGCGACATCGAGTGTTATCTGGTAAATGATGACGGGGAAGAAAGTCGTCATCGCGTCCGTCAGCCAGAAAGAGAGGACGAGCCCGAGCGCCCCGCCCGCCAGCGCGAGCAGCACGCTCTCCGTCAACAGTTGACGCACGACCCGCCAGCGGCTCGCGCCAAGCGCGAGCCTGATGCCTATCTCGCGTCGGCGGACGACCGCGCGCGCCAGCATCATGTTGGCGACGTTGGCGCACGCGACCAAAAGGACGATGCCGACCAAGACCATCGCGAGCCCGCCGCTTAGACGCACGACGCCTGCAAGGTCGTTCCAACGCCCCTCCTGCTCCGTCACGACGAGCACGCGTACATTCTTGTTCCTCGCCTCCGGGTACTCTTGCTCCAAACGCGTGGCGACCGCGGTCAACGCGGCTGCCGCCTGCTCTTTCGTCACGCCCGGCTTGAGTCGCGCCATCACTCCCAGCCAATGGTTGCCGCGCTGCGTCGTCCAATCGTTGGTGCCGCCCAACACCTGCTGCTTCATCATCAACGGCACCCAGAACTTCATCCCGAGCGCCCACTTCGACCCGGTAAACTCTGCGGGCGCGACGCCGACGACCGTGAACGGGTGGCCGTTGAGCTGCACCGACCTTCCAACGATTGCCGGGTCTGCGCCGAAGCGCGTGCGCCAGAGGTCATTGCTTAAGACGACGACGGGGTGCGTGCCCGGCGTCGCATCCTCTTCGGGCAGGAAGCCGCGACCGAGTTGCATCTTGACCTTGAGCACGTCGAAGAAGTTGCCCGTGACGCTCTGTCCCCAAGCCACGTCCGTTTGCTCGCGGTCGCCGCTCAGCGCGGCCTGCGTCATGCTGTAGGCCAGCACGCCGTCGAACACGTCGGTCTGCGCGCGATAGTCGAGCAGGTCGGGATAGGAGAAGTCGTTGTAGCCGCTGCTACCGTTGGCCTCGGCCTCGAACAACGTCATCAAGCGGTCGGGGTCGCCCGTACCCGGCAGAGGCCGCAGCACGAACGCGCTCACGCCGCTGAAGATGGCGGTGTTCACGCCTATCCCAAGTCCAAGCGTCAGCACCGCGACGGCCGTAAAGCCCTTACTCTTCCACAACACACGCAGCCCGAACCGCACGTCCTTCAAGAATGTCCTCATCGCTCACCTCTTCGGGAGTGATGAACGATGAGTAATGAATATCACGACGCGGCCCTACTCATCACTTATCATTCATCACTCATCACTCGTCGTTCATCATTCGTAACGAAGTGCCACCATCGGGTCTACGCGCATCGCTCGACGCGCGGGCAGATAACAGGCCAAGAGCGCAACCGTCGTCAGCAGCAGCGCGATGCCCGCGTAGGTCAGCGGTTCGCTCGGGCTCACACCAAAGAGCTGGCTCTGCATCAGTCGCGTGAGCGCGAGCGCCCCCATGAGCCCGAGGCCGACGCCCGCCAGCGCGAGGCGCATCCCTCTGCGCAGCACCAGCGCGAGTATCGAGCGCGGCTGCGCGCCGAGCGCGAGACGCACGCCTATCTCCTGCGTGTGCTGGATGACGAAGAAGGAGAGCACACCGTAGATGCCGAGCGAGGCCAGCGCCAGCGCGAGCCCGGCGAAGACCGCGAAGAGCGTCATGCCGCATGCGCCCGATGACCGTCAGGTAGTGACCGCCGCGGTTGGCCCAGTCTTCGGCTGACTGCGCGAGCGGCACCCAGAGACGCACGTATGGTTCGAGTAACTGGAACCCTTCGGGCATCACGCCGACGACCGTGTACTTCTCGCCGCCCAGTAAGACTTCACGCCCTACAATCGAAGGCTCGCCGCCGAACGTGTCGCGCCAGAGCCCGTGGCTTAAGATAACGACCTTGTTCGAGCCCGGCTTCTCCTCTTCGACCGAGAAGCCGCGCCCGAGCGCGGGGCGCACGCCGAGCATCGGGAACAGATCGGCCGTCACGGCGTTGCCCGCAATCTTCTGCGGCTCGCCCACGCCCGTCAGGTTGAAGCTGACGGAGCTAACGGCGGACATCCCTTCAAACGAGTGCGTCTGCGTCTTCCAGTCAATGAAGTTGGCGGGCGCGGGCGTGTTCTTCGGGAACCCGAGGCGCGACGCATCCTCCCACAACATCACCAGCCGCTCCGGTGCGGCGAACGGCAGCGGCTTGAGGAGCACCGCATTGACGAGACTGAAGATGGCCGTGTTCGCGCCGATGCCGAGCGCAAGCGTCAACACCGCGATGACCGTGAATCCCGGCCGCTTCAACAGCATGCGAAAGCCGAAGCGTATGTCTTGCCATAGAATCGTCATTGGCTCACCTCTGCGGAAGTGATGAGTGATGAGTGATTAATGATGAGTATAACAACGAGGCCGTATTCATCACTCATCTTTCATCATTCATATCTAAGCGCCACTATCGGGTCTACCTTCGTCGCGCGGCGCGCGGGGACGAGACAGGAGACGAGCGCGACCGCGGCCAGCAGCAGCGAGACGACCGCGAAGACCAGCGGGTCTGTGGCCGAGACTCCATAGAGCAACCCCGACAACAGGCGCGTCAACGCGAACGCACCCACGAGCCCGAGCCCGAGCCCGACACCAGTGAGCAGCATCCCCTGACGGACGACCATCCGCAGCACGTCGCGGCCGCGCGCGCCGAGCGCCATGCGAATGCCTATCTCGTGCGTGCGCTGCGTCACCATGTAGCTCATCACGCCGTAGATGCCGACCGCCGCGAGCAGCAGCGCCAGTGTCGCGAACAGACCCAACAACGCGGCGTTGAAACGTTGTGGCGCAACCGAGCGGCTGACCAACTCGTCCATCGTCTGCGTGTCCCAGATGAGCAGGTTCGGGTCTATGCCCTTGAGCGCCGAGCGCACCGCTGGCGTGAGCGCCGCCGCGTCCTGTCCCTTCGAGCGCACGACGACCTCCGCCACCGACTCCGGCGCTTGCTCGAACGGGATGTAATACTCGGGCGACTCAACGTCGTTGAGTCCCTCGAAGCGAACGTTGCCGACGACGCCGATGATCTCGCGCGGCGGAAGCGGCTTGCTGTCGGGGCCGTCGAGGATAAGTTGCTGGCCGAGGGGCTCCACGCCGTCGAAATACTTGCGCACGAGCGCCTCGTTGACGACGATGACGGGCGGCGAGTTCTTCACATCGGTCGCGTTGAAGATGCGCCCGCGACGCAGCGGCACGCCGAGCGTGCGAAAGTATCCCGTGTCGGTCGTGTAGCTGCGCGCACCGTTGCGCGAGCCGGGAGCGAAGGGCGGACGCCCCGCGATGTTGAAGCTGTTGAAGATGTCGGTGCGCCCGAGTGGCAGCAGGCGTGTGATTCCCGCCGCTTCGACGCCGGGCAGTTGACTGATGCGCTCAGTAGCCTCGCGGTAGTAAGCGGCGCGGCTGTCGTCGTCTGCAAACTTCTTCGTGTTGAGCGCGACGGTGACGGCGAGCACGCGCTCGGGCGAGTAGCCGGGGTCGGTCGTGACGAGTTGTCGGAAGCTCTTGACGAGGAGCCCCGCGCCGACGAGCAGCACGAGCGAGAGCGCGACCTCCGAGACGACGAGCGCCGCGCGCATGCGGCTGCGCCCCGCACCCGCCGAGCCGCCGCGCCCGCCCTCCTTGAGCGACTCCGCAAGGTCTGTCTTCGACGCTTGCAGCGCGGGCGCGAGTCCGAACACCACGCCCGTCAAGATCGAGACGCCGAGCGCGAAGAGAAAGACGCGCGCGTCAATCGCGGTCTCGGTGAGACGCGGCACGCTCGCCGGGCTCAGCTTGATGATGACATCAACGCCCCACACCGCGAGCAGCAACCCCGCGACTCCGCCCGCGAGCGAGAGCAACATGCTCTCGGTCAGAAGCTGTCGTATGACGCGGCCACGTGTCGCGCCCAGTGCGGTGCGGACGGCAATCTCACGTCCGCGCGAAGCGGCGCGCGCCAGCAGAAGGTTGGCGACGTTCGCGCACGCTATCAACAACACGAGCCCGACCGCGCCGAGCAGGATGAGAAGCGCGGGTCGCACCCGTCCGACAAGGTCTTCGTGAAGCGAGGCCACCCGCGCGCGCCTCTTTGTGTTCGTCGCGGGGTACTGCGCTTCGAGCCTGCTCGCCACGGTCGAGACTTCCGTTGCCGCCTGCTCTACGGTAACGCCGTTACGCAGCTTCGCCACGACGGGGATCGAGACCGCGCTGCGGTTGTTCATCTCGTCTGAGCCTTGCCTCATGCTCTCCGAGACGAAAGGGATGTAGTAGTCAACGGCCTCGATCTGTTCGGGCGGAAACTTGAAGCCGGGCGGCATCACGCCGACCACGGTCGCGCCGCGCCCCGAGAGTCCGATCTTCACCTCGCGCCCGACGACGCCGGGGTCTGCGCCGAAGCGGCGTCGCCACAGCCCGTCGCTGATGACGATGACGGTGGGCCCGCCCTTCACATCTTCCTCCCTCGTGAAGAGTCGGCCGCGCGCGGCGTGCGCGCCGAGGGCCGGGAAGAGGTCGGCCATCACTTCGGTACCACGCACGCGCTCGGGCTCGTCGCCCGCACCCACACTCAACACGGTGCCCACGCCCTGATAGCCCGCGACGTATTCGAGCGACTTGGCCTGCTCGCGATAGTCGAGCAGGTCTGGATAAGAGAGCGGCCCGCGCGGCTCGGCCGTGGGGTCGTCATCCGTGTTGAGCACCACGAGCCGCTCCGAGTTCTCAAAGGGCAGAGCGCGGAGCAAGACCGTGTTGATGACCGAGAAGATGGCCGTGTTCGCGCCTATCCCTAAGGCCAGCGCGAGCACCGCGACGACGGCGAACCCCGGACTCTTCAAGATCGTCCGCAACCCGTAGCGTAAATCCTGCAAGAACGTCCTCATCGCTTCTCCTTAACAGAAACACTGAACTCGGAAAGCCGAACCGATGAAGTGAATACCGGGATGTCTTACAGTTCATCGTTCATCGTTCGTCGTTCATCATTCGTAACGAAGTGCCACCATCGGGTCTACCTTCGTTGCGCGGCGCGCGGGCACGTAGCCCGCGGCCAGCGCAACCGCGCCGAGCACGAGCGGCACACCCACGAACGTCACGGGGTCGGTCGCGCCGACGCCGTAGAGGAAACCCGCGACGATGCGCGTCGCGGCGAAGGCGAGCAGCAAGCCCACCACAAGCCCCACGCCCACGACCTTGAGCCCTTCGCCGAGCACAAGCCGCAGCACATCGTGCCGCTCCGCGCCGAGCGCCATGCGCACACCTATCTCGCGCGTGCGCTGCGCGACCGAGTAAGAGACGACGCCGTAGACGCCTATCCCCGCGAGCACGAGCGCCAGCAGCCCGAAGCCGCCGAGCGTCCATGCCGCTATCCGCGAAGGCAGCAGAGAGAGGTCGAACATCGCGTCGAGCGTCTTCACGTCGGCAATGGGCAGGTTCGCGTCGAGCGCGCGAAGCTGCGCGCGCACCGCGCCCGCCAACGCCAGCGGCTCGCCCTTCGTGCGTACCACGAGCGTCATCTTCGGCTCGTAAGACTGCATCAGCGGGCGATAGACGTAAGGACGCGCGCGGTCGCCAAGCGAGCGATACTTGCCGTCGCGCGCGACGCCGACGACTTCGAGGAAGGGCCCCCGCGCGCCCTCGAAACTCAAACGCTTGCCCAGAGCGTCCTCGTCCGGCCAGAGCTTCGCGGCCAGAGTCTCGTTGACGACAGCCACGCCCGGCGCGCCTTCGCGGTCGGCGTCGTTGAAGTCGCGCCCGCGCACAAGCGCCGTGCCCATCGTCTCGAAGTAACGCGGGCCGACCATGTTGAAGCCCGTCATCACTCCCTCGTCACCTGCGCCGCCGCCCTCTGCCAAGACCTGTCCCTGCGCGAAGGAGAAGCCGAGCTGCGCGAACCTCACAAGGCTTGCGCGCTCGACGCCCGGCTGCGCCTCGACGCGAGAGAGAAGCTCGCGGTAGAAGCCGAGCCCTTCCTTCTCCTTGTAGCGCAGAAGCCCGAGGTCGACGGGCACGACGAGAGCGCGCTCGACGCGAAAGCCGGGGTCAATCGAGTGCGCGCTCTGCAAGCTTCGTATGAAGAGACCGGCGCAAACCAGAAGCACCACCGAGAGCGTCACCTGCGCGGTCACGAACGCGGCACGCAGTCGCGAACGGCGCGAGCCCGCGCGTGCGTCCTCCGTCTTCAAGGCCGTCACGATGTCGAGCCGCGAGGCTTGAAGCGCGGGCGCGAGCCCGAAGACGATTCCTGAAGCGACCGACACGCAGAGCGTGTAGACGAGCACGCGATAGTCGAGGCCGAGGTCGAGCGCGGCGAGCGGCGTCCCACGCGCGTAAGAGGTGAATACGTCGTTGGCCCACATCGCGAGCAGGAGCCCGCACGCGCCTCCGATGACGCCGAGCAGCACGCTCTCTGTCAACCACTGGCGAATGAGCCGCGCGCGCCCCGCGCCGAGCGCCTGACGAATGGCCGTCTCGCGCCGACGCACGGCCGCGCGCGCGATGAGCAGCGCGGCGATGTTCGCGCACGCGATGAGAAGCACCAGCGCGACCACGCCCATCACGATGCCGACGATGGGCAACGCCTCTTCGCGGTCGCCCGGGTCCATCCCCCCGCTCAACGCGAGCAGATGAACGCGACGCAGCGTCTCGGGCTCGGCACGCTCGCCCGTGGCCTCGGCCACGTGCTGCGCGACTGTCTCAAGCTCGGCTCCCGCCTGCTCGCGCGAGACGCCGTCTTTCAGACGCGCGAAGACCGCCAGCCAGTGGCTACGTCTCTCATGCAGGATATCGGCCGAGCCGCGACCATCCTCCATTGCGGACACACGCGGGTTGAGCTGTGGCTCCATCGAAATCGGCACCCAAAGCTCGCGGCTCAGACCAGCCTCGGTGCCGGTGAAGTTCGGGGGCGCGACGCCGACGACCGTGAAGCCGAGACCGTTGAGCGTGATTTGACGGCCGACTATCGAAGGGTCTGAGTCGAAGCGTGTTCGCCAAAGGCGGTCGCCGATGACGACCACGGCTGAAGGGTCGCGCTGCTCCTCTTCGAGAAAAGCGCGGCCGAGGCGAGTGCTGACGCCGAGCACGTCGAAGTAGTTGGCGGTTACGAACTCGCCCTTCAACAACTCGGGCTCGCCGCCCTGACGTGTGAGACTGAACTCGCGCGTGCCCGTGATGGCCGCCATCCCGTCGAAGCTCCGCATCTGCTCACGATAGTCGAGATAGTCGGGATAAGAGTTGGGCGCGCGCAGCCACACGAGTCTCCCCTGCGCGGCGACGACCGGCAGCGGGCGGACGAGCACCGCGTTGACGAGGCTGAAGATGGCCGTGTTGACGCCGATGCCTAAGGCCAGCGACACGACCGCCACGGCCGTGAACCCCGGCGACCGCAACAGCATCCGAAACCCGTAACGTACATCTTGCAGCAGAGACATCGGCTCACTCCGTTCGCAAATTTTCACTCGTATCTGAGCGCAATCATCGGGTCTACCTTCGTCGCACGCCGCGCGGGCAGGTAGCATGCGAGCAACGCCGCGATGCCGAGCACCGACGCCACGCCGCCGAAGACCAGCGGGTCTGTGGCCGAAACGCCGTAGAGGATGCTCGCCATCACGCGCGTGAGCGCAAGCGCTCCCACGAGCCCGAGCCCGAGCCCCACGAGCACGAGCGCAAGCCCCTGTGAAAGGACGAGCCGCATCACGTCACGGCTTTGCGCACCGAGCGCCATGCGGATGCCTATCTCGTGCCTGCGCTGCGCGACGGTGTAGCTCATCACGGCGTAGAGCCCGACGGCCGAGAGCAGCAGCGCGCCCGCGGCGAAGAAGGCCATCAGGAACATCGTCAGGCGCTTGGGTGAGACGGCCTCGTCCACGACGGCCTTCATCGTGCGCACGTCGTAGACTGGAAGCTCCGCATCGAGCGCGCGCACCTCGGCGCGCACCGCGGGTGCGAGCGACTCGGGGTCTGCGTCGGTGCGCACCACGAGGCTCATCGTCCCCCACGGGTCTTGACGGAGCGAGAAGTAGAAGCCGAGCGGCGGCCGCTCGTCCATGTCCTCGTTCTTCACGTCCTCGGCGATGCCGACTATCTCCAACGGCTTCTCCTTCCAGACGGAGATGTGCTGGCCGAGCGCATCGCCCGCGGGGAAGAATCGGCGCGTGAACGAGTCGCTGACGATGACGACGCGCGGCGAGTGATCGTCGTCGCGTTCGTTGAATCCGCGACCGCGCAGCAAGCGCGTGCCCGCCGCCTCGAAGTAGTGCTGTGTGACGACGCGGTAGTCAGCGTAGGGCTCGCTGCTCTTATCGAAGGGCGGGCGGCCGACGATTTCAAAAGTCGTGCTGCTCGTTCCCGCGCGACTCATCGGGATGGTGTTGACGGCTGCGGCGGCCCTCACGCCGGGCAACGCCTCGACGCGCCCGACAAGTTGATTGTAGAACTCGACCTGCCGCGCCTCGGGGTAGCCCTCCTGCGGCAGGGACATATCCATCTTGAGCACGCCGCGCGGGTCGAGCCCGATGTCCGCGCTGAGCATCGCGACGAAGCTCCTGACCATCAGCCCCGCGCCCGCCAGCAGGACGAGCGAGAGCGCAATCTCCGCGACGACCAGAAGGCTCCGCATGCGGTTGCGCTTGAGGCCCCCGGCTGCCCCCTTTTGCCCGCCCTCCTTCAAAGACTCGTTGAGGTTCGTGCGCGTCGCCTGCAAAGCGGGGACGATGCCGAACACCACGCCCGTCAACATCGAAGCGGCGAGCGTGAACAGAAGCACGTGCGAATCTATCCGCATGTTCTTCCAGCCCGGGATGTACTGTGTGAAGGTCGGCGGCATCCCCTTCGCGATGAACTCGACGCCCCACACAGAGAAGAGCAGTCCCGCCGCTCCGCCGATGAGCGCGAGCAGCACGCTCTCGGTCAAGAGTTGTCGCACCAGCCGCCAGCGGCTCGCGCCCAGAGCCGCGCGCACGGCCAACTCCCTCTGTCGCGAAGAGGCGCGCACCAGAAGAAGGTTGGCGACGTTGGCACAAGCAATCAGAAGCACGAAGCCGACGGTGCCGAGCAGCACGATGAGGTAGGGTTTGGGCCCGCGCGTGAACGATTCGGTGAGCGTCTCGGCGAAGGCCGTGCGTCCGGCGTTCGTGTCGGGGTAGAGCGTGCGCGCTCTCTCGGCGATGGCGTGCACCTCCGCGCCCGCCTGCTCAAGCGTCACGCCCGGCCGGAGCAGCCCCGCTACTTGTAAATAATGGTTGCCGCGCGACTCGCGCTCCTTCTGGTCGAAGCTGCGCGGCGTCCAGATTTCGCCGCCGTTGAGTGGAAAGTCGAAGCTCTCGGGCATGACGCCGACGACCGTGTAAGGCTTGCCGTCAACGCGCACGGTGCGGCCGACGATGTCGGGGTCTGAGTCGAAGCGGCGCTGCCAGAGCGAGTGCTTGACGATGGCGACCTGATCGTGCCCCGGCTCGCCCTCTTCGTCGGAGAAGGTGCGGCCGCGCTCGGCCTGCGCCGCGAGCACGCGGAAGAGATTGGGCGTGACGCGCGCGCCCGCGACGCGCTCGGGCTGGTCGCCTTCGGTAAGGTTGAAGTGCTGCTGGTTGTATGCGGCCAACTCCGCGAACGCGTGCGTCTGGTCGCGCCAGTCGAAGTAGTTGGCGGGCGCGACCGAACTGTGCTGCGAGCTGTTGTCAACGTCCTTCTCCCAGAGCATCACGACGCGGTCGGTCGTCTCATACGCGAACGGGCGCAGCAGCAGTGCGTTGACGCAACTGAAGATCGTCGTGTTTGCGCCCACGCCCAGCGCGACGGCCAGCACCGCCACGGCCGTGAACCCCGGATTCTTCCACAGCATCCGCGCCGCGAATCCCAAGTCGCGCCAGAGAGTCGTCATCATTCACCTCTTTGGTAATGATGAGCGATGAATGATGAATATCGTCTCGTCGTTATATTCATCGTTCGTCGTTCATCATTCGTAACGAAGCGCCACCATCGGGTCTACCTTCGTCGCACGGCGCGCGGGGACGTATGAAGCGAGGAGCGCGACCGCGCCGAGCAGCAGAGCGATGCCCGCATATGTCAGCGGGTCAGCGGCCGAGATGCCAAAGAGCAGGCTCGACATCAGCCGCGTCAGCGCCAGCGCGCCCACGAGCCCGAGCACAAGCCCTACCGCGACGAGCCACATCCCCTGCCCCACGACCATCCGCAACACGTCGCGGCCCTGCGCGCCCAAAGCCATCCGCAGACCGATCTCGTGCGTGCGCTGCGCCACGGCGTAACTCATCACGCCGTAGAGCCCGACCACCGCCAGCGCCAGCGCCAGCGCCGCGAAGACGCCGAAGAGGAACATCGAAAAGCGTCGCTGCGACATCGAGTCGGCGACCATCCGCTCCATCGTCGTCACGCGGTAGACCGGCAAGTCCCTGTCCACGGACGCGATGGCCCCGCGCACCGAGGGCGCGAGCGACGAGGGGTCGCCGTCCGTGCGCACGACGACGAAGAGGTCTGTGTTGTTGGCGCGTTGCGCGTAAGGCACGTAATACTGCCCGCGCGATTCGCCTTCGAGCCCTTCGTTGCGGACGTGCGCGACGATGCCGACTATCTCGCGCCAGCGCGGATTCTGCGCGCCGCCCTCAAACGAGATGCGCTTGCCCAGAGGGTCTTCGCCCGGCCAGTACTTGGCAGCGAGCGCATCGTCAACGATAGTCACGCCGGGTGCATCCGACGCATCGCGCGCGTCGAAGTAGCGCCCCTTAATCAGACGAATGCCCATCGTCTGAAAGTAGTCGTCCGAGGGCAGCCAGCGGTCGCCGTGCGGCATGCTCTCGTTGGGCGCAATCGTCCGGCCCTCGATGCCGAAGCTGCCGCTCTGGTTCCATCCGCTCATCGGCAGCGTCGTCGTCGTGGCCGCGCTCTTAACACCCGCGAGCCCTCTCAACTGTTCGAGCACCTGCCGGTCGAAGGCCGCGCGCCGCGGCTGGTCGTTGTACTTGCCTGCGGGCAGAGAGACCTGCATCGCCAGCACGCCGCGCGGCTGGAAGCCGGGGTCTACCTGCTGCAAGCGCACGAAGCTGCGTATGAGTAGCCCCGCGCCAACGAGAAGTATGACGGCGAAGGCCATCTCGGCAATGACCAGCGCGTTTCGCACGCCGCGCCGCACGCCCAACTTGCCGCTGCGCCCGCCCTCCTTGAGCGTGTCGTGGAGGTTGACGTTCGAGGTCTGAAACGCGGGCACGAGCCCGAACACCACGCCCGTCAAAATCGAGACGCCGAACGTGAAGAGCAGAACGTTTCTATCGAGCCCGATCTCGGTCGCACGTGGTATCTGGTTGTCGTTGAGCTTGAGCAGAAAATCCACGCCCCACATCGCCAGCAGAAGCCCGAGCCCCCCACCGACGACCGAGAGCAGCACGCTCTCGGTCAGGAGTTGACGGACGACCCGCCAGCGGCTTGCGCCGAGCGCGGCACGCACCGCGATCTCCTTCTGACGGACAGCGCCGCGCGCCAGCATCAGGTTGGCGACGTTGGCGCACGCGATCAAAAGCACGAAGAGAACCGCGCCGAGAAGGATATAGAGCGCCGTGCGTATCTTGCCGACGACGAACTCGTCGAAGGGCGTGAGCAGCAAGCCCCAGTTGCTCGCATCAGCGCCCGGCATGTACTGCCGCCGGAGGTCTGCGGCTATCGAGTCCATCTCGGCCTGCGCCTGTGGAACAGAGACGCCCGGCTTGAGACGCGCGAGCACGGCGAGGTACTCGTTCGTCAGGCCCGTGTTGGCATCGAGTTGCTGCGGCGTGAAGGCGATGGGCGACCACACGTCGGGCGCTTGCTGCGCGCCCCACTCGCGCCCGAGTTGGAAGCCGGGCGGCATCACGCCGACGACCGCGTAGGGCTCGCCATTGAGCGTGATGTTCTTGCCGACGACCGGTACTCCACCGAAGCGTCGCCGCCAGAAGGCGTTGCTCAAGACAACGACCTTGTTGTTGCCGGGCCTGTCCTCTTCGGCGCTGAAGGTGCGCCCCTGCGCGGCCGTCGCGCCGAGCGTCTGGAAGACGTTTGAGGTGACGATCATCCCCTGCAAACGCTCGGGCTCGCCCTCGCCCGTGAGGTTGACGTTCCAAGAGGTGAAGGCCGCCACGTCGGAGAACGACTTCGCGTTGTCGCGATAGTAGGCGTAGCCGGGCGCGGAGACCGACGCTTTTAAATCAATCTTCTGGTAGTTGTGAAAGACGAGAACGAGTTGTCCGGGGTCTCTGTAGTTGAGCGGCTTGAGGAGCACCGCGTTGACGACCGAGAAGATCGCGGTGTTCGCGCCGACGCCGAGCGCGATGGCGACGAGCGCCACTGCCGTAAAGCCCGGACTCTTGCGCAGCACACGCGCCGCGTAGCTTATATCTTGCCAGAGAGTTCTCATCACTCACCTCTGAGGGAAGTGATGGGTGATGAATATAACCTCGGTGCTACATTCATCATTCATCACTCATCATTCATCATTCGTAACGTAGCGCCACCATCGGGTCTACGCGCATGGCGCGGCGCGCGGGGACGAGATTGGCGACGAGCGCCACGGCGGCCAGCGCGAAGGGGACGGTCGCGAAGATGAAGGGGTCTGTGGCCGAGACGCCAAAGAGCAGGCTCGCGAGCACACGCGTCAGCGCCAGCGCACCCACAAGCCCAAGCCCGAGCCCAATGACTGTGAGCAGCATTCCCTGCCCCACGACCATCCGCATCACATCGCGCGGCTGCGCGCCGAGCGCCATCCGCACGCCTATCTCGTGACGCCGCTGCGTCACGGCGTAGCTCATCACGCCGTAGATGCCGACGCCCGCCAGCGCCAGCGCCACCGCCGCGAAGAAGCCGAGCAGCGTTGTCGAGAGCTTCTGCGTCGCGATTGACTGCGCGATGACTTCTTCCATCGTGCTGACCTGATAGAGCGGCTGCGCCGGGTCAATCGCCTGCGACTCGCGCCGGACGAGAGGCGCAAGCGAGGCCGAGTCAATGCTCGACGTGCGCGCCGCCACGTAGACGCCGCTCAACACGCCGGGCAGGAACTGCTCGGGCGTCTGCTTGAAGGAGTAGTAGAGTTGCGGCTGCACGGGCTCGGTCACGTTGAGCCCATAGTTGTTGACGTGCTCGACTAAGCCGACGATCTCGGCCGGTGGAATGTTCATGGCCGCGGAGCCCATGAGGTGCTGGCCCACGGGGTCTTCGCCGGGGAAGAGTGCGCGCGCAAACGCCTCGTCCACGACCGCCACGCGCGGCGCACCGGCCGCATCGCGCTCGTCGAAGAAGCGACCGCGCACAAGCCTGATGCCCATCGCGTCGAGATAGCCGGGGCTTGTGATGAAGAGCACGGTCTGCGGCATCTTGCCGGGCGGCGGCTGCGGGCGGCCTTCGACCGCGACGGCGGTTTCGGATGCGCTAAGCTGCGGCATCCCGGCCGCATAAGTCACCGCCTTCACGCCGGGGAGTGAGGCGACGCGCGCGCTCAACTCGTCGAAGTACGCGAGCGAGCGGGCGGGCGACTCGCCTTTACCGACCGTGCGCGAGACATGCATCGTCAGCAGGCCGCGCGGCTCGAAGCCGAGTGGCGCATCGCGCAGCCGCATGAAGCTCTTGACGAGGAGCCCCGCGCCGACGAGCAGCAGAAGCGAGAGCGCGACCTCCGAGACGACGAGCGCGGAGCGCACACGCTGACGCGCGATGCCGCCGCCCGCCTGACTGCGCCCGCCCTCTTTGAGCGAAGAGTTGAGGTCGGTGCGCGAAGCCTGAATCGCGGGCGCGAGCCCGAAGACGAGTCCGGTCAGGATTGAGACGCCGAGCGTGAAGAGCAGCACGTTTGCGTCGAGCCCGATGACAGCGGTCGGCGGCAGATTGCCCGACGCCATCGAGCGCAGGAGGTCTATGCTCCACATCGCAAGCAGGAGCCCGACGCCTCCACCGACGAGCGCGAGCAGCACGCTCTCGGTCAGAAGCTGACGCATCACGCGTAGGCGGCTCGCGCCGAGCGCGGTGCGAATGGCTATCTCACGGCCGCGCGTGGCGGCGCGCGCGAGCAGAAGGTTGGCGACGTTCGCGCAGGCGATGAGCAGGACGAGCCCGACCGAGGCGAGCAATATGAGCAGCGAAGGGCGGATGTCGCTGACGAAGAAGTCGCTGAGCGGTTGGAGCGCGGCCGTGTTGCCCGTGTTTGAGTCCGGGTACTGGGCGGCGAGTCGCGCGGCAATCGTCTTTATCTCTTCGCGCGCGCCCTCGACCGTCACGCCCGGCTTCATGCGCGCAAGCACGTAGATGCCCGGATGGTTGCCACGCATCAACATCATCTTGTCGGCGACCGAGCCGATGGGAACGAAGACCTCGGTCGGCACGCCGTAGAGAAAGTTCGGCGGTGTGACGCCGACGACCGTGTACGGCTCGCCGTTGAGCGTCAGCGCGCGACCGATGATGTTTCGGTCTCCACCGAAGCGGCGCTGCCAGAGTCCGTGGCTGATGATGGCGACGCGGCCCCGGCCCGGCGCATTCTCCTCTTCGGTGAATGTGCGCCCGAGCGCGGGCTCGACACCGAGGACGGAGAAGAACTCGGGCGAGACGTTGCGCCCCTGCAAACGTTCAGCCTCGCCCTCGCCCGAAAGGTTGTAGCTGGCGGGCTGCATGGCGGCCATCCGCTCGAAGACCGTCTGCTGCGCGCGCCAGTCGAGGAAGTTCGGGTACGAGACCGACATCAGCGGCATGCGCTCGCTATCTTCGGACATGCGCACGAGACGGCCGGGGTCTTTGTAAGGGAGCGGCTTGAGGAGCACCGCATTGACGACCGAGAAGACGGCCGTGTTCGCCCCGACGCCGAGCGCAAGCGCGATGACGGCCACCGCCGTTACGGCGCGGTTCTTCCACAGCATCCGCGCCGCGAACCGAACGTCCTTCCAAAGCGTGCCCATCTCAACACCTCCGGAGCAGTGATGAATGATGAGTGTTGAATGATGAAGATACCGACGTGGCTTTATTCATCATTCATCGCTCGTCGTTCATCACTCGCTTTTCAAAGCTTAAAGCCGCTCTCTTCGAGTTCCTCAACCGCCTTCGGCAAGTGCGTCTCTTCGACGACCTGACCGTCGAAGAGGTGGAACGTGCGGTCGGCGTAGAGCGCGTAGCGCGGGTCGTGCGTGACCATGCAGATGGTCGCGCCGCCCGCGTGCAGCTCGCGCATGAGGTTCATCACCGCCTCGCCGTTCGTCGAATCGAGGTTGCCCGTCGGCTCGTCGGCCAGAAGAATCGAAGGATTGCCCGCCACCGCACGCGCCACGGCCACGCGCTGTTGCTGACCGCCCGAGAGTTGCGAAGGGTAGTGCTTCATGCGGTGCGACATGCCGACCTTTAAGAGCGCCTCTTCGACGCGGTCGCGCCGCTCCGACGACGACATGTCGCGGTAGGTCAAAGGCAGCTCGACGTTCTCGTAGATGTTGAGGTCGCCGATCAGGTTGAACGCCTGAAAGATGAACCCGATCTCGCGGTTGCGTATGCGCGCGCGCTCCGAGAGCGAGAGGTTGGCGACGGGCGTGCCGTTAAGAATGTACTCGCCGTCGGTTGGCGAATCGAGCAGGCCGAGGATGGAGAGCAGCGTTGACTTGCCGCAACCCGAGGGCCCCGCCATCGAGATGTACTCGCCCTTCTTGATGTCGAGGTGTATGCCGGAGAGCGCGTGCGTCTCGACCTCGTCGGTGTAGAAAACCTTGCGCACGCCGTCCAGCTTCACGAGCGGTTCACTTGTTGCGCTCATCTCTAGTTCCTTTCAGTCAGTGAATAGTGAATGGTAAATGGTGATGGTGTTTAGGGGTTGCTCGGGCCTCGGCGGCGGGAAGCTAGTCGCGTCTCGCGCCGACCGTCTATTTACTATTCACCATTGACCATTCACCGGCTTCAATCAAGTCGGAGTCTGTCCACGCCGTCCCACTGCGAGGTGTCGGAGAGGATAACGGTGTCGCCTTCGCGCAGGCCGTCCACGACCTCGACCGTGTTGACCGAGGTGCGGCCGAGCTTGACGGGGATGCGCGTGGCCGTGTGCCCGTCGGGCTCGACGCGGAAGAGCGTGACGGTCGCCTGCGCGCCGCCGCCCGTCGCGGGCCGCCCGACGTAGAGAACGTTGTCGAGGCGTTCGAGTTCGATGGTGCCGTCCACGCTCAAGTCCGGGCGCGAGCCCTGCGGCAACGCTTCCATCAGACGCACGTCAACGGTCACGGTGCCGTTGCGCGCGGCCGGGTCAATGCGCTGGACGCTGCCGCGCACGACCGCGCCGCCCGACCGCGTGTCGATGGCGGCGGGCTGACCGATGGTGATGTCTTTAATCTGCGTCTCGGGAATTTGGAGCGCGGCCTTGAGGCTCGAAGGGTCTGCGACGCGCGCGATGTTCGTCCCCGGCGTGATCTGCTGGCCGACCTCGACCGTCACCTCTTGAAGCACGCCGAAGGTGCCCGCGCGGACTTGAAGCGATGCGACCTGCTCCTGATCGAGTCGAAGTTGCGCGCGCAACTGCTCGATGCGCGACTGCTGCGCGACGACCTGCGCGTCGGCCGAAGACTTGGCGCTCGTGACGCGCTTCTTCTCAATCTCTAGACGGTTCGCAAGCTGCTCGACCCGCACGCGCGAGATGCGCAGCGTGAGGATGGGCACGAGCCCTTCTTTCGCCAACTGCTCGTCGGTGTCGAGTTGAATCTTGGCCTGACTGTAGTCGGACTGCACCTGTGCGGTCGAAGCCTGCTGGCTCATGCGGTCGCTGTCGAGACGCGAGCGAAGGTTGTTGAGGTCTGCCTCGGCAGTCTTGATCTGGTACTCAACGTCAACGGCGGCCTGCTTGAGCGTCGGATTGGAAAGCTCGACGAGCACGGTGCCCGCGCTCACGGTCTCGCCCGGCTTGACGAACTTCTGCTCGACGCGGCCTTCGACGGGCGCGGCGATCTGTCTTATCTCTTCGGGGATGAGCGTGCCCAAGCCCCGCACGTTGCGAAGCATCTGCCCACGCTTGACCGTGTCGGTCAGAACGGTGGCGCGCGCAACGCTCGGCGCGGCGGGCTTCAGACGCGACAGCCCATACGTAATGATGGCGACCGCCAGCACGCACAGCACTGCGTACACGGCGAGCTTCAGACGGCGACGGTTCTTTTGTGCGGGGCGTTTGACATCCATAAATCTCTACACTTCCACTCGCCCCACCACATAACAACCCCCATACCACTCCCGAAAGCGCCCGTTTTCAGCACCTTTTCGTCCGACTCGCACACGTCCACTGTCCGTTTCCGTAAAACCGAATCCCAAAATCGAAAAACGGAAGAGCTGTGTCGGAGGCAATCATAAAGCTGCGTTACGCTGAAAGACTTTCGCCCGATGGTCGAATCCGCGTATCATGCAGAAGCCTTTCCGCACAGACAGTAATTTAGAAGTTCACTTCACACAGTAGCTGTACGGCTCAAGGAGATCAGAATAATGGGAACGAGCAAGGTGGTCTCTAAACGCGACGGTGTGTCAGAGGGTGCGGAGCGTTGTCGGCGGAAGTTCTTGCGGTACTTCCCCGGTGGGTTCGGGGACGAGACATATCTCGAATGGGAGCGCGGGTACAAGTGGGAGGCGCATGGGCGTTGGGAGGAGGCGCTCGGGCGCGCGGAGTTCCGACGGCTGTTGCGCGCGGGCGAGTTCGCCGAAGTTGCGGCGCGCGCGGTGAGGGTCGAGCAGCGCACGCGTTACAGCATGATCTTCTCGTTCGAGAAGATGGCGCTGCGTGATGCGGTGAAGACGGAAGTGGGCGCGCGCACATTCGCCGAAGGGCTCTACGACTTGCTGCACGGCGCGGGCGCTTTGGAGAGTCGCTTTACGAAGTGGGTCGAGGCGGTGGCATCGCTTCCGCGCCGACAGACTCGCGTGCTGACGTGGCCGATGGTGACGGTGTGGGGCTTCCTCGCACAGCCTGAGACTCACATCTTTCTCAAGCCCACGGTTACGCGCGCGGCAGCTGAGAAGTACGGCTTCGACTTTCGCTACAAGTCACGTCCTTCGTGGGAGACATACGCGAACCTGCT
>JAVXWN010000005.1:0-18919 GCA_032230645.1 Acidobacteriota bacterium | reverse complement strand
AGATGCTCGCCTTTATGTCGCCGTGCAGTACCGTGGCGCGCGCCGGGGTGGTTCGCGGTTGGGGCGGCTTCTATGCTGCCGAGCGATGCCTGTACGGCGAGGATGCCTTCCTGTGGTTGAAGGTGCTGCTGAACGAGCGTGTGGCTTTTAGTCTTGAACCGCTCGCGCGCTTTCATCACGACGCTTCGGAGTTGAGTAAGAATCTGAAGGCCGCGCGTCCCGTCGAGCCGTTTCTGCTCCACGCGGAAGAGGTTGAGGCTGCCTGCCCGCCGCACATGCGCGGACTGCTTGCGCGCGTGCTTGCGATACGCGCGCTCAAGACGGCGTGCGTCCTCGGCTATTGGGGAGAGTGGCGCGCGGCGCGCTCGCTCAAACGGCGATTCGCGGTCGCGGGCGATTGGCGTCTGCCGAAGTACGTTGCGGCGCAGGTATGCAGCACGCCGCTCGGCGCGGGACTCGGGCGAGCGTGGCGAATGCTCTCATCTTAACCGAGGTAGAGTCGGCGGCAACGATGCCGCCTATAACAAGCTGTTGCTCGGGCGTGAAGCGGGCGCGGTATTGAGGAACTAAGAATGCGTGTGCTGTACGTTGAGATGGCCTTCGGGTTCGGCGGGTCTCTGACGGGGCTGCTGCACCTGTTCAAGCACCTGCCCGCAAACGTCGAGCCGGTGCTGGTGACGGGTTTCGACGCACGCCTCTACACCGAGCTTCCCGATGGTTTGACTTACGAAGTCGCCGAGATACCAAAGGCCCCCGACGCACGTGGCGGCGCGCTTCGGCAGTTGGCGAGCTTCTACCGTCACAACGCGTCGCCGTGGATGAAGCATCTCGACGGCACGATTCGCCGCCACCGGCCCGACCTGATACACACGGCCAACAGCGTCTTCTCGAACGCGCCCGCCGCGCTTGCGGGCCGTCGCCACAAGCTGCCCTCAGTCGGTTATCAGAAGGGGTTCGAGTGGGGCGGTCTGCCCAACCGCTATGTGCTGCGGCGCGGTTGGTTCAGCCATCACATCGCCTCTTCAATCTCGGTGGCCGAGCGTCTCTTCGAGTTGGGACTGCCGCGCGAACGCTGCACGGTGATGTACGAGCCGGTCGAGCCGCCGCCCGACACAACGACCGAGCGAAGCGAAGGCTCGCCGGTCGTCGCCATGTACAGCATCCTCCAACCGTGGAAGGGGCAGGACGTGTTCCTGCGCGCCGTCGCCAAAGTCCGTGCGCGTTACCGCGAGCCGTTCCGCGTCATCATCGCGGGCAGTGCGCCCGAAGGCTTCGCCGACTACGCCGACGGCTTGAAATCGCTCGCGGCGGAGCTTGGCTTAAACGATGTGGTTGAGTTCAGCGGTCACGTCCGCGACATCTTCGGCGTGCTCGCCCGAACCGACATCGCCGTCCACGCCTCGGTCGAGCCCGAGCCGTTCGGGCGCGTCATCGGCGAGGCGATGATTTCGGGCGTGGCCGTCATCGCCACTAAAGGCGGAGGCGCGGCCGAGATCGTGCATCACGAAGAGACGGGACTGCACGTGCCGATGGGCGACGACGCGGCAATGGCCGAAGCTATCGAGCGGCTGCTGCGCGACCCCGAACTGCGTCGCTCGCTCGGGAAGCGTGCGCGCGAGTTCGCGCTGCGCGAGTTTCGTCCCGCGCTTCACGCCGAAAGAGTTGTTGCGTTGTACGAAGAAGTTCTGGCAGGCAAGTAATCACACCGACGCGTGCAGTATGTCCGAGAGTAGCCGCTCTTCGCCCTGCGCGCTTTCGGCGTACACGCGGCCGCGCGCGGCCAACTCTGTGCGCATCCCTTCGTCTTCCCACAGCAGCTTGATCTGTTCGGCCAGCCTCTCGGGGTCTTCGGGTGGAACGATGGTCGCCTCATTCGTCAACACGTCACCCGCGCCCGGCCCCTCGCTGATAATCACGCACTTGTTCAAAGCCATCGCGACGAGATAGGTGCTGATCCCCGTCGGGGCGATGTCGCCCTTGAACCTCGGTATCACGACCATGCGCGCACGCTCGATAAAGCGGAGATAGTCTTCGAGCCGGTCGCTGTCATCAACAATCAACTCGACGTTCGGCGGCAGTTCGTCTGCCCAAGCCGACGTGCCGTGCTCGGCGAGTAGCTCGCGCCTCTGCTGCAAGAGCACGCCGCGACAGCCCGCGCGCTTCAATGCTTCGACGAACGTTCCCACATCGCGCAGCGTCCTTCCGGCGCAGAGCACGTACTCACCGTCGGGCGAGGCCACAGGCCGCGCGGAGATTTCCTCCCAACCGTTGACCTTAAAGCGAACGTATATCACGCGGTCTGGCGCGATACCGTAAAAGCGTTCGTAACCGTCAAGCTCTTTGAAATAGAGAACGAACCTGTCCACGCGCGAGAAGAGGATGCGCTTGACGAACATCTTCGCGCGATCCTTCAAAGTCTTCGGCGGCCTCAGAATCAAGTCCGACGACACCAGACGGAAGCGCGCCGCGGGCCAGAACAAGCGGAGCAGGCAGGCCAGCATCAACCTCTTCTGGTCTATGTTGAGCAGCACTACGTCCGAGTCGAGACACTTCCGCATGAACGCCCGCGCGCCCACATCTTCGCCGACGTACTCGTGAGATAGCGACTCGTCGCACGCCGCCACGCGCCCCATGCGTTTGAAGTTTGAGATGATTCGGATGGGCTTGTTCCTCATTGAGCAGAAAGCAGCCGGTCGTATAACTCCGCCGTGCGTTCGAGCTGCACCTGTGCGGAAAACTTCTGCTCGACGATGCGACGACCGCGCTCGCCCATCGCGCGCGCAACCGAAGGGTCGCGCAGCAGTTCGATGATGCGCGCGGCCATCGCCTCGTCGTCGCCCGACGCGACGAGGTGCCCGGCCTCGCCGTTGCCTCCGAGCGCCTCGCGCGCGCCGCCGACATCGGTGGCGACGACGGGACGCGCCGCACCCATGTATTCGAGTATCGAGTTCGAGAAGCCTTCCGCCTTCGAGCTGAGCACACACACATCCGAAGCGAACAGAAGCTCCGCCACGCGGTCGCACCTGCCGGGGAAGAACGCCGCGCCGCTCAATCCAAGCTCGTCCGCCATTCGCCGTAGCTCAGGGACAAGCTCGCCCTCGCCCGCGAGCACGAACGCCGCATCCGGCACCGCCTCAAGCACGCGCTGCGCGGCGCGTAGAAACATCGGATGGTCTTTCACCTCGTGGCGCATGTTGGCGACGATGGTGACGAAGCGGCGGCCCTCATCCGTCGGCAGCCCACATGCGGCGAGAGCATCGTTGCGTGTGAGACCGGCGGGCGGCGTCACGCGCGCGAGGTCGAGCCCGTTGTAGACGACGGCGATGCGCTCTGCGGGAACGCCCTCGCTCAGAAGAAACCTCTTGACCGCTTCCGAGTTTGCATGCACGACGCTCGCCAGACGAAAGACCGTGCGCTCAAGCGTGTTCTGCTTGCGCGTGCGCCACCCCGCAGTCTCGCCGCGAAAGGCGATGCGCGCCGGTACACGCGCAAGGGCCGCGCCCGTGATGCCGAAGATGTTCGTGTAGAAGCCTTCGGTATGAACCACTTCAACGTCGCGCTCGCGCACGAAGGCGCGCAGACGCCGAAGCTGTCGAGCCATGTTCCGGTCGTAGAAACTTGTCAGCGGGAATTCGGGGATGGAACCAACGCCGAGTCGCTCGGCTTCGGCGAGCAGCAGCCCGCGCCGCTTGAGGCATGCGAGGTGAACGCCGTAGCGCCCGCTCTCAAGAAGCAAGCGCGCGAGCAGAAGAATCTGCCCCTCGGCCCCGCCCACGTCGAAGCTGTCAACGAGGAGCAGGACGTTTCGTTTCTGCCGCATAGGCGTCAACATCCGTGCGTGCCTCTTCTCAAATCAACGGGTCGGCCGCGCGCCGCCACCATGCGAGCCGCTGCGCGCTCTCAATCTTGACACGCACGAGAGTGCGCTCCTTGTCCGTGGGCACGCCCAAGAGCCAGACGAGCCCGAGGTACGCGCATCCGAAGACGACACCGCAGACGGCGAGCACGATGAAAGGGCGTGTGCCCGACATAAGCAGTCGCACGCACGCCGTCAAGGCCCCAGCGGCCGTCGCGGCCAGTGCTACCTTCCCCACGTCTTTCAACAGCACCACGTCGCGCCGCGTCACGCCCACGATGCTCCAAGCCTTCCCGGCTTCGATCAAACGGTCGAGCACGCTCATCGAGACCATCGCCGAGATGGCTCCGACCAACCCGAAGTACTTCGTGCCGAACCAGAGCGCGGCGAAGAGCACGACGATGGTCACGGCCCTTACCTTCAACAGAAAGAAGCGATGCTCGGCGTGCGCACGGATGATGGGGTCGGAGACGAGTATCAGGAACGGAAGCGTCGTCAGATTGATGGCGAAGATGGGCCAGCTACCCAAGTATTGAGTGGTGAAGAGGAAGGCGATGATCTCACGCCCCGTCACCAACAGCAGCGCGTAGAGCGGGAAGTAGACGGCCGCCGCTTTGCGCATCGCGCCCGCCGTAACCATCACGATGCCGCGCGTGTCGCCCACGCTCTGCAACTGGCTGACGCGCGGAATCATCACCGACCCGATTGACTCCATGATGATGCCGACGAGCGGCAGGCTGAAGCAGCCTATCGAGTAGAGCGCGAAGGCCGCCGCCCCGAAGCGATAAGAGACGAAGTAATTGTGCAAGTCCGACAGCACGGCGTAGAGCAGCGCACCCGCCCCGATGGGCAGCGCGTAGGCCAACTGCATCCTCATCATCTGCCAATCGAAGCCGCGCCAGAAACGACCGAAACGCGCGCGCAGGTAGAAGACCATCACCACGGTCTGCAACGCGCCCTGAATTATCGCCGCGTAGAGCAGCGCGCCGACCGACGAATAAAAAACGGCCGCCGCCAAAAGCAACGACGTTCTCGTGAGCTGCGCCGCGATGATGAAGATGGTCGAGAGCCTCGACTCCTGATTGGCGAGCGAGCCTATCTCCAGAAGATACGAGACTATCCAGAGCAGTATGAGCAGACCGATGAGCGGCGCGTAAGGGACGAGCGCGGGGCTGTTGAAGATGGCCGCGAGCAACCCCGGCCGGAATAGAAGCACAAGGAGCGCCACGCCGCCAACGAGCGTGTTGAAGATGATGATGTTGAAGACTACGGCTCCGCGACGGTCGGTCTCGCGCGGCAGGAAGTAGAAGGCGCTCATGACGAAGCCGAGCGGGAGGATGCCGCTTGCCGTCGAGACGACGAGGAACGCCTGCTTGTAGAGCCCGAGGTCGTTCTGGCTCAAACGACGCACCAGCAACAGCGGCAGCGCGAAGCCGAAGACGAACGCAAGCGTCTTGGCGAAGATCAGCCAGAAGGCGCGCGCCGTCAGCGAGCTGCTCGTTGGAGTTGCTTCAGCCATTGCTCACCGAGTCCGTCGGCTCGCGTATCGGCTCCCAGCGCGCGTATCGTTCGCCGCGCAGGAACTTGTAGAAGGCCAGCACCGCCGCAAGGTTCGCGAGCACGAAGTAACCGGGCAGCGCGAGCACACGGCTGTGCGCCCCCACGCGTTCGAGCAGGAGCGAGAGAGCGGCCGCGACATAAAGAAGCGCCTGCGCAATGAAGGCCGCAAGGTAGAGAGGCGACGTGGTCGCGAGCGCGAGCGAAGAGGCGAAGATGACGACGAGGAATGCGGGCACGGCGTAACGCATCACCTTGTGCGAAAGAAGCTCGACCGAGTAGAAGCCGCCGCGTAGTGGGTTCATCATCGCGCGATGACGCCAGAGGTCTGTGTAGGTCTGCGCGATGACGCGCACGCGCATGCGAAGCTCTTTGTCGGAGCGGCGGTTGGTCGTCTCGTTCGAGACGGCGCGCGGCTCGTAGACGGTGCGCAACCCTTGCTCGACCATCTTGGTGGCGATGATGAAGTCGCTGCACGCCTCGTCGTAGAGCGGGATATACGCCGAGCGGCGCACGGCGTAGAGACAGCCCGACGCGCCGATGAGCGAGCAGGCGCGGCTCTCATGCTGTTTGAGAAAGGTCTCGTAGCCCCAGTAGGAGCGCGCGCCCTGCCCGACGCTCGTTCCCCCCGGGTCAACATAGACGAGGCGTCCGGCAACGCACCCGACCGAAGGGTCTGCGAAGCTCTGCGTCAACACTCGCAGCACGTCGGGCCTGTACATCGTCGTCGCGTCGGAGAAGAGCACGACCTCGCCGCGCACCAGCTCGACCGCCGCGTTCTGCGCCGCCGTCTTGCCGCGACGCACCGCCTGCCTGTGGAGCCGCACGCCGCGCGCAGCGAACTCGCGCGCGATGTCGTCCGTGCGGTCGTTGGAACAGTCCGAGGCGACAATCACCTCAAGCCGCTCCTTCGGATAATCGAGCGCGAGCGTGTTTTCGAGTTTCGCGGCGAGGTCGCGTTCCTCGTTGTAGGCCGTGATGACGACGCTCACCGCGGGCGTGTGCTCTGCTCGCAGCACACTTCGCGGGCGCAGCGTGCTCACGACGAGGAGCAGCACGGGGTAGCCGACGTAGGTGTAGAAGAGCGCCGCGACGCTCAGCCAGAAGACCCACTCTGTTAACGTCCTGAAACCCAAAGCCCTCTCAAGCTCCCGCCAGAGGCGAGACCCTCGCCCCGCCAAGTGAAGAAGAATCCATCGCGCCCTCACGTTCTTCCACGTCCCGCGCGCCGCGCGCTGTCTCGGCGCAGTAGATGCGCCGTAGGCAGACCGCGTAGCCGACGAGATAGTAGATGTAGAGGTAGAAGGCGACCGAGACGAAGAAGCTGCTGACCATGTATGCGACGAGGCTCGCCTGCAAGCCCACCGCGAGATAGTAGAACTTCGACGAGCGGCGCGCCTCGAACGTCTCACGCTCGATCAGCCGCAGACGCCTGAGCGGCGCGACGACGAACATCGTGTAGACGAGCGCCCCCGCGAAGCCAAGCTCCGACGCTACCTGCATGTATGCGTTGTGCGTCACCTGCCCATGCGCCGAGGTCAGAGGGAAGTTGCCGAGCCCGAGGCCGAAGACCGGATTGGCAATCGCCGACACGATGGCGTGCTCAAGCAACCCAGCGCGCGCCTGCGACGAGCCGAAGCGGTCGAGGCTCGGGTTGAAGATAGAAGCGACGCGAATCCAATACTCGCCCGGCGCGAACACCATGAAGAGCACGACGGCGACGGCGAGCGCACCGAAGACGAGCAGGCGGTTGCGCCGCCCGAACTTCCACGCCAGAAAAGCGCCCGAGGCTATCAGCCCGAGAAAGGCTCCGCGCGAGAAGGTGAGCACGATGGTCACCAGCGTCAGCGTCGCGCATGCTCCGAAGACCACCTTGCGCAACAGCCCGCGCCCGCTGAAGGCCAAGGCCAACGCAACGGGAAGCATCGTCACGAGATGCACGCCAAGGTCGTTCGTGTTCTCGAACATCCCGCTCGTGCTGCTGCCTTCGACGCGATAGCCCTCGACCGCCAGCTTGCCGAGCCGGTAATCGTTGATCGCCATCAGGCATAGCAGGAACGTGACCGCCACGGCGAGATAGAGCAAGAGCTTCAATCGGCGCTCCGTCCGCACGATGTTGATGATGAAGACGAAGGTGAGCGCGCTCTTAAGACATGTGTCCCAGAACTCGCCGATAGCCAGCGGCGGATCAATCGCGAGCGGCACCGAGAGCAGTGCCGCCGCGCAGAGCAGCAGCACGAGATTGACCTCACGCGGACGCGCCGTCAGCGTGCCTTCGGCGGCAAGCTGCGATGGAAAGAAGGCGAGCAGCGTGAAGATGGCGGGCACGAGCGCGATGTGCGCCGACGCAAGCGATGGAAAGTATTCCTGCGGTCTGAAGTAGAGGACGAGCGTGAAGGCGAGAAAGCCCGCGAAGCTGACGGCGTGCCCGCGCCCGAGCCCCCATGCTTCACCGTGAAGCAACAGAGATGATTCGGCGGGCGACGACACAGGCAGCGCGGTGCGCCGAGTGCCGGTCGAGTTCGAGAGGGCGACGACTTCGTCGTGCGGCTCCGTCTCCACAGCGTCGTCATCATCTTCGACGAGACGCCGAAGGTTGACGACGGGCTCGTAATCGAATGTCTGAGGTCTGTTCGGCATCACGGGCTTGAGCGGCCTCGACCCGGCGGCTTCGGAAAGCCGCTCGCTTCCGAGCGTGCCGACGCCCGCGTGAACTCCGTGGGGACGGGGTTTGGGACGGCTCCGCACGGCCGACGAAAAAGCCGCGCGGGGGCGGGGGGCACTCCCGCCCCCGCGGGCTGTTGAAAGGCGCGGCCGCATCCCTTTTGCAGGGGACGCGGGCGCGCCGAAATTATACGGCCCTCAAGCCTGATCTCATTGCCGCCCTCAGACCGTCACACTCTCCTCGACGGCGGCCAGCGTGCGCACGCGCTCTCTGAGCGCCGTCTCGAAACGTCGCGCCTCCTCGATCCCTGTCAGGGAGAGAGCGCGCAGTTGCTGCTCGATGCGGCGACGATAGTCGGAGACGAGCGAGTCGGAGACGTTCAGGCGCGCGGCCGCGTCAAGCTGTGTGATGTGCGCCGGGCTCAGGTAACAATACCACAGCACGCCGAGCATGCGGTCGTACTGCTTGGTCTTGCCGCGCACGGCTGCGTGCAGACCGCGCAAAAACTCGTCCACGTAACCGGCGGCCTCATCTTCGGACTCGCGACGCAGAAGCGACTGCTCGGGGTTCTCGCGCCCGTCCACAGGCTCGAAGCCGCGTCCCTCATCAGTGTCGTCGCCGCCGATGGGCACAAGGTAGATGTCCATCACGGGCAGGCGCGACATGACGAGGCTGCGAAGCGTGCGCACGTCAACGGGCGAGTCGCAGGCTTCCAAGACAGAGACGATGAGGTCTTCGAGGTCGGAGTTGCTGATGATGATCTGAGCGTCGCCCGTGCAGCCGACCATGCGCGTATCGCGCTGGCGCACGGGAATCATGTGGACACGCTCTTCAAGCTCGGCCTGTGCGCGGCGTGACTTGTCGGCGCGCCACTCCCTGAGCCCGTACATGCGGTCAACGAGTCGGCGGTGCGGCTCGTCCTCGCCCGCGCCCGAGTCCACACGGCGGAAGTTAGCCGAGGACTGGATGATGGTCGAGATGCGTCGAGCGAGCCTGTAAGATTCGGGATGTCGCTTGCGAAGCTCGGCGGTGAGCAGGTTCGTTAACTCGATCTGGCTGACCTCGCACTCGATCTCTGCGTCGGTCATCTCCGAATCGAGGTAATGCTGGAAGCGCGACTTGGAGAGGAGCGTGACGAAAAGCTCCTGCGTCAGGTCGAGGTAGGCACTGCCGCGGTCGCCCTCCTCTACAAGCAGGCCTGCGCTGTAGGAGGCGCGCACGAGCGGGTGGTTGACGACCAGACGTTGCAGCTCAGTCCAGAGCCGCGAAACGTCCGAGCGGCGCAACGTCTCGACCCAGGCACCCGCGTGTCTCTGCGGGCGCTCCTGCGCGCCGGGGGCGCGCCCCGTAGGCGTCGGGTGTGTCTCGTCCGTTGCGCTCATCATGGGGTCGTTCAAGTGATGGTCTTGATCTGCGGATGTGGCAGCCATGTTACCGGTTCTGATTGGTTAGGAGCAAGGCCGGAGATGTCTAGATGCGTCCGCTGAGGAGGATTCGCGAAAGGCGCGGGTTATTAACATCGGGGCGTCTCGAAGTGCCGGCCTCAAATCTGATAGCCGAAGGCGAGACATGAAAATCCGGGAGAGGACATCTGCGCTCCGCTGGCTCTGGGGTTTGAAATGATGACCTCGCAGGGAGTCCCGCGCCGGTTCAGCCGCGAAGGGAAACGGGCGCGGCCACCTTGAAGGGGTATCGGGTCTTGTACGACCTTAGCGGCCGCCCCCGAACACAAAAGGATGGTAACAGCAATTACGCGTTTGAGCAACACCTTTTTACACAAGGGTCAAGGCGTTGAAAAATCAGGAGAAAACGGGCGGGGTGCGACTCCTCGCGCGTGCGAAAGTTTGGAAGAGAGCGGGGATTGGTACTTTAACTTCCCTGCACGAGTGAAGCACCCGACACGGGGTTTCGACGGCTGGCCGTGGCGAAAGCGCGGAGGTCGGCCGCCTTCTCGCAAAGACCTATGCTCTGGCGCTGTGCTTTAGCTGACACGCGCTTCGCTCGCGCAACGCCGCTCGGCGCGCCCCCCAACGTCCGGCGGCGACAAAATGAGACCGCGAGGAGCACTCATGTCTTCTTCAAGCACAGCCCGGTTCCGAAAGCTTCGGACGTGCCCGCGTTCAGAGACGCTTCTGACCTTCTGCCTCGGCGCGCGCAGCGTCGCGCCGACGGGTCGCGTCGCCGAGCACATCGAGTCCTGTGAATTTTGCGGCGCGGAGGTGCAACTGCTCTCCCGCCACGCGCCGCCGGCGGGCACTCTCCCCTTCGCCGCCCACTCGCTGCCGGCCCCTTTGCGCCGACTCGCCGAAGACCTTCTCACCGAGCCGTCCTACAACCGCGCGCGCTTCGCCGAGTCGCTTCTTGAGATCGAGCGCCTGACGCTGACCGACGCCTGAGCGATTGCGGATTGTGGAATTCGGATTGCGGAGTTAAAGAGAAAGCGGATTGAAGGAGCATGAGAGCCGCGCTGCCTTCAATCCGCTTTCTCTTTATTGAAGCGCGCCGACTTCTTTTTCAATCCGCAATCAACCTTCACTCTTCCCTTGCCGTGGCCGCGCCGTTGTAAATCTCTTCAATGAGGCCGCTGTACTTTTCGTCAATGACGCGCCGCTTGACCTTAAGCGTGGGCGTCAGCTCGCCTCCGTCAATGGAGAAGTCGTCGGGCAGAAGCGCGACGCGGCGGACGCGTTCGTAGTCGGCGAGCGGCGCGGTCAGTTCGGCCACCTCGCGCTGGATTAACTTGACGGCCGCCGTGTTCCGGCTCCAAGCGACGCGTTGCGTGTGCTCTTCGGCCTGCGGCGTGGGGAGCACCGACGAGAGCGCCTCCCAGTCTGGAACGATGAGCGCGGCGGGCTGTTTGCGTCCCGCGCCGACGACGACGACCTGAGAGACGTACTGGCTCTGCTTGATAAGGCTCTCGACGAGTTGCGGCGCGACGTACTTGCCGTTTGAGAGCTTGAACAACTCTTTCTTCCTGTCGGTGATGTGGAGCCGCCCGGCTTCGTCTATCCTTCCCACATCGCCCGTCTTGAACCAGCCTTCATCGTTGAAGACCACGGCGGTCTCGGCCTCGTGGTTGTAGTAGCCGCGCATCACGTTCGGCCCGCGCACGAGTATCTCGCCGTCCGAGTCCATCCTGACCTCGACGCCGGGGAAGGGCTGACCGACCGAGCCGACGCGGTTCTCTTCGGGGCGGTTGGCTGAGACGATGCACGTCTCGGTCATCCCGTAGCCTTGCAGGATGACGACACCCGCGCCTAAGAAAGCGTAAGAGAGCGCGGGCGAGAGCGGCGCGCCGCCCGAGACGAAGAAGCGCAGGCGGCCGCCCACGCCCGCGCGCCACTTCGAGAAGACGAGACGCGACGCGACCTCCTGCTGAATGTCGAGAAGCGGAGGGACGCGCTCGCCCTTGTCAATCAGTTCCGCATGCTGCTGCCCGACATGCAGCGCCCAATTGAAGAGCTTTGACTTCCAACCGCCCTCGGCCGTTCCCTTCTTCACTATCTTGTGAAAGACCTTCTCGAAGAGGCGGGGCACGGCCGTCATGATCGTCGGGCGCACTTCGCGCAGATACTCGCCGACCAGATCGAACGAAGGCGCGTAGGCGACCGAGACGCCGTTCCAGCAGAAGACGTAGAAGACCACGCGCTCGAAGATGTGCGAGAGTGGAAGGACTGAGAGCGCAACGTCCGAGGAGCGTATCGGCAGTGCGCCCGTAATCGCGAGCACGTTTGAGACGAAAGCATCGTGCGTGAGCATGACGCCCTTCGGCTCGCCCGTCGTCCCCGAGGTGTAGATGATCGTCGCGAGGTCTTGCGCGCCGACGCCGTTAAGAGCGCGCTCGAAGGCTTCGGGCGAAGCGGCATCCAACGCCGCGCCCGTCTGCTCAAGCTCGAAGAGCGTGAGCGCACCCTCTTGCCCCGCAGCCGCGTCGGTGTCGAAGAAGACGACGCGCTCCAAATTCTCTACCGGAGAGATGCCGGGGCGCGCATGGCGATAGACTTTCCTGCCCGACACGAAGAGCACGCGTGCGCCCGAGTCTTCGAGGATGAAGCGCACCTGTTCGGGAGCCTGCGTCGTGTAGATGGGAACATTGACAGCGCCGAGGCTCAGGATGGCGAGGTCAACGACCGACCAGTCGGGACGATTCTCCGACAGCAGAGCGACGCGGTCGCCGCGCTTCACGCCGAGCGCCGAGAGGCCCAAGGCGACTGCGCGCACGCGCTTGATGATGGCCTCGCCCGGAATGCGAAGCCACTGCCCTTCCTTCTTCAAGCTCAGCGCGTCCGGCTTCGCGTGCCCCGCCAGCGCCGCCAGGCACATGCGCGGCACGTTCGCCGGAGCTTCCTTGTCATGCGAGAGTTCACTCATTGAAATAATGAGTGATGAATGATGAATGATGAATGATGAATAAAAGACAGCGTGCTCTTTATTCATCATCCATCATTCATCATTCATCACTTCGCCTTAATCCTTTCCGCAAAGTAGGCGACCGTGCGCTTGAGCCCTTCGCGCAACGGAATGGTCGGCTCCCAGCCGAGAAGCTTCTGGGCGCGCGTGATGTCGGGGCGGCGCTGTCGCGGGTCGTCCTTCGGGAGCGGGCACGCGCGCACCCGCACCTCGACGCCCGCGGCGCGTCCGACCTCTTCGGCCAACTCGCGCATGGTGAACTCGCCGGGGTTGCCGACGTTGCACGGGTCGTGTACGTCCACGCCCGCTTGCGCGCTCTCCGCGACGTTCATCAGACGAATCATGCCCTCGACCAGATCGTCCACGTAGCAGAACGAGCGCGTCTGCTCGCCCGTCCCATAGATGGTCAACTCTTCGCCCTTGAGCGCCTGCACGATGAAGTTCGACACCACACGCCCGTCGTGCTCAAGCATGCGCGGGCCATAGGTGTTGAATATTCTGATGATGCGCGTGTCCACGCGATTCTGCCGGTGATAGTCCATCATCAGCGTCTCGGCCAAACGCTTTCCTTCGTCATAACATGAACGAGGCCCGATGCAGTTGACGTTGCCCCAGTAGTCTTCGGTCTGCGGGTGAATTTCAGGGTCGCCGTAGACTTCCGAGGTGGAGGCTTGAAGAATGCGCGCCTTCACACGCTTGGCGAGGCCGAGCATGTTGATGGTGCCCATCACGCTCGTCTTGACCGTCTTGACGGGGTTGTACTGGTAATGGACGGGCGAGGCCGGACAGGCGAGGTTATAAATCTGATCCACTTCGAGCAGGATGGGCTCGATGATGTCGTGGCGTACCAGCTCGAACCGTTTCGAGTCCATCAGCGGGTAGACGTTCTCGCGCCTGCCCGTAAAGAAGTTGTCGAGGCAGACAACGTCGTGCCCCTGCGCGATGAGCCTTTCGCAAAGATGCGAGCCGATAAAGCCCGCGCCGCCCGTCACAAGTATCCGCATCGTTTCTCCAGCCCGAATAACGTTTGAGTCTATTTAAGCGCCCACGCATTGTAACAGCGCGGCTTAAACGTTCGTGCTCTCTTTTTCCCCCACGTCGGCCGCCGCCGCCGCCGCAGTATGCTCGGGCGCGGCCTATGCGTCCGCGCCTTCGCGCTGTTGGCGTCGGCGTCGGCGTCGGCCACCGCGTCGGCTGCTCGCTTCGGGCTCCTCCACGCGGGAGTCGGCGGTGGCGAGCGCGGCGAGGACGAGAAAGAGCAGCCCGTTGGCCGTCGTGTGCAAGGTGAAGTCGAAGAAGCTGTGGACGAGCGCGCCCGCGCAGCCCGCGAGCGCACCCAGAGCGACCCCGCGACGAAAGCGGTCGTGCGACTGCATGCGCCTGAGCGCCGTCCAGAAGAGGACGGCGATAAAGGCGAGCCCGAGCAGGCCGCCCACCACGCCTGCGTCCGACAGGATTTGCAGATAGTCGTTGTGCGCCTGCTCAAGCCGATAGGTGCCGTTCCCCGTGTCGTAGCGCGGATAGACGGCCGAGAAGGCTCCGAGCCCCGCGCCGAGCAGCGGATGGTCTTCGATGACGCCGAGCGCGCCGCGCCAGAAGTGCGCGCGTCCCGTCGTCGGGTCGGCGCTGTTGACCGTGCCGACGAGACGGCCAAGCGCATCCTCGCCGCCGAAGTAGAGCACGCCGAAGAAGACGGCCACGATCAACGCGAACCCGAGCCCGACGCTCACGAGCGCCGCGCGTATGCGCGAAGACCTGTCGCGCCTCTCTTCGCCACGGCCGCGCCTTCGCATCGCAACGGCGGCGACGACGGCGAGGAACATAATCTCGCAGACCATGCTGACCATGCCGCCGCGCGAGTTCGTCATTACGAGCGCGACGGCCATGATGGCCGATGCGAAGGCGTAGAGCGCGACCTTCTCGCGGCCGATAGCGCCCGCGAAGAGAAGCCCCAAAGGCATCGCCAGCGTCAACTCCATGTAGCCCGCGAAGTGATGCCGGTTGATGTAAGGGCCGAAGGGCTCGGCCTGCTGTGGCTCTCTCACCCAGAAGATCGTGCGCGGGTTGATGAAGTGCTGCATCAGCCCGTAGACGGCGAGCAGGAAGCCGAAGATGACGACGAGCCGCGCGACCAGCCGCAGACGCCGTGGGCTGTCAACAAAGGCGAGCGCCGCCGCGAAGTAGATTGTGAGACCGGCCAGTTGCACGAGCGCGATGCGTGTCGCGTAAGGATCGAAGGAGAGCGCGCGCGATGTCTCCGAGGCTATCGCTCCGCTAAGTCCCTCGACCGCGCCGCCTCCGAGCGGCAACAGTTGCACGAGTCCGACGATGAAGAGACCAATGAGCGGAAGCTGCAACGCGTTGCGGCTCACCCTCAGCACGCGCGTGCGCCATGCGTCCATCATCCAGAGCGCGAAGACTACACCAGCGCTCAACTGGAAGACAGCGAGCGACCACGCGTGAACAGTGCCGAAGGCGAGCGTCGTCGTCACGACCGCGAGGCAGAGCATGAGGATGATGAAGCGGCTCCAGACAGTGCGCGGCACTTCATCCGCACCTTGCGACACGCGCGCGCGCGGCGGCGGTGCGGGCGTGAGGCTCGTCGGCTCGGGCGGCGCGGGCGTGAGGTCAGCGCGTCGCCGCTCGCCCGCCGACGCGTTCGAGGTTGAAGTCGTCATACCAGATTTTTCCGTAGATGGGGCAGACCCCTTCGGGGCAACCAGCGCGTACCAGACGGACGAGCACGGCCTCTGTCTTCGGCGCGGTCGTGAACTCGAAAGAGACTTGCTGCCAATCGTTCGTCGCCTGCGGCGCGGGCGACGACGCGGCGAGCGTCGCATCGGGCGTCGAAGCATCTGCCGCCAACGCGACGAGCGTTGCGGCGCTCTTCATATCTTCGGTCTTTAAGAAGAAGGTCAGGCGGTAATGAGTCGAGGGTTCGACGGCGATTACCTGCGAGACGTTGCGCAAGTCCGACTGCCCCGCAGCGTTGAAGGCGATGCGCAACGAGCGACGCCCCGTGTGTGCCGTGCGCGCGTCAATGGCCGTCTGCGCGCCCTGCGCCTGCGTCACGTCCCAGCGAAAGAGTTGCGTGCCCGCGGCCCCGATGTCCGACTCGAAACTCCCGTTCGAGACGTGCTCTGCCCCGAGGTCTTCCGCCCCTGTCTCCGAGAGCACCTGAAGCGCGCGCCGGTACTGCCCCTTGACGTAGAGAGCGTGCGCAAGCCCCTCGCCCATCGTCGCCTGTTCACGTCGCCCCGCTTCGCCGAGTCCAGACCAGACGGCCAGCGCATCGTCGAGACGCCCGCGCCCCGCGAGCACGCCGACAAGCTGCGCGCGCGCGGCCGATGTCTTACCCACCGACTCAATGATGCGCGTCATGTCAGGCGAGTAGACCTGCCATGCGAGATTGAAGACCTGCGGGCGCAGGTCGGGGTCTGCGTCGGCCGCGCGGCGCAGTTCCGCGAAAGCCTCTTCGGTGCGCCCCGCGCGCAGCAGTGCGTTGCCGAGGTGCCAGCGCGGCTGCGCGTAGTTCGGCGCAAGCTCGACGGCACGCTTGAGCGCCACGCTGCCGCCCTCTACGTCGCCGAGCGCGGCGCGCGCGCGTCCCACCTCCATCCAGACCAGATAGTCGTTCGGCGCGAGCGCCGCCGCCCGTTCATACTCTTCAAGCGCGACCGGCGTGCGCAGCGGGTCGAAGCTGATCTGGTTGAGCCGCGCCAGCATCAGGTGCGCCGAAGGGTCGCGCGGGGCGAGCCTGACGGCGGCCTCTGCCGACTCGAAGGCCGCGTCGGGGTCGTTCGCATAAGAGAGCGGAGCCGCATCGGCCATCGTGTTGCCCAAACCCCAACGCACGCCGTACCAGGACGCGTAGAGCGCCGCCGCCGCCAGCAGCAGCAAAGGCACACGCGCCCACACGGGGCGAACGTTGATGAGTGCGACCTGCTCTCTCATTAGAAATCCGGATTCATCAGTCTTGAGTCCGGAGTCAAGACGAAGCATGAGAGTCGTGCTCTCTTAACTCCGGACTCAAGACTCTTAAAACTCGTGCCCGACCAACTCGATCTCGATGCGCATGCGCTTGAGGGTGACGCGCGCGTCTTCGCAGTCGCGCAGTATGCGGTGGATGTGCTCCTCGTCAATACGGGAGATAGAGATGAGCACCTCTTCGACCTGCTGCTCTTCGCAGATGCGCCGCAGGTGGCCGTTACCGCCGAAGACACGCAGGCCGTGAATCATCTTGCCCTTCTTGAAGGGGTCGTCGTCTACGAACCCGACGGGCGTGTATTGAAGTCGGAGGTTGTTGCGCATCTCGCGCAGGAGAAGTTCCCCGGCATCGCCCGCGCCGTAGATGAGCACGCGACGACCGCCCGTCGAAGGGCTGGGCAGCAGTTGACGGAAGAGACGGAACGCGACGCGACTGCCCGCGAGCATCATGAAGAAGATCATCGCGTCGAGGACGAAGACGGCGCGCGAGAAGCCCTCGAAGCGGAAGGCGAACAGAAGCACGAGCACGCTCGCGACCGAACCGGCCGCGACCGCCTTGGCGTAGACGATCAGGTTGTCGAGGCTGATGTAACGCCAAAGGCCACGGTAGACGCCCGCTACCAGCAGCGCCGTCATCTTCACGAAGATGAGGACGGGCACGGTCGAGAGAAAGAGCTGCCACACCTCGGGCGCAAGGTCGGAGCCGAGGAGCAGCACGTAAGAGAAGTAGTAGGCGAGGATGACGAGCACCACGTCGAGTAGCACTTCAAAGATGCGGCGCTTGTAAGAGAGGTCAACGAGGAAGGAGACGAGCGGCTTCTCGCGCGCGGCAGCCACCTCTGCCTCGTCATAGACCTTGACGCCCGCCAGATAGACTCCAACGAGCGTGAGCACGACGGCGAATCCCGCCACCATCGCGATGCCCGTGTGATACTCGAACTGCCGCACGAGCATCGCCAGCACTCCGGAAGAGCCCGCGAACGCATAGAGCATCCAGACCGCGCGCCGCTCCGACAGCCCCAAAGCGACGAGACGATGCGACGCGTGGTCGCGCCCGCCCTGCGAGGCCGCGCGCCCCGAGAGCTTGCGCACGACCGTGACGAGCGTCGTGTCGAAGATCGGGATGAAGAGGATGAGCACGGGGACGGCGATGACGACGATGAAGCTGCGTCCGCGGTCGCCCGAGGCCGAGAGCAGCGCCGAGCTTGCAAGGAAGAAACCGACGAACATCGAGCCGCAGTCGCCCATGAAGATCGAGGCCGGGTTCGTGTTGAAGACTAAAAAGCCGATGAGCGCGGCGGCGAAGACCGCCAGCATCACGGCTTCGGTCGCCTGCCCGTTCGACGCGAAGTTCGCGGCGATGAAGACGGCCGCGATGGTCGCCACGCCGACGGCGAGCCCGTCCATGTTGTCGAGCAGGTTGATGGCGTTCGTGATGCCGATGAGCCAGAAGATGGTGAGCGCCATCGCGGCCGACGCGCCCCATCCCCACGGCAGCAGCAACCCGAAGTAGACGACCGCGCTCGCGCCCAAGACCTGACCGATGAGCTTCTGATAGGGCTTGATGTTCAGGAAGTCGTCAACGAGCCCGACGAAGAAGAGCGCGGTGCTCGCTCCCATCACGACCCAGCCCTCGCGCGTGTGCGGGACGAAGAGCAGGAAGGTGAGCGCAACAGTCAGGTAGATGGCGACGCCGCCCATCATCGCCGTCGGCTTCTTGTTCCAGCGGTCGGCCCTCGGCCGGGCGATGACCCTGTACCGGCGCGCAAACGCGCGCACCAGCGGCGTCAGCACGAGCGACAGCGCGAGCGCCACCGTGGCGGGCACAAGTTGGCTACTGCTGAAAGGCATTACTTAAATCCGGGAAACGATTCTGAAGCGTGCGTTAGAAGCTATTAAATGTCCGCCGAGAAATCAAGCACGTCAACGCCTCCTAACCATTCTGCCGACCGCTGTAGTATTCGATGACGGTCTGTAGAATCTGCTCAAGCGAGACGGTGGGGTGGAAGCCCGTCAGCGCCGTGACCTTCGACGTGTCGGGCACTCTGCGCGGCATGTCCTCGAACCCTTCCTCGTAAGCCTCGTCGTAGGGAACGGTGATGATCTCCGACTTCGAGCCGGTCAACGCCTTCACGCGCTCGGCGAGTTGCATGATGCTCACTTCCTCGCTCGAACCGATGTTGAAGACCTCGCCCACCGACTCGTCCTTGTCCATCAACGCGACCAGCGCGCCAACCACGTCACCCACGTACCCGAAGCAGCGCGTCTGGCTGCCGTCGCCGTAGACAGTTATCGGCCGCCCGGCGAGAGCCTGCTTGACGAAGGTCGGGATGACCATCCCGTACTGCCCGGTCTGGCGCGGGCCCACCGTGTTGAAGAGTCGGACGACGACCGTCGGCAGCTTCTTCTCTCTCCAGTAGGCCAGAGCCAGAAACTCGTCAATG
>JAVXWN010000224.1:0-25070 GCA_032230645.1 Acidobacteriota bacterium | reverse complement strand
GTGGCTTTCGTCATCAGTTGATGACGAAAGCCACGCCTTCTTTTATCTTCACTTTTACCTTCTTCAATATCCTTCAGTGTGACGCCGGAGCCATTCGTTAACCTCTTCGTCAACGGGCTCGCGGCCTAACTCTTCGCGCAGGTGCACGCGTGCTTCTTCGAGCGAGTCGCGCGCGGCGTCCGCGAGCGAGTCACTGCCTCCGGTGTCTCGTGCCTGCGACGTGTCGGCATCGGGCAGTCGGTCAGATGAATTACCCACCCTCTTTTGTCCTCCACAACAATCTCTAAATCAAACTTGATGGTAGAACCAACCCGCGTGCCTTGCAAGAGGCAGCGCCCACACAACGTCGAACCCGCGCACACGCGCTCAGACCTTCCCGGCCTCGCTGTCAGGTTGCGCGAAGCGATAGCGCAGCAGTTCCCTCGCGCGTAGCGTGGTGACGAAGACGGCCACAAGGCAGCACGCACCCCCGAGCACGACCGAGAATGGCGCGCCTGCGGCTGCCGCGACCAGCCCGGCCTCAAGCTCGCCAAGCTGCGGCCCGCCCATGAAGAAAATCATGTTGACGGAGGTCATGCGTCCTCGCAAACGGTCGGGCGTGATGAGTTGGCGTATGGTCTGGCGTATGACCGTGCTCACGGTGTCGGCCGCCCCTGCCACAGCGAGCATGAGAAGCGACAGCCAGTAGGAGCGCGAGAAACCGAAAGCGACCGTCGCCGCGCCGTAGACCGCAATCGAGAGCAGCACGGCAAGCCCCGGTCGCCGCCAGCCCGCGCGACGCGCAAGCAGCAACCCCGTCAAGACCGCTCCGAAGGCCGAAGCCGCCGCGAGGAAACCGTAACCTCGCTCGCCCACACGCAGGATGTCGCGCGCGAAGATGGGAAGCAAGGCAGTTGCCGAAGCGAAGAAGGTCGCCACGAAATCGAGCGACATCGTCTGCACCATGATGGGCGTGCGCCAAACAAACCTCAATCCTTCTTTCAACGAGTCGAGACTGACGCGCGCCAACTCTTCCGCCCTTCCCTTGCCAGCGGCGCGAATCAGCAGGACGGCGAAGATGACGGCGAGGAATGACGCAGCGTTGAAAGCGTAAACCAACGCGGGCCCGAAGCGCGCAAGCACAACGCCACCGAGCACAGGCCCCGACACCATCGCAATCTGGAACGAGACGAAGCCGAGGCTGACCGCGTTCGGAAAATCACGCTCGGGCACGAGCGCGGGCAGTAGAGCCTGCCGCGCGGGATTGTCGAAAGCAATGGCCGCTGAGGAGAGAGCCGTCAGCGCGTAGATGGGCCAGACCTGCCGGAGTCCCAACGAGGTGAAGACGGCCAGCGCGCCCGCGCTTGCGAGCATGACGGTCTGCGTGACGAGGATGAGCCGCTTGCGGTCTACCGCGTCCGCTACGACGCCGCCCACGAGCGAGCAGACGATGATGGGCAGCACGCGCACGAGTCCCACCAACCCGAGCGCGGCTGCGGCCGTCTTCTCGCCGTAAGGGCGCATCAGAAGATAGACGTGCCAGTTGATCGTTACGAGCTGCATCTGCGAGCCCGTGATAGAGACGAACTGTCCCATCCACAACAGACGAAAGTCGCGGTGCCGCAGCGCCGCGAATGAAGAGTGGCGCACGGCCGCGTTTGCGTCTTCACCTTCCGGTGGAGATGAGTTGACAGGAGTATCCAAGCTGAAGATTGCCTTTACATTAAAGAAGATGGAAACGCGCCCGGCGATGGATTATCAGGACGGCCTGTTGCGAAAACGTTCCGCCGAGTTCACCTATCAGTTGACCCGCGCCCACTCCCGCTTAAGAACGGAAAAGGTCGGGCGGCCCACGTGACCGCCCGACCCTATACCGCAAGCGACTTTGAAACCCGACACCTACTCGATAATCACACGGTCGCTCGCGCCGCGCCCGAAAGTCTCCGGCTGGTACATCTCTTCGGCCTTCGCGGGCGGGACGACGAACGTGCCGGGTGTCGTCGCGCGCGCGATGTATGAGTAGGAATAGACGCCTTCCCACATCAACGACGTGAAAGCCTCGACGCGGTCGTCGCGCAGGTTCTGGTGCTCGAACCACGGGCTTATCCACCACCAGCCGAAGTTCGCGGGCTCAATCTTCTGATCTTCGGGGATGCTGCCCGTGACCGCGAGCGCAGGGTTCAAGGCTTCGAGCCCTGCGGGCAGAGGGTCTACGAGCGCGACGTGATAACGCCGCGTCGGCGTAACCACGGTCAGCTTCACTCTCACCTTCGCACCGGCCTTGATATGCCACGTGCCTTCGGCGTCGCGTCGCACGTCGCCCGCATCGCCCGTCGCCTCGTACACGCGCTCGACCGTGAAGCCGTAATCGGCCGGGGCAAGCTTTAGATTGGTCGGCGCGTACTGCATGCCGACGCGGTAGTAGAGACGGCCCGCGCCCTCCTTCTGAAGTACGAGGTTCGGCGCACCGCCATCGTGCTCGGCGATGTAGCGCATCGGCACGTCGAACTGCTGACGGTCGGTCGAGCGTCCACGGAACTGCTGCTCGCCCGCGTATGCGTCGCCGAGCCACGCGCGCGCAACGAAGTCGGGCGTTGCCTTCTCATATGTGCGGAAGTAGCGGTCGAGTGCGAGCAGCACGAAGGCGTTCTCCTGCGTGTTCTCCCAACGCCCTTTCGTTCGATGTGCGAGCAGGCCGCGCGCCACCTTCGGGATGAGGTCGCTCGTCGGCTGGTCGCCGATGAGAGCTTCGAGGATGACGCCGTCCGCGCGACGGTCAGAGCGCAACAGCAGATAATCGTCGTCGGCGTATGAGGTCGTGAAATGCGCCGTCCCCGCCGTCTCTTCGGCGCGGTTGTCGAGCAGGCGGCGAATCGCCGCGACCTCCGCAGCCGAAGCACTATCGCCCGAGAGCACGGGCAGCAACCACCCGGCGGCTTCGAGCGGGAGTTTGTCTATGCCCTCGTTGGCGATGAGCTTGCGCGCGTGCGCCGCGTCGCGGTCGCCCATACGATTACGCGTGTAGAGCGCGTAAGCGATAAGCGAGTTGCGCGCGTCGCGACCGTAGCGGCTCGGGATGTGCCCCTCGATCTCGCGCAGATAGGACTTCGACTTGTCGAGCATCGCCTGCGGCACGTCGTAGCCCTTCTCCTTCGCGCGCGCAAGCGCGTGCGCAACGTGTATGCTGAGGTAGGGCCAGTCGTGATCGCCGCGTCGCCAGAAGCCGAAGCCGCCGTCATCGTTCTGCATCCCCTGCAGTCGCTTGATGTCACGCGACACGGCCGCCTTCATCTCTTCGGGCTTCGGCATACCCTTCGCTTTGAAGGCGGTGAGCACGTCGCGCAGCGCGGCCACGGCAAGCACGCGCGAGGACAACTGCTCTGAGCACTCGTATGGGTATGCGACGAGGTAGAGCACCGCGTCCGTCAAAGCCTGTAGCTGCGTCGAAGAGGTCTGGACTTCGAGACCGCCAAACTGCTTGAAGACATCCGACGGGGCCTTGACGGGCTGAACGATTGCGCCGCCCTTGTCCAACTCGCCGTAGGTGGCGAAAGCCTCTGTCGTGGCGGGAGTCCATACGGGAAGCTCGACCTGCGCGGCGTCGCTGAAGCGACCCGAGACTGCTCCGACCTGAAAGCGCGCGGTGCCTGCCTGCGAAGCCGATGTGGGAAAGCGAACTTCAACACGGTCGTTCGCGGGCACGGTGACGCGGCGTCCCTGCCCGTCGGTAAATTCGGCGTTCAAGGCGCGCACGGCGACTTCGACCTCGGCGGGTTTGTCTGTCTGATTCTGCACGACCACGGGCAGCTCGAAGCGGTCGCCGAAGTTGAGAAAGCGCGGCGCGGAGGGGCGCACCATCAAGGGCTGACGCGCCGTGATGGACGACTCGCCCGAGCCGAACTGTTTGCCCCCGGCGACCGAAACGACCATCACTCGATAGCGCGTTAGATTGTCTGGTACTTTCACACGCACTTCCGCGCGACCCTGCGCGTCCGTGCGCACCGAAGGCGCGAAGACGGCAAGCGCATTGAAGTTCTCGCGCATGCGAATCGCTTGCTGCTCCGGACTATCGGCGCTCAAGGTGTCGCCGTCATAAACAGTGCTGGCATCTGCTCTCGCCCTACGTGCCATCGGCGCGTTGACGGGCATCTCCTGCTTGTTGACTCTGTTCGCCATCCCTCCCGACCTGTTAGCGTTCCCCGCCGTAGCGGTGACGGTGACTGCTTCGCTTATCATGCCCATGCCGCCGCCTCCACCGCCCTGCCCCACCTCTATGGTAACGGGGTCGGCAAGCTGCACGTCTTTGCGCAGGTGATAGTCGGTAACGTCCGTGCCGCGCTGCGCGTAGAAGACGGAGAGCGGGTCTTCGAGCTTGTAGCTCGAAAGCGCGAGCACCGACTCGTCAACGACGACGACGGCCAACTCGCCGCCTTCGACCGGACGACCCGCTGAGTCTTTTACTTCGACGGCAACGTTCGTCTCGCCGCCCGGCTCCAAAGCCTTGTCGCGTGGCGTGGCCGTCACCTGAAGCTTTCGCGCGAGCGGCGGGACGGAGAGATTGATCGAGCCCGAAGCGAATGCGGGCCGTTTCGGCAGCTTCTCGTCGGCTTGACCCTTATCGTCGGTTCGCACCGACGCGCCTACGAGATCAACCTGCACGTACACGTTCGGCGTCAATGCCTCTTCAATCGGAATCCTGAGCGTGTGCGACGGCTCGCTCATGCGGAAGCGTTCGGTGCGGACGAGACCCGAGCGGCGAAGCGTCATGATGCCCTCGGCCGGGACGAACGGCGACTGGACGAGAATCTCGGCGGTCTGTCCCGCGACGTACTCCTTGCGGTCTGGGATAAGCTCAACCTTCTCCTGCGACACGTCGCGCCGGGGGGGTTGCTTGCCGCCCGCGACCCACAGCGTCAACTCGCTCTCGTTGGGTCGCGCGCGTTCATCGCGAACGCGCGCCGTCACGCGGTACATGCCGCCCGCCTTCGGATGAAAAGTGCATTTGACGGCGTCGCTCGCGGACTTTACCAAACACTCTTCCGGATTCGACTCGACCTGCTTCCACTCGCCCTTTGAATACTTCCAATCGAGCAGCGTCGCGCGCAGACGCACTTCGCGCCCAGCGACGAGTCGGCCGTCGAGGTCGGAGACGATTGACTCGACGACGAGTGGCTCGCCCTGTTCGACAAAGAGCCGGTCGCTCTTGAGGCCGACGTAGAGGTCTGCGGGATGTATGAGCATCGTGGTGGTCGCCGTCCACGTCTGCCGGTTTACGTCCGTCACACCGGCCTGCGCCGTGACCGAGGTTGGCTGCGGCGGGTTCACCGAGTCGAAGTCTATGCGAAGCGTGTGCTTGCCCGCCGCGTCCGTTCGGCCCTTGAAATCTTGCGCGTTCTCGTTCGAGCGGTTGACGTAAGAGTTCATCTCCTCCCACCACGGCGTCCATTTGCCGAAGGTGTAGTCGCCGCGATTGGGCGGCGTGTACTGCGTAGGCGTGGCGGTGACGTGCCAGTTGACTTCGGAGTTCGGCAGCCCGCCACCCGCATAGTAGTTTGCCTGCACGGTTGCCTGCGTGTGGTCACCGACGAAGTGCGGCCCCTCGTCCGCGTGCGCGCTCACCTCGAACTCGGGGCGGCGGAACTCCTGCACTTGAAATTGGTGCTGGTGCTCGCGGTTCGTCGCCGACGGCACGCTCCCGCCACCCGCCGTAAGCTGGATGTATGCGCCGCCGAGGTTCATCGTGGGGGGCAACTTGAACTTCGTGTCAAAGCCGCCGAGCGCGTTTAAGAGGGCCGCGCCTTTCCCCACATCGTTGCCGCGCGAGTCGCGCACGGTGTATGTGACCGCATCGGCCGCGCCCGCAAGCGCGCCCACATCGCCCGACTTGCCCGCGCCCACGCGACGCAGCCAGCCCTTGACGCTCACCTCCTCGCCGGGCCGGTACATCCTCCGGTCGTCGAAGACGTACCACCGCAGCTCGTCCACCGTAGAGCGACGCACCCATCCGGTCTCGCCGCCCCACCAATCGCTCTGCTCCGGCATGAAGGCCACGTCGTTGCCGCGCCGTGCCAGAAGAAACGACTGAACATTCCCACCCTTCGGGGGAAGCGCCATACGCGCGAGCCCTTCGCGGTCGCTCGACGCGCGCACGCCCGAGGGCTGCAAGGTCATCTCCACGTCTTCGAGCGGCCGTCCATCCTTGAGCGAAGTCGCCCACGCCAGAAGCTCTTCGCGGTCGGCGAAGGCGTCGAGCCCGATGCCTGTGACCTGCGCCCACGTGCGTAGCACCTCGCGCTCGCGACGGCGCGTCGCGGGCTCGACGACGACGAAGACGCTGCCCAGTCCATCCTTGAGCGCCGGTCTTAAATCGAGCCGCGTCTCGGTCATCTCGTCCGCCTGCCCCTTCACCGCGACCGTCTTCGTCGAGACGAGACGGCCGGGCGGGACGGCCTGCTTCTTCACAATGTCCGGCTGATAGTAGCCGGTAATGAAACGCATGTAGGCGACGTAGCGTTCGTAGTCCTTCGGCTCGACCGCGTAGAGGCTGACCTTCAATGAAGGATAGTTGACGCTGAAGACCGAGAGCAGCGGCTCGGACGCGGGATCGAGCACGATGAAGTTGCCGCCCGCCGCGATGAGGCTCGGCGGCGCTGCGCCAACGTCGAAGATGAGCGTGACGGGCGTGCCAAGCGTCTGCCCGAACTGGTCGCGCAAGCGTGGGTCGATGGTCACTTTATAAGTTGTGCGTCCGCGCTTCGAGCCGCTGATGTAGAGGTTCGACCCGTACACGTTGAAGTTCAAGCCCGTTACTTCGGGTTCGATCTTTATCTGCGAGCGGTCGAAGGCTTCGAGGTCGAGAGGATTGTTGAAGACGATGCGCCACTGGTCGAAGGGCGAGCACTTCTTCTCCCAACCGCACACGTGCTCCATCACGCTCAAGGGGGCATAGGTGAAGAACGAGAAGCCTTGAGGCATGGTGGTCGTCCGCGGCCCTTCGGCCGAAGGCGTGCCCGGCCCGACCGTGACCGCGATGGGTGAAGCAGCAGGCAGCGCACGTCGCACGTCGCCGCCTTCGCCCGTTGCGCGCAGCGCGAGCCAACGCCCCTTCGTTGCCGTGGCCGCAAGCTTCCGCACGTTCTCGTCAGCGGCAATCTCATCATCCTTCGCGAGCCTCACATTGAGCGTCGTCGTGCCCGCGCGGAGTTGCACCGTGCGCAGCACCGCCTCGGGCTCGACCCTCTGGTCGAACTCCATGAAGACGAGCGCGTCGCGTCGCACGGGAACATCCTTCGGGTACATGCGCACGAGCTTCGGCGCGGGAGTAGCGAACCTCCACACCGTCGCCGCCCGCGTCGCACCGCCGACCGCCGCCGAACGCACACCCGCCGGGACGCTGACCGCGAACTCGGTCGCCATCGGCAGACGACCTTCGGCCGGGTCGAACATCAAGGTCTTCGTCCCCAACCAACGCCAACGCCCCGCCGTCTGCGGCGTGAGCTGCGCGGGCTGGTTGCGCGCGGCCTCTTCCTGCGAAGTGACGGCCACCATCGGCTGCGAGAAAGTCATCGTGACCTGCGGCGCAAGCGGCACCTCGCCTTCCGGCGAATGGCGCAAGACTTTCAACTCGCCTCCCGTCGCGATGTCGGGCGCATCGCGCGACTCAGTCGCGGGGAACGGCTGCAACACGGTCGCACCCGCGCGCGGCGCGGGCAGAGACCTCTCGCGCAGCGCGAACTCCTGACGGTCGCCCTCCTCTGTTTTCAACTCGGGAAGCCGCTGCAACACGCGCGCCGTCTCGGCCTCCGAGAGCTTCACCGCACGCGCGGGTGTAGCCTGCGCCGCTGTCTGCTCCGACTGCTCCGCGCCCTCGCTCAGACGAAAGCGCAAGCCCTTCTTCACGGCCGCATCATCGCCCGCGCCCGTCTCGTCTTCGGCTTCATGCACACTCGCTCGCGTCTCTTTCAAGGCGTCGGTGCCGGTGCGCGCCGCCAGAGGCGCAAAGGGGTTGAGAACGAGTTGGAGCAGGAGTATCAGCGCAGGAATATTTTTTAGACGCATTGAAGCCTCGCGGCGGTCTCTTCAATTTTTTTCGTGCTTCGTCGGCGACGTGGCGTTCGCCTCTGTCCGAAAGAACGTTGACGAGGGACGTTACTTGCGTCGTCGCTCAGGTACGGAGCGGGAATCTCGATTGGCGCGACAGGTCACGAACGAACATAGTATTTGACACCGGCTGCGACAAAAAGTTTGTCCGGCCTCGCGCCCCATGTTGCACCTCCGACATAATAAGAAGGCTCCGAGTCCACCAAGGACTCGGAGCCTTCTATCAGGTTCGAGCATCTTTCAGCTAATCGTCAGCGGGTTTACTTGCACTTCGAGTAACCGCAGTCGCGACAGAAGTCGCAGCCCGATGCATGCTCCAACTGGCCGTGGCACTCGGGGCAATCGCTGATGAGCGAGAAGTTGCGGTTCATCTCGACGCTGTCGGCAACGCTCGCCGTCATCTTCGGCTGTGGCGGCTGCTGGTAGGCAAGAGCGCGCGCGGAGTCGGGCTGGCTCTGTAGGCGACGGCTCGTCAGCATGACGCATTCGGCGACGGCCTGCTCAGGGCTGGTCAGCAGACGCTCGTTGAACCAGACCGAGTGCGTGCCTGTCACTTTGTTGAGCGAGCGTGCCACCTCGCGCGCGTCGAAGCCGCCGCGCAGCATCTTCGAGGCGAGCAGTCCCACGCCGCCCGAGATCGGCCCCGTGGCGAAGACTTCGAGGATGTCTATGCCGTCATGGTTGACCGTGACGTAGAGGTTCGCGCCGTCGAAAGGTATCTGCCACGTCGCGCCCACAAGCTCGCGCGGTCGCTCGATGCGCACCATGTCGCCCGACTCAGTCCGGCGCGCGGCGACCGACGACACGGCTGCGGGCATCGTGGCCGCAAGCGTCTCGGCCCTGCCCGCATGCGATGGCTCGAACTCCGAAGCTGCTTCGGTCGTCGCAGCCCCGGCCACGATAGCAGCATCGCATGCGACCTCGCCCGCGGCTTCGGCACCCTTCACGGCCGAGAGCACTTGCGATTCGCGGCTCCCATCGCGGTAGTAGCTGACGGCCTTGCAGCCAAGCTCGCGTGCGAGACGGTAGAGCCTATCAACCGACTCGACCGTGTCGTCGCGCGAGCCGTTGCAGGTCTTCGACACGCCGTTATCAACGTTGCGCTGTGCGGCCGCGAGCACGTAGACGTGCTGCTCGGCCGTGATGGACATCGCGGAGATGAAGTAGTCGGGCAGTTCCGATTCGTGCGCGCAGACGTGTTCGGCCGCGCGGTCAATTGACTCCTGATCGGTCTGGTCAACCGTCATCCCGAGCGCCTCGGCGGCGAGCGTGTGAACGTATGTGCGTTTGCCGAGCGTGTCCTGCCGGACGTAGGCCCAAGAGAAGTTAGGCTCGACTCCCGAAGATGTTTCGGCGACGAGCGAGATGGTGCCCGTGGGCGCAATCGTCGTCGTCTCGTAGTTGCGCGGCGTCAGCTCGACCTCTTCGGGAATGCCAATCTCTTCGCGCAGGAATTTGTCGTAGGCTTCCTTGTTCGGCTTGTACTCGGGGAAGACGCCCTTCTCTGCGCCGATGCGGCACGACTCAGTCCAAGCCTCTCGACGCACGAAGCCCATCGCCTCGTCCATCAAGTCAATCGAAGTGTTCGAGCCGTACTTGACCTTAAGCTTCATGCACAGGTCGGCGAAGCCCATGATGCCGAGGCCGACGGGGCGTGTGCGCTTCACCACGTTGTCTATCTCGGGCAGCGGCCACGCGCATGTGTCGATGACGTTGTCGAGGAAGCGCACGCACCAGTGAACCGCGTCGGCGAGACGCTCCCAGTCGAGCCGCGTCTCGGCGTTATAGAACTTCGCCAGATCAATCGAGCCGAGGTTGCAAGAGTTGTTGAAGTGCAGCGCCTGCTCCGCGCACGGGTTCGTCGCGTAGATGGGGCCCATCGACTCGATCATGTGGTTGTTGCGATTGACCTCGTCAATGAAGATGACGCCGGGCTCCGCGTAGCGATGCGCAGAGGCGACGACGCGATTCCAAACGTCGGGCGCATAGACCATCCCCGCGCTCGGCGCTTCCTCGCGCGTGCAGCGGTCGAGCAGGCCCGAGTCCTTTGCCTCTATATAGGCCGCACGGTCGCGGAAGGTCACGGTCTCGCCGTCGGGGCGGCGGTAGACCGAGTAGATGTCGTCCTGCACGGGGTCGAAGACCGGCTCGTCCCAAAGCTCGCCGTCAAAGGAGAGTTGGTACCACTGCTTGCCGTCAACGGCCTTGAAGAACTCGTCCGTCACCGTTACCGAGATGTTGAAGTTCGTCAGAGAGTGCTGGTCGTTCTTGGCGTGAATGAAGCGGAGCACGTCCGGGTGGTCAACTCGCATGATGCCCATGTTCGCGCCGCGACGCACGCCGCCCTGCTTCACCGTGTCGGTCGTCGTGTTGAAGATGTTCATAAACGACACGGGGCCCGAGGCGACGCCGTGCGTCGAGCGCACCATCGCGCCCGCGGGCCTGAGCTTCTCGAAGGTGAAGCCCGTTCCGCCGCCCGTCTGGTGGATGATGGCGGCATCGGTCGCCGTCTTCATGATGCCGGCGATTGAGTCGGGAACATCCAATACGAAGCAGGCGGCGAGCTGACCCGAAGGCTTGCCCGCGTTGACGAGGCAGGGCGTGTTGGGGACGAACTCGCGGCGGAGCATGATGCCTGCCATCGTCTGGTAGAACTCATCGCGGCGGACGAGATCAGTCTCGGCGCTCGCGACGTGGCCGACGACGCGGCGGACGATGTCGGGCCACTCCTCGATGGGCTCTCCCGTGTGGTCTTTCAGACTGTAGCGCTTGGCGATGACGCGGCGGGCGTTGAGGCCCAGTATCTCGGCGGGGGCGGGGGTCGCGCCCGTGATCTCAAAGGCAGACGGACTTCCCTGCGGTGCGTTCGGCTCGATAACGGTGCTCATCTCTTCCTTCTTGCCTTTCCCGCGCTCGTGGGGGGCGCGAGGCGACTCTGACTGCGGTCGAAAAAATTGCGGCGCTAACTGCGCGCCGTTGTGTTTGTATCTCGGGTACTTCGTGGGTGGCCGGGAGGCGAGAAAGTCCCCGTGCGGCGGGAGCTTTTCAGGGGCTCACGGCACTCGGAACCGCTCGTTCCAAACGGCGCGAAGAATACACCCGACGAAATTGCTTGTCAAGAGTATAGCACAATATATTGTGTTACTCCTTCTAGCCTGCTCCAATAGAGCGGGCAGGTTGAGGTTTTACGTGAGGAGCGGGGCGGGCTCGTTTCCTGCACAAAATATGTGATTTCGTCACGCCGCTGGCGGTGCGGAGTCGAAGCTCGCCGAGGCAGTATCCGGGGTCGGTTTTTCATCTAATGCTCTCGGGATTTTGACCGTGAGACAAGAGGGGATATGACTTTTAAGCAGAATGGAAACGGCCGCCCTGACACGCTCGTGCGCGCAACCGCGGCCGACAGTTTCATACGATGCATGGCGGCCGTGACGACGCACACGGTGGCCGAGGCCGCGCGTCGTCATCAGACTTCGGGCACGGTGACGGCGGCGCTCGGGCGGACGCTGACGGGTGCGCTGTTGTTAGGTGCGGGTCAGAAGGAGTTCGACCGCCTGACCGTGCAGGTCGAGTGCGACGGCCCCGTGCGCGGCATCACGGCCGAGACGAACGCGCATGGACAGGTGCGCGGCTACGTGCGCGAACCGGCGGCCAACGCGCCGCTCAACGCGGCGGGCAAGTTCGACGTGAGCGCCGTGGTTGGCGGCGGCATGTTCTACGTCACATACGAATCCGGTTTCGACATCGGTCTCTACCGCGAGCCGTACCGTGGCTCTGTGCCCATTGTCTCGGGCGAGATCGGTGAAGACTTCGCATACTACCTCGCCAAGTCAGAGCAGATTCCTTCGGCGGTGATGCTGGGCGTGCTCGTGCGCGCGCGTGAGACGGGCGAGACGTTTGTCGAGGCCGCGGGTGGACTGATGATACAGGTGATGCCCGGCGCGGACGAGAGCGTCGTCGCCTCAATCGAGTCAACCGTCGGCAGGACTCCGCACACCACGGCGCTCATCCGCGAGGGCGCGCGCGCCGAAGACCTTCTGCGTACCGCGCTCGGCGACGTGCCGTTCGAGGTGCTCGGCGAGAGCGAGGTCGGCTTCGCCTGCACCTGCTCGTATGAACGCGCGATGTCGCTCGTCTCTTCGATTGACGGGGCGGAGCTTGAGTCAATGCTGCGAGAAGACAAGGGCGCGGCGCTCACCTGCCACTTCTGCAACGAGACCTACCGCATAGACGAGCCGTCGCTCGCCGAGATGGTCGAGAAGAGCAGGAACGGTCACGGCTGAGTTGGAAGGTCGCGACTCGAAGAGAGCCCGCTGAAAACGAAAGCAGGTTCTAAACAAGAGAGGCCGGACGCGATGTCCGGCCTCTCTTGTTTTAAGTTTCGCCTTCGCTACTTCACGGAGGTCGTCCCCGATGAAGGGAGCATGTCTAAGTTGCCTATCTCGCGGTTGTGTGTGTCGAGCACGCCCATTATGTCCGAGGTCTCTTCGAGCATCTGCTTGGTCAACTGGATTGAGTCGGAGAGCTGCTCGAAGTCGAGCGATGAGACGCGCTCGGGCGTCGGGAGCGTGACGACTTGATCGTTGACGAGGCCGAAGAAATTTTCGATGGACTGGAGCTGCCCCTCGACAAGCTTGACCGAACGCTCAAGCTCGCCGAACTGCGCGAGCCTGCGCTTGAGGATTTCCATGTTGGCCTGTTGAATGCGGCGCGAGCGGTCGTCCGGAGCGCTCTCGACGGAGCGCTCGGCCTGCGCAAGCTGGTTATTCACAGCCTGACGATTGATCGAGCGCAGATGATGCTTGCGGCGTCGATAGACATCGAGGAGGTCAACGAAGTCTTCCCAGCGCTGGTCGAGGCTGCGTATGTTCGTCGGTAGCTCGCGTGCTCCGGTGAACTTGACGTAGTTGTCGAAAACTTTATTCTTGAGCCACTTCAGGTAAAGCACGGCCTCGCGCTCGCGCGGGTCGAAGCTCTCGATGAGACGCTCGCGCTGCTTGTTGCGAAGCTCGACCAGACGCTTGCGGTTGCGTCCGTCCACGAGGCGACGATAGAGCGTGCTTGCAGGCACGGTCGCGAGGTACGCGCCCTCCGCGACGAGCGCGGCGGCCAGAGGGATGGGCGACCATGTGTAGGCCGCGGCGACCACGAAGCCCGCCATGCCCCAGAAATTGGCGGGCTCCATCACCGCTTCTTTCAAGTATTCGAAACTGAGCTTTCTCTCCGCCATAAACTTCTACTTCACACTTCGAGCGAACGGCATAATATAAAGACTCAGGAGTTTGATTCGCCCGACCCGGCGGCGGGCAGCGCGGGCGCGCTCTTCTGGCCTTCGCCGAGGAGCCCCATGCCGCGCTTGTATTCCAGAAGCTTATCTTGCAACTGCATGTCCATCGCTTCGCGCTCGATCTCCTGCATCTGCGTGTCGACGCCCGAGGTGCCGAGTTGGAGTTTGGCCTCGGCGGTCGCGGCGCGACGATCAATCTTATCGCGCATCTCGTTGAAGGTCGAAGCGTCGTCGCCGATCTGGAACGAGGACATCGTCTGCGCAAGCTGCTCCTGAAGCTTGGCCTGCTTCGACTGATTGATAAGCTGCATCGCTTCGGCGCTGCGGCGCTGCATCTGGAGGATGTAGTTGTCGCGTGCCTTGCGTGCTTGTTCGGATGCTCGCGTGGCGTGTTCGAGTTGCTGGCCCGTCTTTGAGAGGTCGAGCTGCGCCTGCTGTAGCTGCCCGATGTAGGCCGTGGCGATGTCGTCGCGGTTCATCTTGATGGAGGCCTTGATCTTCGAGTCGAGGTCTACGACCTGCTCTTCAAGACGATCCTTGTTCTTCGCAAGCAAACGCTCGGTAGCCATCACCTGCGCGACCGAGTTGTTCAGCTCCGGCACGCGGTCGCGCATGTCGCGGATAGTTTGCTGAAGGATCAACTCGGGGTCTTCGGTCTTCTCGATGATGCCGCCGAACATCGCGCGCAAGCTGCGCTTGAACCTCGCCCAGACTCCCATCTTCTTCTCGCCCTCCGCACCTCGTAGGGTGCCCGCCGAATTTTTCCGCCCGGAAAACTTAAAGCGTCAACGGGGCCGCAACATTGTACGAATGGCCCCGCCGCCGGGTTCAACCCTCCGCCGAAAAGCCGAAAACCTATCTCACCCGCGAGTATAGCAGGACTGCCGCGCCGCTCGCCAGAGCAGGGAAAGTGAGCGATGAGTGGTGAGCAGTAAGCCGTTAAAAATTTTTCCGGCGCATCCGTGTGAACTCGAACGCTGCTTACCGAGCACCGCTCACTGCTCATTCTCAAACCGCCCGATGTCGCGCCGGTAGTGCATGCCGTCCCAGCTTATGTGAGAGGCAGACTCGTAACAGAGCGCGAGCGCGTCGTCGAGCGTTGCGCCCGTCGCGGTGACACCGAGCACGCGCCCGCCTGCCACAAGCAGCGAGTCGTCTTCGGCGCGCGTCGTGCCCGCGTGGAAAATCCGCACGGCCGGAACGCGCGCGGCCGCTTCGAGACCGCGTATCACCGCGCCCGTCTCGGGCCGCTCCGGGTAGCCGCGCGCCGCGAGCACGACGCAGGCCGAAGGCTCGTCGCTCCACTCGACCTGAAGCTCGCCCAGACGACCGCGCGCCACGGCGTCGAAAATCTCGGAGAGGTCTGAGCGCAGCCTGACGAGTATGGCCTGCGTCTCGGGGTCGCCGAAGCGAACGTTGTATTCGAGGACGCGCGGGCCTTCACGTGTGAGCATCAGGCCGATGAAGAGGACGCCGCGAAAATTCAGGCCGTCGGCGCGCGCACCTTCGAGCGTCGGCTCGACGATTTCGCGGACGACACGCGCGAGCGTCTCTTCGTCCAGAACGTCCGGCGCGGTGACGGCTCCCATGCCACCTGTGTTGGGGCCCGTGTCGCGCTCGCCCACGCGCTTGTGGTCGCGCGCGGGAGGCATCAGGCGATAGTCGCGCCCGTCCGTCCAGAGGAGCAGCGATGCCTCGCGCCCCGCGAGCATCTCCTCGATGACGACGAGGTCGGCCGCATCGCCTACGCGCCCGCCCTCCATCATCTCGACGAGAGACGTTTCAGCCTCGGCGCGCGTGCGTGCGACGACGACGCCTTTCCCGGCCGCGAGCCCGTCGGCCTTGACGACCACGGGCGCATCCTCCGGCCCGAACTCGCCGCCGCGCAGAATCTCGCGCGCCTGTTCAACCGACGAGGCGACGCGGTGACGCGCGGTCGGGACGCCGTGCCTCAACATGAACTCTTTAGCGAAAGCCTTGCTCGATTCGAGTCGCGCCGCCTCGCGTGTGGGGCCCGCGACGGCAAGGCCGCGGCGCGTGAACTCGTCAGCGAGACCGGCGGCGAGCGGCGCTTCACCACCGGGGATGGTCAAGTCGATGCCCTCGCGTTCGGCGAAGTCCGCGAGCGCGCGCACATCCGTAACGCCGAGCGGCACACACTCCGCCGCGTCGGCGATGCCCGCGTTTCCGGGCGCACAGATGATTCGCAACGACGATGCGCGAGCCCCTCGCCCGAGTGACCAGCAGAGAGCGTGCTCGCGCCCGCCTGAGCCGATGACAAGCACCTTCATGGCTTCGGGAAAACTCCGTTCCTTGTCCTTATAGTGTATAAGACGAAATGCGCGGCGATGCTGTCATGCGTGAGCAGGGCTGTCAAGCAGGCTGGTGAAACTTTCCCTTCGCTCTTGACACATATTTGTGATACAGGTACCGTGCTGAGTCACAGGCAGGCGAGAAGCGCGGAATCATGTAGTTTCGCCGGCTTCGTCTTCGACTTTTAAATCCCTCGCAGGCCACGCCTGCCGCACCCTTTGCGGGTTCTAAGCTCGACCGCAGTTCCCTCGTAGCAGCCAAAGGTCTAGGACTTCCGGCCGGTACCCACGCACGCGCCCGAGGTTCTTTCACAAGGATGGGCATGATGTCACAGGTTCAAACAGCGGAGATTTCTCCTGCCAACGCCAAGGAAGAATGGATTGAGGTCGAGATGGAGTTCGAGGATCGCTCGATTCTCTGTGTTGACTGCGGAGAGGAGTTCACCTGGACGGCGGGAGAGCAACTCTTCTTTCACGACAAGGGGTTGCAAAACGAGCCGAAGCGGTGCAAGCCCTGCAAGCTGGCGAAGAACGAACGCCTTGCCGCTATCGCCGCCGCACAGGCCACGGGTGTCCGCCAGCGCATAGAAGTCTCCGTCCAGTGCGCGCAGTGCGGGCAGCAGACAACAGTTCCCTTCTACCCTTCACAGGGTCGCCCCGTTTACTGCCGCATATGTTTTATCGGCGGCCGCCGCTCGGGCGGCCGAGGCGACTAGGCAAGCTGCCAACCTCCTCCCGAACGCCCCTTCCGAAGCGCCCTCCCCGGCGAGCCCGCCACGGCGGGATAGCCTTGTCCGAAGAAGTCTGAAGTCTGTAGTCTGAAGTCAAAAGATAAAGCATGAGAGTCGTGCTGTCTTTGACTTCAGACTCCAGACTTTTTTCAAGTCACCCGCCGACGTGGACGGCGGGGCGGCGGTCGGGATGGTCTTCGACCTGTCGCAGAACCTCGTGTGTGATGGGGGCTGTGTCGCCTTCGCCGAAGGCGATATACTTGAGTAGATACTTGAGCGGATTGCCCTCGCTCCAACCGAAGTAGACGTGCGGAATCTTGCCCGTCATGTCGCGCAGGTAGAGCAGGAAGGCGGCGATGGCGTTCGGCACCGCCGGGCTCTCCGAGCGCATGACGCGGTAGCCGTCCACGTCCACGCCGCGCACGTGGAGCACGCCCGAGAACTCGGATGCGTCGCCGGGCGTGACCTCGAAGAAGAGAACGGGGTCACGCGTCGGGATGTGATTGTCGAGCCGCTTCTCGCGCTCCTTGAAGCGGTACTCGGCCTCGTCGCCCGTGTCGCGCCGGTTGGCGACGATGCGTATCTCGCAGTTGTTCTCAATCAAATCTTGGATGAAGCCGCGCGCCACTTCATCCAACTCGACGCTCTCCACCCTCAACTCGGTCGTGCGCCAGACCCTCGACATGAACGAGGTGAAGACGATAATCCCGATGAAGAACGATGCGATCTTGATGCCCTCGGGACGCTCGTGGACGTTCTGCACGGTCGTGTAGAGGAAGACGAGCGCGATGAGCAGGAAAGGCACCCAACGCTTACCGCGTCGCCACACCGAGAGCGTCACGGCTATCGCCGCCGAACTCATCAGGACGAGGACGCCCGTGGCGTATGCGCCGCCCTGCTTCTCGACATCAGCCTCGAAGAGCACGGTGACGGTGAAGGCAACCAGCGTGTAGATGAGTACGAGCGGGCGCTGCGCGAGCGCCCAGTCGGGAGCCATGCCGTAGCGCGGCAGATACCGTGGCACGATGTTCAAAAGCCCCGCCATCGCCGAAGCCCCCGCGAACCAGAGTATCGAGATGGTGCTCAAATCATATGCGGTGCCGAACCAGTTGCCGAAGAAGTGATAAGCAAGGTAGGCGAGCGCGCGGCCGTAAGCTTCGCCCCCGTGCTGCGAGCCGGGCTCGGGCCCTTGGAACTCGTGCGGCGGGATGAGCGTCGAGGTGACGAGGCTGCTCGTACTCAGCATCACGCTCATGATGAGCGCGGCGGTCAGAAGGAGCTTCCGCGTGTTGCGCACGCGCGCCTGCAACTGCTCGTGCGGGTCGCCGCCATGCCCGCCCTCGACGAGCGGCATGACGGCCACGCCCGTCTCGAAGCCCGAGAGCCCGAGCGCCAGCTTCGGGAAGAGCAGGAGCGCGATGCCGATGACCATAAAGAAGCGGCCGTTAACCTGTAGCCCGACTACGTCGGCGTTGAGCACCGCATGGTACCAGCGGGGCAGCGCCTCGGGATGGATGATGAACAGCTCGAAGAGCCCGCGCCCGACGACCACGACGTTCAATGAGAGGTATGCGCCGACGAGCACGACCGCGATACCGATGGCCTCTTTGAATCCCTTGAGGAAGATGCCGCCGAGCAGCGCGACGAGTACGAGCGTGACCCAGATGCGATGCTTGAGAAACTCGGGCGTGTAGGGATTCTCCATCACGTGCGCCGTGGCGTCCGCCGCCGAGAGTGTGATGGTGATGACGAAGTCGGTAGCGACGAAGCCGAGGAGCACGAGGACGAACAGCTTTCCCTTCCAACGCGACAGGAGGTGTTCGAGCATCGAGATCGAGCCCTCGCCGTGCGGGCTCTCCGCGGCGACGCGGTTATAGATGGGAAGCGCGCCGAAGAGCGTGAGCAGCACGAGGATGAGCGTCGCAATCGGTGAGAGCGCGCCCGCCGCGAGGAAGGCGATGCCGGGCTGGTAGCCGAGCGTCGAGAAGTAGTCAACGCCCGTCAAACACATCACCTTCCACCAAGGGTGTTGATGATGCTGCCCCTCGCGCTCGTGGGGCCCCTCCATCTCTTGATATCGCCCCTTGAGCAGCCAGCGCCTGAGCTTGCCGACCTCCCTCTTCTCGGGACGCCCGATTGAAGTCTCGGCCATCTACTCCTCCTGACGCGAGGGGTGCGGCGGCAATCCTACGCAGAGCCCACACACGCGAACGTGCGCGCGGGCTCTGCGTAGCGCCGCCCTTCTGTACCCTCACGATACGAACTGGACTTGTTGCTCGCCCTGTTTTGTACCAAACCGGCCCGCGCCTGACAACTTAAAATTGAAGCTGTCAAACCGCGTGCCCTGATGGAGTAGCAATCGACAGTAGCCGGTAGCCAGTAGGCTTCGCTATTCGGACGTTGACGCCTTCAAGGTAGTCGCCCGGCTGACGAAGAGTTTTCTGCTGGCTATCGGCTACTGGCTACAGTCCACTCTCTTATGCTAAAGTCTGGAATCGTAACGCCTTTGGCAGTGTTCTGAAGGGTGCAGTTCTAATAAAACGGGGCACTCTTCTTCCAGCCGCCGAATCAACAAAAGCAAAGAGCGCCGACACGTCTCTTCGTCTGAGAGCGGGCAACGGGCCGCATGACTTCACGCTTACATCAAGGTGACGCCGGGCACGGCGAGCGCGCGTCTAAGGGCACGGGCTCATCGCCCGTCGTCAACATCAACGACGCGCGACGTGCGACGGGCGTCGCACTGCCGCTCGACCGTCAACTCGAAGAGACGCGCGAGATGCTCGACCGCGGCCTGCCCTCGACGGCCGAGGCGCGCCTGCGCCAGATCATCTCGCATGCGAGACGCGATGCGGTGGTGCTCGCGCGCGCACGCTACTTGCACTCGGTCGCGCTTCAGGCTCTGGGTCGCAACCGCGATGCGCTCGAAGCCGTCGAGATGTACGAGCCAGCCGAGTCCGGCCGAGGGCTCGATGCCGAGACCTTCGCCAACGTGCGCGTGCAACTCGGCCTCTCCTACAACTACACGGGCGACCACCCGAAGGCCATCGCGCTCTTGCAGGCCGAGTTGCGCGCGGCGACCGAGGGCGGCGGCTCGGAGGCGCGCACCGGCATCGTCTATACGGCGCTGGCGCGCGTCTATCGCTCGATCAACGAATACTCAATCGCGCGTGACCACAACAACAAGGCGCTCGAACATTTCCGTCGCGCGGGCGACTGGCGCGGCATGGCCGAGTGCTACTTCGGACTCGGGATGGCCGACGCGCACGAAGGGCTCTACGAGAAGACGCTTGAGAACTTCGAGCAGGCCGTCCAACTCATCGGCGACCGCCCCGCGCCTTTCCTGCTCGGCAAGATTTACAGCAACGCGGCGGGCGCTTACTGGTGGCTTCAACGCCCGCACGAAGGCATACGCGCGCTTGAGAAGGCCGTCGCATACAACGAGCGCACCGAGCACAAAGACAACGCCGTCAACGCCTATAACAACCTCGGCATCAACCTGATGCTCATCGGCGAGTGGGACAGGGCGCAGGCCGCGCTCAAGCGCGCGCTCGAACTCGTCATGGAGATGGACGAGCATCACGGCGCGGCCTCAATCGTCTTCGACTCGCTCGGCGAGTTGCGCATGATGCGCGGCGACCTCGGCGAAGCGCGCGAGTATCTTGAGAAGGCCGTTGACAACGGCACGCGCAGCGGCAAGAAGTGGTACACGTCGCAGGCCATGCGCACGCTGACGCGCTGCTACATTCTTCTCGGGCTTACCGAAGAGGCGCTCGACATGGGCTCTCAGGTGCTCACGCTCGCCGAATCAATCGGCGACCATCGGGGCATCTGCGACGCGTGCATGCTGCTCGCGGAGACGCGTCTGCTGCGCGGCGAGGTGAGCGAGTGCGACACGCTGCTCGCGCGCGTCACGGACGAGGCGGATGCGACGACCACAGACCTCGCCATCTCGGGCGAATCGCAGCGCGTTCACGGCCTCGTTGCTCTTGCGCGCGACGATGCCTCGCTCGCCGTGCATCACTTCGGCCGCTGCCTCTCTATCTCCGAGATGCTCGGCGACCGCTACCGCACGGCGCGCGCGCATCACCTGCTCGGTCGCGCATACGCCTCCGCCGCGCAGCCCGAGCGCGCACGCGAGCACTTAGGACTCTCCGTTCATACCTTCAGCGAGTTGGGCGCGAAGCTCGACCTTGCGCGCGCGGAAGAGTCGGTCGAAGAGCTTGAGAGCCACGCTCCCGTCGAGCAGCATGCGGAGCCGCCCGCGCCCGCGCAACTTCTCACGCTGCGGCTGGCCGAGGCCGTCGCCTCGCGCGAGCTTCTGCTGAGGGAACTGGCGGCGGTCATTCATCAGGAGACGCGAGCCGCGCGCATCATCATCGCCGAGGCGGGTGAGGACGGTCACAACAAGGTCGTCGTCGCGCACGGCTTCACCGCCGCCGAAGCCTCCGAGACAATCGCCGCGCTCGACCGCCTGACGACGGACGACGAGCGCGAGTCTTACGCCGCCTCGCAAGACTCGCGACTCGTCGCGCTCAAGCCCGCGAGCGCGCCGCCCGCTACGCTCCTCATCGCGCCGCGCGCGCTCAGCACGCTACCGGGCGGCGCGCCGTTCGAGCCGCTCTTGAAGGTCGTCGAGTTGGGAATGGACGTGTGCGCTCTGCGCGCGCGCGCGCGAACGGGCGCGGGGCCGCAAGCGCCTGACTCGCTCGCGGGCGCGAGCCTCATGCCCGGCTTCATCCATTCGAGCCCGGCGATGACGCGACTCGTCGAAGAGGTTCACAAGATTCGCTCGTCCGACGTGACGGTGCTCATCACGGGCGAGTCGGGCACGGGCAAAGAGCTTGTCGCGCGCGCCATCCATGCACTCTCTTCGCGCCGCAACAAGGTCTTCATCCCCTTCAACTGCACCGCCGTCCCCAAGGAGCTATCGGAAGGCTACCTCTTCGGCTACCGGCGCGGCGCTTTCACCGGCGCGGTCGCGGACTCGGCCGGTGTTATACGCACCGCGGCCGGGGGCACGCTCTTCCTCGACGAAGTGGGCGACCTGCCCTTAGACGTTCAGCCCAAGCTCTTAAGATTTTTACAGGAGGGTGAGATTCAACCTCTCGGCGAGCAGCGACCGCAGAAGGTTGACGTGCGCATCATCGCTGCCACTAACACCGACCTCGAAGGGATGGTCGCCGACGGTCGCTTCCGCGAAGACCTCTACTATCGCCTCAACGTCATACGCCTGAGGGTTCCGCCTCTGCGCGAGCGCCGCTCAGAGATTCCGACCATCGTCAACTACTACGTCAATCACTACACAGCGAAGTTCGGGCGGCGCGAAATGCAGATCACGCCGCAGACGCTCGATCTCTTGATGGTCTGCGACTGGCCGGGCAACGTCCGCCAGCTCACCAACGAGATTCAGCGCATCGTCGCGCGCGCCGAAGACAGCACGATCATCACGCCCGACCATCTCTCGCCCGAGTTGCGCCGCACGTCCGCGCCCGCGCAGGAGGGACACGCCCCGAACACGATCCTCGGTGCTGCGGCCGGACTCGCCGCAGCGGCGGCCAATCAAGCCATCTCCGAAGGGCTTACGCTCGCCGATGCCATGGCCGAACTCGAACGCCGCATGATTGCCGAGGCTCTGCGCAAGCACAAAGGCAACATTTCGCGCGCCGCACGCGAGCTTGGTCTCACACGCCGCGGCCTCTACCTCAAGCTCGGACGCCACGACCTGAGCGCCAGCGCCTAAGCCTCGGCGTGCCGCGCCGCGAAGGACGCGCCGCCGACCTCTTTCGTCATATGTAAGCGACCGATTCGCCGGATTCAACTCAACCGAGGGTCAACGCCGCATGGACTTTCTAACAATCGTCTTCGTCTTCATCCTCTTCATCGCAGCCTTCCTCCTCACCGTCACCATCCGCCGCGACTTCAAAGCCAAAGAACAACTCCGCCGCGACCTCCAACGCCAAACGCACCTTCCCCGACCCCGCCGCAAACCTTAATCCACACAGGACACGTTTTTTTACGGAGACTTGAAGGCGCACCCCGCGCGTTCGGGGTCAAACCTTCCGGAAAGGGTGAGTGACGGAATTGAGCAACGAAACCTTTAATTATCGCGTGCTGCTCGTCTTCGCGCCGCCGCTGATCCTGACGGGCGCGGCTGGCGCACGCGGAAAGCTGGAAAGGGTTCTCAAAGTCACCGACTTCGAATGACGCATCCCTCAGTGGGGTATTCAACTACTTGGAACTGTAGAGCTCCGGGAATTGCTTGCGAAGATTTTCGACCTTAGGCAGATCGTTGATAACGATATAGGAATCGTCCGGATGATTCGCGGCATAGTCCTGATGATAAGCCTCGGCCGGATAGAAGGAGTTGAGCGCAACGACCTGAGTGACGATGGGCCGCGCGAAGACTTTGGCTTGATCGAGTTGAGCGACGTAAGCGAGGGCTATGCGCTTCTGCTCCTCGCCGGAGTAGAAGATTGCTGAGCGATACTGTGTGCCGCTATCAGGCCCCTGCCGGTTGAGTTCCGTGGGATCATGGGCGACTGCAAAGAAGACCTTGAGTAGCTGGCCGTATGTGACCTGCGAAGGATCGTAAGTTATCTGCACCGACTCGGCGTGTCCCGTCCTGCCCGTGCTGACAGTCTCGTAATCGGCTGTCTTTGCGGTTCCCCCCGAGTACCCGACCTTCACATCGGTGACGCCTTTGACGTGCTCGAACACGGCTTCGATGCCCCAGAAACAGCCTCCCGCAAGAACTAATTTTTGCTTACCCCCGGCAGCGACGAGAGGTGAATCCAGAGCCGGGTTCGGTATTGTGACAGGAGTTGTATCCGTCGCGGTGGCCGCGCTGCAAGCCATTACAGCCCCGAGCAGAAAGATTGTAAGAGTAGACAATAGAAAGCGGGTCATAAACATTCCTCTCCAAGTGGTAAGCCTGATTACTCCACGAATTAGATGCATCAAGTTGGCTAAAGTATGGACTGCACGGCGTAATGGGCTTTTTTAGCTGCCGGATATAAACTTTTGCCGGTCGCGTGTTTCTTCGGCCTGCCTAACTTCAACAATGAGCTAATTGCTTCTTGGACGGCGGGCCATGCCGAGGACTGCGGGGCGATTAAATCGAAATGCCCGGCCTCTCCGACTGTGACCAGCTTGACATCGTCTCCTTTGCGTCTGGCCGCGACTTCGTAATCTCTACTCTGCTTGAGCGGCACTATCTTATCCAGTAGACCATGTATTAGCCGTTGCTTCACTCTCAGCGGCGGCAACTCTATCGGCGATGTCTGCCGGTATCGAAGGGGCACCTCTTCCGGTGAGCCGCCGAGCAGTTTCGTGACGGCGTTGCCGCAGCCCGGGCCATACCCACGCAGGTCAGTAATACCCGCCAGAGAGACTATGCCTCGGAGCGGCAGAGGGTCGGGTGAATATAGAGGACTCTCTTTCGGCAGACGTTTGCGGGCGGCCAGCCAGAGCGCCAGTTGCCCACCGGCCGAGTGCCCGACGACGACGACCCGGCGCAGGTCGAGATGGTAGGTGCGCGCGAGCACGCGCAGGAAATCCGTCCCCTGCGCGACATCTTCAAACGTGCCCGGCCATCCGCCTCCTGCGTCGCCGATGCGGCGATACTCAAGGCTCCACGTCGCCACGCCCATCTGCGTCAGCGCCGCGCTGAAGTTGGCGACGTGTTTGAGGTCATATTCCGAATACCAACACCCGCCGTGAATCACAATCACGACCGGGTGGGGGCCTCTGCCTTGAGGCAGACGCAAGTCGCCGAATTGCAAAGGCCCGTCGCCGTAGGCGATGCGATGATCCGCTACGGGAGCGGGAAGCTTTTCAATCTCCTCGAAGCTTAAATTTTGCGCTCTGACCGGTGGAGCGAAGAACATGAACACAGCAACCATGCCGCAAGTTAAGGCGGACAATGCCGCCCACGGCGAATCAATATTCCCGAGCCCTCCGTCCCGTGTTGCCCCGCCCGCTTGAGTCATATCTTTAAACGCTCACTGCGATTGAGTTGACGACGGGATTATAGCGGAGAAGCGATTCCTGCAACACTGCCCCCATATCCAGTGGTTAACTCTCCGTGAGGATGGTGCAGAGCTTTGTGAGATCAATGTTGCCGCCCGACACTACGCACACCACTTTGCCTGCGCCCGCCATGCCTTCGAGGGCGCAGGCCACAGGGCACGCCCCCGCGCCTTCGGCGATGACGCGGTTCCGTTCGGCCAGAAGCCGCAATGCGTTGGCGACCTGATGGAGCCCTACGACGAGTGAGCCGTCGAGCAGCGAACGCGCCCGCTCGAACATGGACGGGAAGACACTGCGGCCACCGATGCCGTCCACGAATGAGGGTTGGTACAAGACCTCCTGCGGCGAGCCCGCTTCAAGCGAAGCGACGAGCGGTGCGGCCGTCTCCACTTCGGCCGCGTATATCTTGCACTCCGGTCTGAGTTCGCGCATCGCCGCTGCGATCCCGCACGCGAGCCCGCCGCCGCCCCAGGGAACTATGACAGCGTCAACTTCGGGGAGGTCTTCGAGGATTTCGAGGGCGATGGTTCCATTGCCAGCCATCACGTCCATATCGTCGAAGGCGTGGATGAAGTGTGCGTTGATGCCCGCATAGGCGCGGCTCTCAAAGACTCCCCACCACTCCTCGAACGGAAC
>JAVXWN010000198.1:0-23799 GCA_032230645.1 Acidobacteriota bacterium | reverse complement strand
TCCGCGAGCGGGAGCCGGAAGTAGACCCGGCCATCTGCGCGCTGCCGCCGATCTTTCTTGATGAACTGTTCATGAGGAAGCTCGATTCCAAGTTGATGTGGGGGTACGATGTTATTCCGCATCCCTAGCCGGTCTTGAACGCTTGTCAGTTCCGGGGGCGGAAGCGCCCCGAGGTTCGCGCGGAAGAGGAGGAGCAGCGCGAGCCTAGGCTCTCACTCTTCTCTTTCGCCGGGTGGGGCAGCGGGCTCGATTCTGATTGTGCGTTGGGTGTGTGTGAGCGTCGTGAGCTTGAAGGGCCTACCTTCGGCCGATGGGTAGAAGGAGTTGTGCGGTGCATCGTAATAACCCGTCGCCCGCTCCACCGTCGGGCCTTCGCGGAGGTCGAGCAGTGTGTTGACGCCCGACCACGCGGACAGTGAGGTCACACCGACGAGGAGCAGCAGGGCAACGCACCAGTAGCGGCCCCGCGCGTAGATGAATAAGGGCAAGGCGGTCAGCACCGGCAGACCTACGCTCAATGCGGCACGGGCGGCGTAGCGCCACCACCAATCACCTTCCGTCAACGCGAACTCCGGAGCCGTGATGAGCCAGCCGAAGAAGGGGCCGAACGCGCAGGCCACGAGCCAGAAGGCTCCGACACGGGCGGGCAGGCTGACCTGCTGTGTCGCGGGCGTTGCGGGCGTTTGCTGTTCGGGTTTATCAGGAATGGAATAGCCCAGCGCGACCAGCAGACACAACACGACAAGGAATCCTGTGAAGGAGAGCGCGAAGGCGTTGACCTCGCCAAACTGTAGATAGAATAAGACGGGTACGAAGACTGCGACCTGCGCCGCGACGATGAGAAAGGCACGCGCACTTCGCCTGTTCTCTACGAGAGCGTTTCGCGGGCCGACGCCCGCTCCGGCCGCCTCATCCAACTCATCCGAGGCCGCGCGCGTGCCGTCGGTCGGGGCGACGGGTTGCTCGCCCACACGCTTCGTTTCATGTCTCGCCGGACGATGGCCTCTCGGTTGCTTCATACGTGTGCCCCTAACTCTCTCAGACCGGGCAAGCTATAATCGGTATGGTAACTATATACTCGGCCGACCGCACGTCCCATCCGGACAGCGGGAATGTAAGTGCGCAGGGTCGGACTATCGAACCGGTGGAGGAGCGATTATGCGATTCGCGAAGACCATTGTATACGCCTTCGGCATCCTCGTCGTCTGCGCTTCGGCGCAGATGGTTTCCGCGCAGGCTCCCGAGCAGCGCCAGCGCGTCGTGATTGCCGCAGGCACGGTGCTTGACGGAAGGGGACGAGTGATACACGACACGCGCATCGTGGTCGAGGGCTCGAAGATTGTGGCGATTGACCCGAAGGCCGGCCCCGTTGACTATGACCTGCGCGGGCTCACCGTCTTGCCGGGTTGGATAGATGCGCACGTACACATCACTTGGAGCTTTGGCCGCGACGGACGCAACGCGGGTGCGGACGAGACAACGCAGGAGGCCGCGTATCGTGCGGCCTCGAACGCATGGTTGACGTTGATGGCGGGCTTCACGACGGTGCAGAGCGTGGGCTCGCCGACCGACCTCCCCTTGCGCGACGCAATCGCGCAAGGGACGCTCCCCGGCCCGCGCATCCTGACGGCCGCCGAGCCGCTCGAAGGGCAAGGCGAGAAGACGGGTACGCCCGACGAGATACGCGCCTACATTCGGAAGCAAAAGCAAGCGGGAGCAGACCTCATCAAAATCTTTGCGTCGCAGAGCATCCGGACGGGCGGCGCGATGACACTCTCGCAGGAGCAGTTAAACGCCGCCTGCGACGAGGCGCGAAAGCAGGGCCTTCGCACGCTCGTCCATGCCTATAAAGACGCCGTGCGGGTCGCGACTCTCGCGGGCTGCACCGAGGTTGAGCACGGCACGATGGCGACGGACGACGACCTGAAGTTGATGGCCGAGCGGGGCACGTATCTCGACCCGCAGGCCGGGCTCGTCATCGAGAACTATCTTGCGAACAAGGAGAGGTATCTCGGCACGCCCGGCTACACGGCCGAAGGGTTCGCGGCGATGCAGCGTGTGCTTGCGCTCAACCACGAACTTGTACGACGCGCCTCGAAGACTCCGGGTCTGAAAGTCGTCTTCGGCACAGACGCCGTGGCAGGCGCACACGGGCGCAACGCCGAGGAGTTCATTGACCGCGTCAGAGACTGCGGGGTTGAGCCGATGGCGGCGATGGTGTCGGCCAACTCGCTCGGGGCGGAGGCGCTCGGGATGAGCGACCGCATTGGTACCATCGTGCCGGGACTTGAGGCGGACATCATCGCGCTCGACGGCGACCCGCTCAAGGACATTACGGCGGTGCGCCGCGTCGTCTTTGTGATGAAGGGCGGCGTCGTTTACAAGAACGATGTGCGGCCGCGCTCACGTTGATGCGGGCGTCCGGCCTTGAGTAACTTTTAGCGGTGCTGCTACATTCTATCTCCTTTTAAAAACCTTTCACGCGCCCGGCGTAAGGCTTGGACACTTTGGCGGCGGCAGGGAGGGAAGTGCCGGTGATTCGTGTACAGAATCTTGTGAAGCGCTTCGGCGAACTGACGGCCGTTGACGACGTTTCGTTCGAGGTCAAGCGCGGCGAGGTCTTCGCGTTCCTCGGCCCCAACGGGGCGGGGAAGACGACGACCATCAAGATGCTGACGACGCTGCTTCGGCCGACGAGCGGGCGGCTTGAACTTGACGGGCTTGACCCGTCCGCGCGGCGCGATGAGGTGCGACGACGCTTCGGCGTCGTCTTCCAAGACCCGAGCCTCGATCAAGATTTGACGGCTTGGGAGAACATGGAGATTCACGGCGTGCTCTACGGCATGCCGCGCCAAAGGCGGCGCGAGCGCGCCGAGGAACTTCTGAAGTTGTTCGAGTTGTGGGAGCGGCGCGACGCGCTGGTCAAAACTTTCTCGGGCGGGATGCGGCGACGTTTGGAGATTGCGCGGGGCCTCTTGCACACGCCGAAGGTGCTCTTCCTCGACGAGCCGACGCTCGGGCTCGACCCGCAGAGCCGCAATCAGATGTGGACGCACGTCAAGCAGTTGAACGAGTCCGATCAGGTAACGGTCTTCCTCACCACGCACTACATGGACGAGGCCGAGCGCGTGGCCGACCGCATCAGTGTCATCGACCACGGGCGCATCGTTGCGACGGGCTCACCCCAAGAGCTTAAGGAGCAGACGGGCACAGCCTCGCTCGAAGAGGCGTTCCTCGCGCTGACAGGCACGACGATTCGCGATGAGACGGCGAGCGCCGCGGACTCGATGCGTCAGGTGGCGAGGATGTGGAGGCGCTGAGAGCGATGCGGGTCATCTACATTCTCTGGCTGCGCGAGGTGAAGAAGTACCTGCGCTCGCGGACGCAGATTGTCGCGTCGCTCGGCTCACCGATCATGTATCTCGGCGTGCTCGGCTTCGGGCTGGGGCCCATCTTCCAGAGGGCAGGCGAAGGGAGCTATCTGCAATTCATGGCACCGGGCGTGATCGGGATGACGGTGCTCTTCAGTTCGATGTTCTCCGGCATCGCGCTTTTGTGGGACAGGCAGTTTGGCTTCCTCAAGGAGACGCTTGTTGCGCCCGTGCCGCGCCTCTGGATCATGACGGGGCGGACGCTCGGCGGCGCGACGGTCGCGATGCTGCAAGGGCTGCTCATCTTCGCCGTCAGTCTCATCGCGGGCTTCCGCCCGACGGGTCTGCTCGCGTTGCCGCTCGCGCTGCTCGTGATGGCTTTAACGGCCATAGTCTTTGCCGCATTGGGGACGGCCATCGGTTCGAGCCTGAAGGACATGCAGGGCTTCCAACTCGTGATGAACTTCATGGTGATGCCGATCTTCTTCCTCTCGGGCGCGCTCTACCCGCTGGCGAATCTGCCGAAGGCGCTCGCGCTGCTGACAAGAGTAGACCCGCTCACCTACGGTGTGGACGGCGTGCGCGGCGCGCTCATCGGCGTGACGCACTTCGGCCTCATGACGGACATACTCGCGCTCGCGGCCGTCGCAATCGTGCTGCTCGGCGTGGGTGCGTGGCGCTTCTCGAAGATAGAGATATGAAAATGGTCTTAGCACAAAAGGGGGTTGACAGCGTTGACTGAATACTCGGACGCATTCGTCTTCTTCGGGGCGACGGGCGACCTCGCATACAAACAAATCTTCCCGGCGCTCCAGTCGCTCACGCGGCGGGGACGGCTCGACATGCCCGTCGTCGGCGTGGCGAAGTCGGGTTGGACTCTGGAACAACTGAAGGAGCGTGCGCGCGCGAGCTTGCAGGAGCACGGCGGCGTGGACGAAGAAGCCTTCGCCCGCCTCGTCGCGAACCTCAAGTATGTTGACGGCGACTATCGCGACCCGACGACCTTCGAGCAGTTGCGCCACGAGATTGGCGAAGCCAAACGCCCGCTTCATTACCTCGCCGTCCCGCCGAGCATGTTCACCGTCGTGGCCGAAGGGCTCGCCAAGTCCGGCTCCGCTGCCGAGGGTGCGCGCATCGTGGTCGAGAAGCCGTTCGGTCGCGACCTCGCCTCCGCGCAAGAGCTTGACCGCTCCATCCACCAGTTCTTCCCCGAGCATTCGGTCTATCGCATCGACCACTATCTCGGCAAGGAGCCCGTCCAGAACCTCCTCTACTTCCGCTTCGCCAACTCGTTTCTCGAACCCGTCTGGAACTGCCACTACGTCGAGAGCGTGCAGATCACGATGGCCGAAGCGTTCGGCGTCGAAGGGCGGGGCAAGTTCTACGATGAGGTTGGAGCCATACGCGACGTGGTGCAGAACCACTTGTTGCAAGTCGCAGTGCTGCTCGCGATGGAGCCGCCCTCTTCTTACGAGACCGAATCGGTGCGCGATTGCAAGATCGCGGCGCTGCGCGCGATGCGCCCGCTCGACCGGCAGAGCGTCGTGCGCGGTCAGTTTCGTAGCTACCGCGACGAGCCGGGTGTCGCACACGGCTCGCAGGTCGAGACCTATGCCGCGCTGCGTCTGCACGTAGACAACTGGCGCTGGGCCGGAGTGCCTTTCGTCATACGCGCGGGCAAGCACATGCCGTTGTCGGCGACCGAAGTGCTCGTGACGATGAAGCGCCCGCCGCAGTCGGTCTTCGGCGAAGTCGTCTCGCCGCACTCCAACTACTTCCGCTTCCGCCTGAGCCCCGACATCGTCATCTCGCTCGGCGCGCGCACAAAGGTCGAAGGCGAGGCGATGGCGGGCGAGGACATCGAACTGGTCGCGCACGAAGACCCGGGCGACGACACGCCGCCCTATGAGCGTCTGCTCCGCGACGCGCTCAAGGGCGACTCGTCGCTCTTCACACGCGAGGACGCGGTCGAGGCTTCGTGGCGCGTCGTCGATCCCGTGCTCGGCGACGTGACGCCCGTTCACGAGTACGAGCCGGGCACTTGGGGCCCGCGCGAGGCTGATGAGTTGACCGCAGACATCGGTGGCTGGCACGACCCCGGCGGCGCGACCTTGAAGCCCTGACCTCGGCACGACGGACGGGCAGCGTCGTCATAGACGGCGCGGCTCGACACTCCGTTAGTAGAAATTCACATGAGTAAGAGCAAGCTGCCGTCCGCCTCACTCACGCCGACCGCACCGGCCTCTATGTCACAGGTGAGCGGCGCGCGCGCGGGTGCGACGGCGAGGGGACTCTCCGCCTTCGTCTTCGTGGGGCTCATTGCCATCATCGCGCTCTCGCCCATCCCTTACGGCTCGGTCGAGCCCGGTTGGACGGCGCTGTTCGAGGCGGCAGTCTTCTTGCTTGCATCGCTCTGGGCGATTGAAGGTGCGCTCTCGGGTCGCCGGGTCGAGCGCGCACACGTGCTCGTCGTGCCCGGCCTCGCGCTCGCCGCATACGCGCTCTTGCAGTCAATCACGCTCGCGGGCGGCGCGGTCAGCTTCGATCCATTCGAGACGCGACTCGTCGCCATCAAGTTGCTCGCCTACACATCTTTTCTCGCGCTCCTGCTTCGTTACATAAACACCGAGCGGCGTCTGCGCGCGCTCCTTTACGCGGTCGTCGCAGCGGGGCTCGCGAGTGCGCTCTTCGGCATCGCGCGGCAGACCGCGCAGCGCGGGCAGGAGGGCTTCGTTCTTGAGTACCTACGAGTGGGCACGGGCTACGCGCAGTTCATCAACAAGAACCATTTCGCGTACCTCGCGGAGATGACGTTGGGAGTGTTGCTCGGGCTCGTCGCGGGGCGCGGCGTCGCGCGCGGCAAGGCGCTCGTACCGCTTGCGCTTGCACTGCCCGTCTGGGCGGCGCTCGTGCTCTCGAACTCGCGCGGCGGCATCTTCGCGATGCTCTGCCAGATTATCTTTCTCGGTGCAACGTTCGGCGTGACGCGCGCGGGGCAAGTCGTCGAGTCAGGGCAAGAGCATCCGGCGCGAGGGCACACCGACCGCACGCACTCCGTCCTTGACCGCGTCGCACGCTCGAAGGCTGCGCGCGCTGCACTGGTCATCGCGCTGCTCGCGACCATCGTCGTCGGGATGGTCTGGCTTGGCGGTGACGCGCTCGCAGACCGTGTGGCGTCGGTGGGCGAGGAGGTGACGACTGAGGCGACGGACGCGACGCGCACGGGGCGGAAGGACATCTGGGCGGCGACGTGGGAGATGTTCGAGGAGCACCCGCTCGCGGGCGTCGGCTTCGGCGGCTACTGGATCGCCGTCAGCCGTTATCATAAAGGCTCGGGCGGCAGCGTACCGCAGCAGGCACACAACGATTATCTGGAGACGCTCGCCTCGGGCGGCCTCTTAGGCGCGGCGGTCGTCGCCTCGTTCCTCTTCATGTTTATCAAGCAGTCCGCCCCTCGTCTTCATGAAGGCTCACAGTTCGCGCGCGCGGCGTGCTTAGGCGCTTTGACGGGGCTTTGCGGCGTGGCCGTCCACAGCCTTGTCGAGTTCGGGCTTCACGTGCCGTCAAACGCTTTCGCGGCGGTTGCGCTCGTCGCCGCAGCCACGGCGCGCGCCGGAATCCGGCCAAAAAACTAGCCCTCTTGAGTATTGACCCTGCCGGGTTATAAAGACTAGACTCGCTGTGATTTTAGTCTCGGGGAAGTTGTCTCGCGCGAAGCGCCCTCCCCTCTGCCTTCGGAGATAAAACGTTATGAGTGCTCTTAAGAATAAGCTCGTCAAAGTCACAGCCGTCGCCCTCGTGCTTGCAGTCATGCACGTCTGCGTGAACGCGGAACTCGTGCGCGCGGCCACGTCGCGCCTCATCGCGAACGTCGCGCCGCAAGCGGCCGTAAAGGGGCGGCTCGTAACGCGCGGCAACAATCCCGTGAGCGTCAACGGCAATAGCGCAAAGTCGGGCGAGACGATCTTCTCGGGCCAGACGATTCAGACGCCCGCGGGCGTCGGAGCGACGGTGAACCTGCCGGGCCTCGGCCGCGTGGACATCGCGCCGAACTCGAACGTAACGCTCACCTTCGAGTCGGGGAAGATAAATGTGGTGCTCGCCTCGGGGTGCGCGATACTGACGGCGAACAAGGGCACGGCGGGCACGCTTGAGTCGGGCGGCTCGACGCAGCAGACCAATCCGGCCGAGGGTGGAACGATTGACACCTGCACCTCGACGACTCCGGGCGCTGCCCCCATCGTCGGACAGGGTGCGGCGGCAGCGGCGGGCGCTGGCGCTGGTGGGGCTGCTGCTGCTGCCACTACGGCTGCTGCCACCACGGCAGCGGCGAGCGGCGGGCTCTTCGGGCTCGGCACTGCGGGCACGGTCGGTTTCATCGCGGCGGCCGGTATGATTACCGCTGCCATCGTCGTGCCGTGCAGACGCGGCGCTAACCCGAGCCCCGGCACTCCGCGCGGCCGCAACGACGAGTGCCGTGATTAGGATTCTTTCTCGCGTCGTTCGACTTTCCTCCTCCCGCTTATCGTGCCCTCAGAAAACAACCTTCTGAGGGCACGACTTTTTTAAGTCGCCACTCAAATCATTCAAGTCGCTTTGGTCGAAGACGAACACAAGCCTGACGCGCGACGTATGCACGCGCCGCTGCGCGCCGCAGTCGCCGTAGCCTTCTGCGTGCTCTTCCTCTGGTGCGCGTGGGCCTCCTTGCGTGCCGGTGCGTCGAGGATGGTCTCGGACTACGCGGCGAGGACGGGCGGGCGTGCGGCGGCGGATGCGGCAGTCGCGCTCGCGCCCGCAGACCCGGAGGCGCGCTATGCGCGCGCGAACCTTCTGGCCGACGCGGGCGAGTACGCAGCGGCGGCGAGCGCTTATGAAGAGGCGCTTCGCTTGCGACCGCGCGACTACGTTATCTGGACTGAGTTGGGGAAGGCGCGAGAAGAGGCGGGCGATGTGGAAGGCGCGCTCGATGCCTTCCGCGAGGCCGCAAGCCTCGCACCCGCTTACGCGCGGCCACGCTGGCAACTCGGCAACGCCTTGCTTCGCGCTGGCGTGAGCGATGAGGCGGTCGCGGAACTCAAGCGCGCGGCCGAGAGCGACCCGCGCTTCTATCCCAACCTCGTTCAGACTCTATGGTACGCGGGCGGGCGCGACCCGCATGCGCTCGTGCGCGATGCACAGCCACGGACGAAGGAGCAGACGCTCGCCGTCGTCAGCTTCTTAATCAAGGCCGGTGCGGCGGGTGAGGGCGTTCGCGTCCTGCGCGAGTCGGGCGCGGAGCTTACGACCGATGCGCGGCGCGCGCTCGTCGCAGACCTCACCAGCGCCTACGACTTCGCAGACGCATACGCAGTCTGGTCGGAAGGACGCGAAGGAGCGATGGGGTCATTCACTGACGGCGGATTCGAGGCTGATGCACGTACGGATGAAGAAGGGTTCGGTTGGCGCTTCGCACGCGATACGCAGGGAGTTAACTTATCGCTCGACACGGACTCGCCGCGCGAGGGCTCGCGCAGTCTCAAGGTCGAGTACGCGGGGAACTCAAATCCTGACGAGCCCGCTGTCTCGCAGTTGATTCCGGTCGAGCCGGGAGCGCGCTATCGCCTCACGCTCTTGGCGCGCACGAAAGAACTCGTGACGGGCGGCCCGCCGTTCGTCGAGATCGTCTCCGTGTCGAAGGGCGGCGGGACGCTCGCATCGCTTCCGGTGCTGTCGCCAGCGATGACGAGTTGGCATGAACTCTCGGTCGAGTTCGCGGTGCCGCAGGGCACGGGCGCAGTCCGCGTTGCGCTCAAGCGCCAGCACTGTACCTCTTCACCTTGCCCGGCCTTCGGGAGCGTATGGCTTGACGCGTTCGAGCTAAGAAGACTTTAGAGCCCGTGCACTTTGAATCCAGTGCGAGTGCGGTTGTGCCGAAACCGCGCTTCACTCTAGACTCAAAGTGAACGGGCTCTGGTTTTATAAGAAAGCGGTCTCATGTCAGATTCAATCAAAGCAATCTTCATCGCGGGCGGCGCGGGGACACGGCTGTGGCCGCTCTCGCGCGAGGGTCGTCCAAAGCAATTTCATGCGCTCGTCGGCAAAGAGTCGCTCATCAGACAGACGTTTGAGCGCGTGCTGCCCGTCGTCTCCGCGACGGACGTGTGGGTCGTCACGGGCGAGCGTTACGTCGCGCAGACTGCGAGTGAGTTACCAGAGGTGCCGCCCGGTCAAATCATCGGCGAGCCTTTCCCCATTGGTACCAACTTGGCGGTCGGTCTCGGCGCGCTCCACGTCGCACGGCGCGACCCCGATGCCGTCATCTTCGTTGGCTGGGCCGACTCTTACTTTCGCGAAGGCAACGAGTTCCGCCGCGCTCTGCTCGCAGCCGTCAAGGTTGCGCGCGAGGCTGAGGGCGTCATCGTCGGCGTGCGGCCGACGCACGCGGCCACCGGCTACGGCTACATCCGTGCGGGCGCGGCGCTTGAGGGGAGAGAGGGTGCGTATCACATCGCGGGCTTCGAGGAGAAGCCGGACGCGGCGCGTGCGCGCGCGTTTCTCGCCGACGGCTCGTATCTTTGGAATCCGGGGATGAGCGTGTGGGTCGCGTCGCGCCTGCTCGAACTCATACGCCGTCACAAGCCCGCGCACCACGAGGCGTTGATGAAGTTGGAGCCCGACCTCGGTACGCCACGCGAGCGCGATGCGATGCGCGAGGCGTTCACGGGCCTTGACCGCGAGCCCATTGACACCGCGGTCTTTGAGCGGGCCGAAGGACTCGTCACTGTTGCTGCCGACCCCGGCTGGAGCGATGTGGGAACGTGGTCTGCGGTCTACGAACTGGCCGCAGCCGATGATGGCGATGCAACGCAGAGCAACAGCAGCACTCAAGACGACAACGCAACGCGAGGCGAGGTCGTGACTCTCGACACGCGTGGCTGTCTCATACACGCCTTCGACCGTCCCATCTTCACGCTCGGCGTCACAGACCTTGTTATCGTTGATGCGGGCGACTGCCTGCTCGTCGCGCGCCGCGACGAGGCCGAGCGGTTGAAGGAACTGTACACGCTCGCCAGAGGGTCTGGATACGAAAGGCTGCTCTGAGGGCGCTTTCTTTAAACTGACTGAAGCGTGGTAAGACCTCATGCGTCGTGAAGGGACGATTCTCAAGTTGAGTATTAAAGAACATAGAGCGGGGCTCGTCGAACCATACGGCGGAGCCCTCACAGACCTCTTCGTGCCGGAGGAGGAGAGAGCCGAGCTTCGCGCACGCGCAGGGGGCCTGCCGCACGTGCGGCTCTCGCCGCGCGGCGTTTGCGACCTCGAACTGCTCGCGTCGGGCGGCTTCTCGCCGCTCGAAAGGTTCATGCGACGGGCCGACTACGAATCAGTGGTCGAGACGATGCGGCTTGCAAACGGTCTGCTCTTTCCCATCCCCATTACGCTTCCTCTTGATGAGGGAGCGCGTGTCAGCCTCGATGCCGAGGTGGCGCTCACGGATCAATATAACGACCTGCTCGCGGTCATGCGTGTCGAAGAGGTCTACGAGTGGAATCGTGACAGGGAAGCGCGCGCCGTCTGCGGGACGCAGGATGTGCGCCACCCGCTCGTCGCGGAGATGCGCGCGTGGGGCGCATCCTACGTCTCCGGCGCGTTGCGCGTGCTCGCGCTCCCGAGGCACGACGACTTCAAGCGGTTGCGTCTGACACCGGCCGAAGTCAGAGGGCGTCTGATGTTGCTCGGGCGAACTAACGTCGTCGCGTTCCAGACGCGCAACCCGCTCCATCGCGTTCACGAAGAGTTGACCGTGCGCGCCGCCGCAAGCGTCGAAGGGACGCTGCTGCTTCACCCTTCGGTCGGGATGACGAAGCCGGGCGACATAGACCACTACACGCGCGTGCGGACTTATCAGGCGTTGATGTCGAGACGCTATGACACGTCGCGCGCTCTGCTCGCGCTGCTGCCGCTGGCGATGCGCATGGCCGGGCCGCGCGAAGCACTGTGGCACGCACTCATCCGGCGCAACTTCGGTGCGAACCACTTCATCGTCGGACGCGACCACGCGAGCCCCGGCGTGGACTCAAACGGCGAGCCCTTCTACGGCGCATACGAAGCGCGCGAGCTTCTCGAAGAACACGGCGCGGAGATTGGCATCACGCCGATACCTTTCAGCGAGCTTGTCTACATGCCCGATGAAGACCGCTACGAAGAGCCTTCGCGCGTGCCACGCGGTGCGAAGACGCTCTCGGTGTCGGGCACCGAGTTGAGGGAAGAATATTTACGAAAGGGTCGCGCCGTCCCCGAGTGGTTCATGCGGCCGGAGGTCTCCGCGATACTTGCGCAGGCGTACCCGCCCGCGCATCGTCAGGGCTTCTGCGTCTGGCTCACGGGACTGAGCGGGGCGGGGAAGTCCACGACCGCTTCGATTCTTGCCGTCAGGCTTTTGGAGCATGGACGCGCGGCGACCATGCTCGACGGCGACGTGGTGAGAGCGAACCTTTCAAAGGGATTGGGCTTCAGTCGCGAAGACCGCGATACGAACGTGCGGCGCATCGGCTACGTCGCTTCGGAGATAGTGCGTCACGGCGGCGTGGTCATCTGCGCGGCCGTGAGTCCGTACAGCGCGACGCGCGACGAGTGCCGCGCTATGGTCGGCTCGGAACGCTTCTTTGAAGTCTACGCTGACGCGCCGCTCGCGGTCTGCGAGGCGCGCGATCCCAAAGGACTCTACGCGCTTGCACGCGCGGGCGAGCTAAAAGGGCTCACGGGTGTTGACGACCCTTACGAGCCGCCGCCGAGCCCCGAGTTGAAAATAGATACGGGCGGGGCGCGCACGGCGGAAGAGAATGTAGACCTCATCATTTCGCTTCTTGCCGAGCGCGGGTTCATCCTGCCTGCACCGGGCGAGGGCGAGACTTCTTAGACGAACACTCCGATGACGAGTTGCCTCAAGCTCAATTCACAAGTTCAAAATCAATCCACTGCGTCGAGATGCGATGCCGCTCATCGGCGAGCGCGTCGGTAACGACGACCTGTAAGACGTATTCGCCGGGCGGCAACTCCGCGCCGAGTTGCAGACGCCCCGCGGCCTCTATGCGTTCGAGTCCCGTCTGTTGAGTCGAGTCGAACGGTTGCGCACGGCCCGCGTACACCTCGCGCCCTTCGCTGAAGAGTCGCGCCTGAATCGTCAGTTGCGGGCGGCGTGTGGCCGCGTCGAGCCGCGCGTTGTAGATGACGAAGCCGTAATCCAACAACGCTCCGCGCCGGAAACGTCGCGTGCCGGGGTCGGCCCGCTGGTCTTCGGCCGCGTTCGTGCTTGGCGCGGAAGCGTGAGCTTCGGCTGGCGGCGAGGCGATGACGAGTCCGGAGAGCGTGAGCCGTTTACGGCCGAGGTTGGGAACCTCTACGTACTGGCTCGCGGAACCGACCCGCTCGGTCGTCGCGTCGCGCACGGCTATGCGTAGCTGGTACGCGCCCGGCTTTTTAATCGGCACGTTGAGGTCATAGACCATGCCGCGCGTGAGGAAATGTTGGAAGGCTTCGGGACGCACGCGAACCGTCTCGATGCGGTTGAACTGGTCGACGACGCGTCCGTCTTCGCCGAACGTGACCGCCATGATGTCCATCTGCGTCTGGTACTGGCCGTCCGGCTGTTGCTTGAAGGTCAGCGTGTGCGGGTCTATCAACAGCATCGAGCGCATCGCGGAGCCGCCGCCGGGCGTGTTGATGAAAAGCGACGTGAGCCGCAGGTTGACGCCGCCCGCGCCGAAGGGTGAAACGAGCGCCGACATCAACTGCTCGCCGCGCGTGCGCGGCTGCGGGCGCGCGGCTGCTTCCGAGATGCCGACGTAGCCGCTGCGCGAGCGGACGCGAAGGTCGGGACGGTTCTTAACACGGACGGTCAGGCGGTTGAAGCGCACGCGTCCCGTCAAAGGGTCGAAGGCCGACTCGTCGGGACGATAGCCGATAAGGTAGTAGCCTCGCATGTCGTCAAGCGCGCGCCGGATGCCCTTGTTGAGATCGTTCTGGTTGGAGAGCGAGAGGCCGCCCGTCTGACGCGCGAGAAAGTTCAAGCCGCCCTGCGATTCAAACAGAGCGCCGCTGCGCGGGCTGAGTATCTGCTCACCGATCTCGTCGGGGCGCATGCTCCTTGCGCTGCCGCCCGCGCCGATTGGACTACCGGCCGTGTCGTCGGCCGCAGTCGGGCCGGTCGGCTGAAGACCCCGCGCGTCAATCGTGTAGAAGACCACCGACGCGCGGTTGGCAAGGTCAATCAGCCGTTGCAGGTTGCTCACGTAGCGCGGAGTGTCGCCGCGCGGGTCATAGAGCGCAAGCCCGTCCGAGAAGAGGATGACGGCTTTGCGTCCGGGCATCTCGCGCAGGCCGCGCACCACGAAGTTGATTGCGCCGAGAGTGCCGACGGTATAAAGCTCGTCACGAAACTCGTTCAAATCTTTGAGACCGGCGCGCTCGCTGTCCACGCTGCCGGGCAGCGAATCGGGTATCTCCGTAGCCGCAGAGCCTAACTCACGGTCGAGCGTGTTGATTGGCGCGAAGGCGCTCTGCCCGCCCGATGAGTGCGGCGACCAGCGCACGCGCTCGATGGCGGCGTAGAGTTGTTGCCGGTCTGAGGTGAACTGTTGGAGCGCGCCGATGCCCGCGCTCGTGCGGATGATGGCGACGAGGTCTCCGGGCTGCACCTGCTCGTCTACATACTTGCGAAGCGCACCGCGCGCGAAGTGGATGCTCTCGGCCGACATGCGCAGGTCGTCTACGACGAGCGCGATGGTGCGCTGCACTTGTTCAGGGCGAAGGCGCGCGGGCGGCACGGGCGGCGCGTTGCGGGAGCGCGCGGCGGGAGCAGCGACAGCGGCGGCGGACGACGACGCTGCATCCGTGGGCCGCGCCGTCGTAATGTATGAGAAGTTAGTGAGCTGTCGCGGTCGCCCGTTCTCAATGATCTCGAAGTCTTCCGCCCGGAGGTCTGTCACATGATGACCGTCCCTGTCGGTGACGACCGCATCAACCTGCACGAGGTTGGTCGTGATACGGACGACCTCATCGTCATCTTCCTGCGGCGTAGGCGTAGGCGTAGGCGTAGGCGCGGACTGCGGCAGCGGCAGCGCGGGCTGTTGTCGTTGACCGAAGGCGCTAATGAGCAGGGCGAAGATTAAGACGGGAAGGAGGATGGTTCCTTTCGGCATCGAGCGTTCCTTTCGTGAACAATGAACAGGGCGGCGACAGGGTTTTGCGAAACGTGTGAAGCCGCCTCTTCGAGTCTTCCAACTGATAACTTCAAAGCCGCGACCGCGCCTCGCGCCGTCAAGCAATCTCGACGGGGATGAGGGTACCACTTTTATCGAACGGCGACATTCATAAAGCGGGACGAAAGCCGCGCAGAGCCTTGCGCGGCCGAGTGATTTGATGCTTAATGTTTGACGAAAGCCATCCATGTTCAGTTCGAGCGGGCGCGGTGTAAAACTCCTTATGCCGTCCCCTCGTAACTTCCCCCCTGTGTGGTACCCCTTTTCATTTGAGTGAGCGGAGACGGCAAGGAGTCGTTTGATGACGGATTCAACGGTTGCATATACGGCCCTCGACGACAGCGAGGAGGCAGGCAGGTTTCTCGGCGCGAAAATTCGGGAGGAGTTCGGGGGACACTCGCCCGATGCGCTCATCGTCTTCGCTTCGTCAAGGCACGACTACGCGCGGCTGCTCGATGCAATCAAGGCCGCGTGCAGTCCGAAGGTGATGATTGGTTGCTCGTCGGCGGGCGAGTTCACGTGCGACGCGCAGGGCGATAGTTCAGCGAGCGTGGTCGCGCTCAGGTCTAACGAGATGCGTTTCGTCGCGGGACTCGGGCGAAACTTGCGCGCCGACCGCGAGAGAGCAGCGCGCGATATCGTCTCGGCCTTCGAGGGGCCCGGCAATCATAGATACCTCTTTCGCTCCGCGCTCGTGCTGACCGACGCGCTCGCGGGCTACGCCGACGACCTCATCGAATCGCTCAACCTGCTCACAGCAGGGGCGTACATGCTCTTTGGCGGAGGCGCGGGCGACGACGCGCAGTTCACGCGCACGCACGTCTTCTATGGCACAGAGGCCGTGCCGGATGCAGCGGTCGCGCTTGAGATTCTCTCCAACAAGCCGCTCGGGATTGGGGTCAGTCACGGCTGGGTGCCCGCGAGCGCGCCGATGCGTGTGACCGAGGCCGAAGGGATGCGACTCGTCAGCCTGAACGCAGTGCCCGCGGTCGAGGTCTTTGAGGAGCACGCTGCGGCCACGGGGCAGAGCTTCAACCTTGAAGACCCCGTGCCCTTCTTCCTTCATAACATCATCGGCATTGACACGGGGGACGGCTACAAGTTGCGCGTGCCGCTCGCGGTCAACGAGGACGGGTCTGTGACGTGCGCAGCCGACATCCCTTCGGGCGCGACCGCTCACATCATGAGCGCCACGGGCGTCTCGTCGGCCGAAGCCGCCGAGAGCGCCACGCTCGCCGCACTCAGCCAGTTGAACGGACACCGGCCGAAGGTGGCTCTCTTCTTCGACTGCGTGGCGACGCGTCTCAGGATGGGACAGGAGTTCGGGCTTGAGATGAAGTCACTGAAGAAGGTGCTGGGCACGACGAAGTACGCGGGCTGCAACACCTATGGTCAGATCGCGCGCGCCGAAAGACAGTTCAGCGGTTTTCATAACTGCACGGCGGTCGTGTGCGTGATTCCCGAATGAGTAGCTTCGACGCAGCGATGGCCCGAGCGAGTAGACCAACATCACTTATCTCCGCGCTCATCTCGCCCGAGGGGCGACGCGATAACGCGCGACGTCTTGCCGAACGCCTCGGCGCGGAAGACCTGATCGTCTTCATACGCGACCCCGAGATAGGTCTCCTGCTCCCCGCTCCCGGCTTCATACAGACGCTGCCTTCGGGGCGTGCGTGGCGCGCGCTCCTCGAAGAGTGCGCGGCGCGTGGGCAGGTCGAGACGAGCGTGCCGTTTCCCACGGCCGATGCGCACAAGACAGTGACGGCGTTCGCGGGTCATGACGGCTCGGTCGTCGCGTTGGTCGGCGGCAGTCCCGCGCCCGAAGAGACGAGCGACGTGGTGGAGTTGTTGCCTCTGTTGGGAGCGGCCTTCCGGGGCGAGCGCGCGCTGCTCATCGCCGAGGCGCAGACACGCGTCGCGCGACAGGCCGAGGCGCAATCGAAGTCGCTGGCCGAGAAGCTCGACGCGACGCGCTCCGACTTAGAGCGTGCGCTGCGCGCGGCCGAAGCCGCGAGCAATGCCAAGGACGACTTCCTCGCAACGGTCTCGCACGAGCTGCGCACGCCACTCACGCCCATTCTTGGTTTCGCGAGGATGCTACGCACGGGTCAGCTCGATGCCGACGGGTCGGAACGCGCGCTGGCGAGCATCGAGAGGAACGCCGAGCTACAGTCGCACCTCATCGAAGACATACTCGACTTCGCGCGCATCATCGCGGGCAAGCTCCGCCTCGACGTGCAGCCCGTAGACCCTGCGGCTGTCATCGAAGCGGCGTTGGATGTGGTACGTCCGGCGGCGGACGCGAAGGGCGTGCGGCTTCAAGCGATGCTCGATCCCGGCGCGGGGCCGGTCGCGGGCGATGCGGGCAGGTTGCAGCAGGTCGTCTGGAACCTGCTCACCAACGCGGTCAAGTTCACGCAAAAGAGCGGTCGCGTGCAGGTGCGCTTGGAGCGCGTTAACTCGCACGTCGAGGTCACGGTGAGTGACACGGGCGAGGGAATACCCGAGGCGTTTCTGCCCTTCGTCTTCGACCGTTTCCGGCAGGCCGACAACACCATCTCACGCCGTCACGGCGGGCTCGGGCTCGGGCTCGCCATCGTGCGGCAGCTTACAGAGATGCACGGCGGGACGGTGACGGTTCACAGCGGCGGCGCGGACGAGGGCTCGACCTTCACGGTCAGGCTCCCGCGCATGATTATCCACGACACGAAGCTTTTGAAGGACGACCCCAAGCGACAGCATCCGACCTCAGAGCGGCAGGCCGTTCCCTTCAACTGCCCGCCGGAACTCAAAGGGCTGCGCGTGCTTGTCGTTGACGACGAAGCGGACGCGCGCGACATGCTCGCGCTGGTGCTCAGGTCTTGCGGCTCGGAGGTGACGACCGCAGCGGGCGCGACCGAAGCGCTTGCCGCGTTGAAGAGTTGGAAGCCCGACCTTCTCGTCAGCGACATCGGGATGCCCGGCGCTGACGGCTATGCCTTCATCACGCAAGTTCGCGCCTTGCGCCCCGAGGATGGAGGGCGGACGCCCGCCATTGCGCTGACGGCGCACGCGCGGGTCGAAGACCGCATGAGCGCGCTCTCGGCCGGATACCAGATGCACGTGGCGAAGCCGGTCGAGCCCGCCGAACTGGTCGTCGTCATCGCAAGCCTCGCCACGCGCAACACGAAGGAGCCGCGTTAACGAAGGCGAAGCGTTGACGGCTCGTCAATAATGACGACGGCGAATGGTGACTGCTCTTTAATATTGTGTGACCTGTTGAGTCAGCCCGCCGTCAACGTAGTAGGTGCTCCCCGTGACGTATTCCGCCTCGTCGCTCGCGAGGAAGGCGGCGACCGCCGCGACCTCTTCGGGCCGGCCGAAGCGTCCCCACGGTATCTCGCCGACAGCGTTCGCCTTCGCCTCGGGGTCTTCGAGAACGGACTGGTTGATGGGAGTGGCGATAGCACCGGGCGCGATGTTGTTGACGTTGATTCGGTGGGGCGCAAGCTCGATAGCGAGGTTGCGCATCAACATCCGCACGCCGCCCTTCGATGCGCAGTACGCAGTGTAGCCGGGGAAGGGAATGTCCTCGTGCACCGACGAGGTGTAGATGAGTTTACCGCCGCCGCCCTGCTTGACCATCGCGCGCGCCGCCGCCTGACTGACGACGAACGCGCCGTAGAGATTGACCGCGATGACCCTCTCCCACTCCTCATCGGTCGCTTCGAGGAAGGGTCGCTTGATCTCAATCCCGGCGTTGCACACGGCGATGTCGAGGCGGCCGAATTGAGCGACGACCTCCGCCGTCATCCGTTCGACATCGGCGCGTTTGCTCACGTCGGCCGCGACCGCTAAGCCGGGCGTGGCAAGCGTCTCGACGACCGCGAGCGCATCCTGTTCGCCGCTTCCGCGCGGCAGGTAGTTGACCGCGACGTGCGCGCCCTCGGCCGCGAAACGCTCCGCGATGGCACGCCCGATGCCGCTGCTCGCGCCCGTTATGAGCGCAACCTTATCCTTCAATTTCATCCCGAAATGCCCCCCTCGTTAAAGTTTACGACGCACGAAATGTGGTGTAGATAAGACCAATGTACACTACATACGGTGATGTGAGCGAGACGGGGATTGAACGACGTGGCCGCGCGTGCGCGGAAAAGGAAAGCCCGGCCGGGGCGAATGTTAAAGCTCGTGAGCCGGAAACCGGTGTTCGGTCTGCAACAAGTTAGGCGGGGTGGCCGCCGACTCACTTCGCCCCCGGCCGGGTTTACTAACCAAGGGAACTGCAAGGTAACATGCGCGCCGAGGGCCTGTCATGGGTATGAAGTTGGGGCCCGGCATCAAACTTTAGTTTGAGTGGCGCGGCGTTTCGGGGAGGTGGACGAGGCCGCGCCGGATGGCGGTCGTCGCGGCCTGCGTGCGGTCGGCCACGCCAAGCTTGCTGAGGATGTTGTTGATGTGACTCTTCACGGTCGCCTCGCTGATGTCGAGCGCGGCGGCAATCTCCTTGTTGCTCAAGCCCTCGACGATACGCTCAAGCACCTCCAACTCTCTCGCCGTCAGGTCTGAGCCGCCGACGCGACCGGCCAGACGTTCAGCGACCACGCCGGGAATCCTTCGCCCCCCTGCGTGCACGGTGCGGATGGCGTCCTCCAACTCCTCGAAGAACACGTCCTTGAGCAGGTAGCCTTGCGCGCCCGCCTGTAGCGAACGATAGATGTCCTCGTCACCGTCAAAGGCCGTCAGCACGATGATGCGCGCCGCCGCGAACTCGCGCCGGATGGCGGTGATAGCTTCGACGCCGCCCATGACGGGCATGCGCAAGTCCGTCAGCATAACGTCGGGCCTGTGCTTTCGGTAAAGCTCGACTGCCTGTCGCCCGTCCACGCCCTCGGCGATAACCTCCATGTCAGCGACCGTGTTGATGAGCGAGACAAAGCCCTGCCGCACCACCGCCTGATCGTCAACCACGACTATGCGAATCTTTTCGTTGTCCATGAGAACCTCAGTCAAGGGGCTTTGCCCCGGCTTTTCGGCATCCGACCACATCGAAGCTTATCAAACATCTTCTAAGCCGCAATCGGTATACGAACGACTACCTCTGTCCCTTCGCCGTGTGCGCTTGTGACGACGGCGCTCCCGCCCATTTGTTCCGCGCGCTCGCGCATGCCGACGAGCCCGAAGTGACCGCCCGCACCGTCGTCGTAAGCTCGCGGGTCGAACCCGCGTCCGTCGTCTTTGACGCCGAGCCGCACTTCGCGCGCGTCGAAGTCGAGGCTCACCGAGATCGTTCGAGCCTGCGCATGACGCACGGCGTTGCCCACGGCCTCCTGCCCGATGCGCAGGAGATTGTTCTCGACCTGCGGCGCGAGCGAGCGAAACGTGCCGCCGACGTGGAAGTGCGTCTGCACCGAACTCTCGGCCGTGAGCCTGCGCGTCATCTCGGCGAGCGCCGCCGGAAGGTCGCGTTCGTCGAGCGACTGCGAGCGCAAGTCCCAAACGTAGCGGCGCGCTTCAGCCACACTGCTGCGGACGAGACTGCGTGCGCGGTCGAGGTGTGTGCGCGCCGCATCGAGTGAGACCGGCATCTGACGAGCAACGATCTCAAGCTGCACGGAGATGCCGAGAATCTCCTGCGCGAGGTTGTCGTGTATCTCGCGCGCGATGCGGTTACGCTCTTGCAGCACCGCGCCGAAGCGCGCACGCACCTGTCGCAGACGCAGCGCGTAAAGCTGCCATGCCACGAGAGCCGCCAAGAGCAGGACGAGCGCATAGAACCAGTAGGTGCGATAGAAGTGCGGCTCAAGCCTGAACGCGAACGAGGCGGGCGTGCGGCTCCACACGCCGTCGTTGTTCGACGCGACGACGAGAAAGCGATACTCGCCGGGCCCAAGGTTCGTGTAATAGGCCACGCGCCGGTCGCCGCCGTCAACCCAGTCGCGGTCGAATCCTTCGAGCTTGTACCTGTAGCGCACCTTCTCCGGCGCGACGAAGCTCAAGCCCGCGTAGTAGAAATCGAAGCGGCTCTTGCCCGGCGCAAGCTCGACTTGAGGAGCAGGCGCGACCACTTCGCCGTCAACTCTCACCTGCTCGACGACCGTCGGGGGCGGCTGCTCGTTCGACGCAAGGTGCTCGGGGTCTATCATCGCTACGCCCTTGATGGTCGAGAACCAGAGGCGGCCGTCCGCGCCTCTCCACGCCGAAGGGTGGCCGCCGCCGCTGCACTCGCGCGTCGCCATACCGTCCGCCGTTCCGTAGAGCACGGGAGTTAAAGAATGAACATGACCGGCGGCGAACTCTTCAAGCTCAGACTTGTCCAGACGAAAGACGCCCTTGTTGCAACTCATCCAGAGACGGCCGCGCGCGTCTTCCAGTATGCGATAGATGGTGTCGTTCGGCAGACCGTCGCGCGTGGTGAACGAGGTGAAGCGGCCATCCTTCAAGAGGTTCAGCCCGCCGCCATTGGTACCAATCCATAAACGCCCTTCGGCGTCGCCGTGGATGGAGATGACGACGTTATCCGAGAGGCCGTCGCGCGTCGTGTAGTTTGTGAATCGGCCTCCGGCGAATCTGCTCAGGCCGCCGAGCGTGCCGACCCAGATGCTCCCCGTCGCGTCCTCGTATATCGTGCCGACGAAGTCGTCGGGCAATCCGTCGCGCGTCGTGTAGGTCGTAAACTCCCCGTCCTTCAGACGCGCCAGCCCGCCGCGCGTGCCGACCCAGAGCGCGCCCGCGCGGTCGGCGTAGATCGAGCGAACGAAGTCGTTCGGCAATCCTTCGGCCGAAGTGTAGGTCGTGAATCTGCCGTCGCGAAAGCGGCTCAAGCCATCGGGCGTCCCGACCCACAGCGCGCCGTCCGCATCCTCGACGAGCGAGAGCACGATGTTGCTCGCAAGTCCCTCTTCGGTCGTGTAGGTCTTGACTCGTCCTTCACGCAGAAGGTTGAGCCCGCCGCCATAAGTCCCGACCCAGACGTTGCCCGCGCGGTCTTCGTAGATGGACTTGACGAGGTCGCTTGCGAGACCTTCGCGCGTCGTGTAGGTGGTGAACTTTTTGTCCTTGAGTTGTCGCAAGCCGCCCGACTCCGTCCCGACCCAGAGGCTCCCTTCCGCATCCTCGAAGAGCGAAAGGATGATGCCGTCGGAGAGACCTTCCGCGCCGCCCGCTGTCTCGAAGCGCCCCGCGCGAAAGCGTGCGAGCCCCGAAGCCGTTCCGACCCACAGGCTCCCCTCGCGGTCGGCGCGAAGCGAGATGACGCGGTCGTTCGGCAGGCCATCGGCGGCAGTGTAGTTCTTGAATTGACCGTTACGGAAGGATGAAAGCCCGTTGGCGGTTCCGACCCAGAGGCATCCGTCCGTGCCCTGTTGGATAGCCGAGACGCCTCCGCCCGTCAAACCATCCTTCGACGTGTAGCTCGTGAACCTTCCATCACGAAAGCGGCTCAGCCCTTCGTCGGTGCCGACCCAGAGGTTACCTTCCGCGTCTTCGGAGACGGCTTGAACACCGTCGGCGGCCAGCCCGTCTTTCGACGTGAAGTTCGTGAACTTTCCGTCACGGTAGCAGCTCAAGCCCTTCGAGGTCGCGACCCAGATAGAGCCCTCGCGGTCTTCGTAGACGGAAGCCACGTCGTCGCCCGCGAGCCCCTGCGCGGTCGTGAAGCTCTGCCACTCGCCGCCTGAGAGTCGTGCCGCGCCTGAAGCTGTTGAGGCCCAGAGCGCGCCTCCCTCATGGGTCGCGAGCAGCGCGCGCACGTCATTGCTCTTGAGCGCGGGAGTGTTCTGTTTGTCGAAGACGACGAAGCCGAGTCCGTCGAAGCGCGCCAGTCCTTCTTCGGTCGCGACCCAGACGTAGCCGTCCGTGGTCTGCGTGATTGAGTGAACCGTATTCTGCGGAAGCCCGTTGTCGGTCTGCCAAGCGCGACGCGCGAACTCGCCGACCTCGCGCGCAGGGTCGAGGGCGTGCGCTTGCCCCCCGCAGATGAGCAGCAGCGGGATGAGCAACTTGAGTGGGAGTGCGTTACACTTGCCGCGGTGGGATGATAGGCGCATCGGTGACAAAGGGCTCTGACCGGGAAGCCGCGCGCTTCTGAAACGAATCGAATTATAACGGAAGACCCGGCGTGATGCCCGCTCACGCCGCCCGAACGTTTGCAGTCGCAATTCATCACGACCGTCGCTCGCCGTCTTACACGTCGCATCTATCGGAGGACAGGCATGAGGAACGCGAAGCTCTTTATCGTCGTCGTGGTCGCGACGCTCGCCCTCTCGGCCGTCGCGGGTCAGGCCGCATCGGCGCGCGCACGCTGGCGCGCAGCCAGCGCAGATGAGTTGCGCAAGGTTATCCCGGCGCGCGCGCCCGTCGTCAAAGAGAACATCGAGACCGAGTTTCGCACTGCCTCGGGCGTGACCGACGGCCGCGGTCGTTTCATCGCGGGCGTGGTGATGATTACGGCAGGCTACTCGGCCGAAGGTAACTACTCGCACTTCTTCATCACGCAGGCCGCGCTGCGCATGGGCGACTTCGAGTTGCAGCCCGGCCAGTACGTCTTTGGCTACAAGCGCGCGGATGATGACACCATTCTCGTCAGCTTCTATCGCGCTTCGAGCGGCGACCCCGTAGGCATCGCGGAAGCGCGGCGCAGTCGCAAAGGCAGCGCCGTTCGCTCGCTGCTCATCAACCCTCCAACAGGCGGCAAGGCAACCATGCAGATAGGACGCTTCCTGCTCGAATATCGCGTGGCCGATTAAGTGAAGTGATGAGTGATGAATGATGAAGTAACGACGCTGCGGTATTCATCATTCATCACTTTATTCATCATTCATCACTATTTTGAAAGGATAATCTTTGGACTTGAACGAGCGGAGTGAGTTGAAGCGGCAGATTGGACTTGCGACGGCGACCGCAGTGGTCGTGGGCGAGGTCATCGGCGTCGGCATCTTTCTCACGCCCGCAGGCATGACCAAGTCCATCGGCTCGCCGCTGATAGTGCTCATCGTCTGGCTGCTGTCGGGTGTGATGGCTCTCTCGGGCGCGCTCTGTTACGGCGAGTTGGCGGCGCGGTATCCTTCGGCGGGTGGGCAGTACGTCTACCTGCGCGAGGCTTATGGACGGCCGCTCGCGTTCCTCTACGGGTGGATGGCGTTCCTCGTGCTCGACCCCGGACTGACGGCTGCGCTCGCCGTCGGCGTAGGCTCTTACGTGGGCTACGCTGC
>JAVXWN010000189.1:0-6778 GCA_032230645.1 Acidobacteriota bacterium | reverse complement strand
AAAGCGTGCTTGCACGCTTCTAATCTTACTCTTCAACTCAACCTCTAGCTTTAGCGATTCTTCTTCTTCGCGCTGTCGCGCTCATGGCGGGCAGGATGCGCGCGCTCCCGGCTTTTGCTCCGAGGTTCTAGCAGCACTTCTCCGGCCCGGTTGTCGGCCGGTTGTTGTTAGGTTCGGTTGAGAGTTTGTCCCGCGCGGGTGGCCTTCATCGTCGAAGGGAGGCCGCCCGCGTTCAAATGGTGGCGGCGTTACTTGAGCAGGCTTTCGAGAAAGTCCATCACCTGCTTATCTTTGCTACGGCTGAGGAAGCTGATGGCCGACTTGCGTCGCTCGATGGGCTCGGCGTTGTTGCGCACGACCTGTTCAAGCTTCTGATAGGCGCGCTGGTTCTGATACTGGCCGATGGCCGCGAGCAGGTTGTTGCGCAGGTCGTTATCGCGCTCAGAGTCGTAGAGCGAGAGCAGAACGTCCAAGTCCTGCTCCTCGTCGCGGTTCGGAATAGCGCGTATAGCCTGCGCGCGTAGCTGCACGTCAGAGGCCGAACGCGCCACCTCGATGAGCTTCTGGAGCGCGCGCGGGTCTTTGCGGTTGCCGAGCGCGGCAAGCACGTACTTCTTGACTTGCAGCTCGGGCACGGCGTCGTAGAGGCGGAGAAGCTCGTCAACGACGGGCTCACCACGTCGGCGCGACAGAAGCTCGACGGCGTGCGTGCGTGCGCGCAGGTTCTGCCCGCGTGTGACGACTTCGCCGAGGACGGTAACGGCACGCGCGCTGTCATGCTCGGCAAGCGCGTGGATGGCCGAGTCGGTCGGGCTCTCATCCTCGTAGGTCGGGCCCATCGCTATCTCGCGAAGCACGTCGAGCGCGCGCTCGTCATTGGTACTACCGAGCGCGCGGATGGCGCGCATGCGCAGCTTCGCGTCCGGGTCGGTGCGAGACATCTGGATGAGCGCGGGGACGGCCTCCGAGCCGCCGTAGCGCCCGAGAAGGATGATGGCCGCCTCCTTCACACGCGGTGAAGAGTTGCCCGAACGAATCACGTCGCCGACGCGAGCCGAGCAGCCCGGCTTGTCGTTCTCGCAGAGCGCCTTGAGCGCGATGATCTTGAGGTCGTCGGCTCCCTCTTCGGGCACGTCCACGCTGCCGGGGTTGAGCTTGGCGCGTACTTCGAGACGAAGTGCGCGAGCGTCGTCGGCCCAGTTCGAGCGCGAGTAGTTCTGGAGCAGACGCGCGAGCGTCGCTTCGGCCGCGGTCAGGTTGCCCTGCTTGCTGTGCGCGTAGGCGAGCCAGTAGAGCGCGGCGTCAACGTTCTTGTCGGTCGGGTACTGAACGATGAAGCGGTCGAAGGTCGAGGCAGCCTGCTCCCACTTGCCTTCGTCGATGAGATTGCGCCCGCGGTCGAGCGCGCGCATGGCCGGGTCGTTGTTGCCCGCCGAGCCGGGCGTCTGCACGAGGCGGTTGAGCATCTCGCGCGCCTGCGCATCGGCTCGCGCCGGAAGGGCGGCGAGCGCGAGCGTCACGGCGGCGAGCGCGAAGGCCGCGAGCCGGGGAGCGCTGGTTCTGTTAACGCGAATCTTGGGGTGCATCATGGCTTCTATTCTTCCTTACTTCGTTTTGTATTCGATACCGTCGGAGGGCCCTTGCGCGGGCCGCCCTCCTAGTACACCTGCAAAGCGGCGATGATTTCGTTCTTCCGCACGCGCTCACGGATGGAGCGCACCTCTTCGCGCGAAGGCTGTTCGCGCAAATTCGCGATGTCGAGCAGGAAGGGCTCGATTGAGTCGAGCACCTGCTTGGTGTCCTTGTCGCCACGCGTCTCCGCGTCAAGCTGAAGCGTGGCGTTCTCGGCCAACAGCCTGCGCGAGAGCTTGCGCTCGTAGGCAACGTTGACCGTGTCGCCTTCGTTGGGACGCGCGTTCTTGAAAGAGCGCAGGAGCATCTGAGCCTGCTCGACATGACGCGCCAACTCCGTCTCGGCGGGGTCGAGCAGTCGCGCGTCGTTCGCGACCGTCCCGTGGGCGGAAGCCGAAGCGTTGACGAAGAGCGGCGCGTTGTCGGCCGCGTCGGCGGCGTGGTCGTCCGGCCTGATGAAGACGATGTTCGGGTTCGGCTTCGCTGCGGGCGCGTCCACGAGCAACGTCGCCACGTCAACCTCCGTAGTGTGCTGCACGTTACGCGGCTTCGACTCGGCCGCATACGCGCGCGAGTTGTCGCGATACGTCTCCGCCATGCCGGGACTCTCTTCAAACGAATTGACAGTCAAAGGACTTGCGGCGGGCGCAACGTCGCCGCCGCCGCTGCTCACTGCCGCCGGGGACGTGGGGCTGACGATGACACTCTTGACCGGCGCGTTCTCGGCCACCTCCGCCGGAGCCTGCGGCCTATGCGTGAGCCAGAGCGAGCCCACGATGATGCCTGCGATGAGGAGCGCGAGCGCGGATGCGAGCGCGGGTCGCACGTTGAGCGCACCGAGCGCGGCAAACAGATTGTGACGCAGGCGAGTTAGAAAGCGACGGCCCTCGTCGTGACTTTCAGCAAGCGGCTCGCGCGCAATCTCGGCGCTGACGCGCGCCCAGAGAGTCGGGCTGACTTTGAGCCCACGGTCGTAGCGTGCGTAAATCTCCTGCTCGAAGGAGAGCGCGTCGAGCGCGGCGGCGCAGGTCTCGCACGTCGCGAGGTGCGCGCTCATCAACTCGGCGGTGCGTCCTTCAACCTCGCCGTCCGCATACTCTTCGACGAGCGGGAGGCAATCTTCACATCTCATCACTGCTCACCCCCTAGGTACGGGCCGATGCGGCGTCTCATCTCGGCGCGCGCGCGGTGCAGGTCTGTCTTGAGCTTGCCGACGGAGAAGCCCGTGATCTCCGCGATCTCGTCGTAGCTGCGCTGCTGCAAAACTTTCAAAGTGAAGACCGTCCGCTTGTCTTCGTCGAGCTTCATCAGAGCCCCCTCAATGACCCCGTTCAACTCCTTGTCGAGCAACTGCCCCGAAGGCGTGCGCGCCTTGTCGTGCAACTCGAAGGCGGGCCCGGCGTCAAGCTCGACGTTGCCTTCGTGGCGACGGCGCGTGCGCAACTGCTCGCGCGCGCAGTTCTTCGCGATGGCAAAGAGCCATGTCGAGAGCTTGGTCTCTTCACGCAGACTGTCAAGGCCGCGATAGGCGCGAACGAAGGTCTCCTGCGCGAGGTCTTCGGCCAGAGAGCGGTCGCCGACCATGTCGAAGATGAAGCTGAGGACGGGGCGCGAGTAACGGTCGAAGATGAGGCGGAAAGCCTCCTCGTCGCCCGCACGGACGCGCGCCACCAGTTCCTGAGTGCTGTTCATCAAGGCCCCAGCGTGTGCGCCCGGCTGACCCAGTTCTAAACTCATCGTGTTGACCGCCAGCCGTTCGTTCATCGTCTAACACCGCTAGTTAGTGGCGGAGGCGCGCGGAAGGTTTCAGAAAAAAACGTCGGGGGTCGGCGAGGGGAATAATCGCGGGAAATGCACGAAAATCCGAAGTTTACGCGCTGCCAAAGCCGCGCGCTCGTTCATCTGCTCTCATCAACGCGCGCGGCGGTAACGCTCGGCGAGCAGGTCGTACTTGAGCTTGAGCGAGGCCAGCTCGCGCCTGAGTCTCTCGCGCTCGTCACGGTCGCGGCTCTCTTCGACGCGCGCTTCGAGTTCGTTAATCTCCTTGAGCACCGCCGCCTCTTCGGGCAGCACGCCCGCGTTCTTGAGCACGGCGTAGCCCGCGCGCAACTCTTCGGGCGTCGAGAAGTAGGCATCGAGGTTGATGGGACGGCCCGCGCCTTCAAGACGGTCGAACTCGCCCGCCTCCTGCGCCTCGCGTATCTTCTGCTCGACCAGCTTATCGAACACTCGCGTCTCCTCTCTTCGGCAAAGATTTTACACCCTCTTCGTCTTCCAGCGCCCGCGTCGAAAGATAAGCGCGCTGACGATGGCGAGCGTCGAGAACGCGACGGTCACGGCGAGGAAGACGCCGCGCGGCCCCATCTTGAAGACGAAGGCCAGCACGTAGGCCAGCGGAATCTCCCACAGCCAGAAGACGAAGAGGTTGATGATGGTCGGCGTGCGCGTATCGCCCGCGCCGTTGAAGCTCTGCGTGATGACCATGCCGTAGGCGTAGAAGAGAAAGCCGCACGCGACGATGCGCAGGCAGTCGGTTCCATATCGCTGCACCTCGGGGCCCGCGGCGGCGTGCGTGAAGATGCTGACTATCGGGTCTGCGAAGACGACGAAGACGAGGCCGATGCTCCCTAAGAAGATCATGTTGTAGAAGCTCGCGCGCCACACCGCTTGCTCGGCGCGCTCGGGCTTCCCTGCCCCGAGCGACTGGCCCACCAGAGTCGCCGCCGCGTTCGACATCCCCCACGAAGGCAGCAGCGCGAACAAGATGACGCGCATCCCGATGGTGTTGCCCGCGACGGCCGCGCTCCCGAAGGAAGAGAGCAAGCGCGTCAGCGCAACCCAACTCGCCATGCCGATGAAGACCTGAAAGGTCGCATTCCCCGACAGGCGCACGAGCCGCGCGACGAGCGACGCGTCCAGCTGGAAGTGTCGCCGCGCGAGATGCACGCGCCCGCCCTCGCGCCACAGCTTCGAGAAGGCGAAGAGCGCGCCGGTCGCGCGCCCGATGCTCGTCGCTACGGCCGCGCCCGTCACGCCCATCTCGGGGAAAGGCCCGAGCCCGAAGATGAGGCACGGCCCCAAGATGATGTTGATGGCGTTCGCCAGCCACAGCACGCGCATCGCTACGGCCGCGTCGCCCGCTCCGCGAAAGATCGCGTTGATAAGAAACAGCATCACGACCGAAGCGTTGCAGCCGAGCATCACGCGCGTGAAGCCGCTGCCGCGCTCGATGACCGCCTGCTCGGCTCCCATCAACCCGAGCAGGCGCGGTGCGAGCAGGACGCCCGCCACGCCGATGACGATTGAGACGCAGAGGCCGAGCGTGATGACCTGCGCGGCGGTGCGCGCCGCACCATCCGCGTCGTGCTCGCCTGTGCGGCGCGCGACCATCGCCATCGCGCCGATGCTCAGCCCGATAGCCAGAGTGTAGACGAGCGTCATCATGGACTCGGTCAGGCCGACGGTGGCGACGGCCTCTTTGCCGAGACGCCCGACGAAGAAAACATCGGCCACGACGAAGACGCTCTCCATCAACATCTCAAGCACCATCGGGACGGAGAGCAGGAGTATGGCGCGCCCGATGGAGCCTTCGGTGTAGTCGTATGAGGGGCGCGCGCCGCGTATGGCTTCGCGGACGGCCGCGAAGAATCCGGGCTCGGGTGCGGGCTGTAGCACTTCTGTCGAATCAGACATCGGTCTTCAGCGTCTTTCTTCGGGAGCGGGAGCTTGCGGTCGGCTGAGGGTCGAATCGTAACTTGAGCGTAAGTCGTCGGCAACGATGAACTCAAACGGCTTCACGCTCAAAGCGACAACGCGCAAAAGCATCTCAAACGTGTTCACATCTTGCCACATCACCGCGCGGGAAATCACGCCGCCGCGCGCCGCCCGTGCGGACGCGCATATGCGACCCCTTCACGCTATACTCAGGACGCTTTACGAAATCCCGAGGGGCAGAGTTGTAAACGATGAGCACTGAACAAACGAGAGAGCAGGCGACGCTCGGTGGCGGATGCTTCTGGTGTCTGGAGGCGGTCTACAAAGAGTTGCGCGGCGTCGAGCGCGTCGTGTCGGGCTACGCGGGCGGGCACGTCCAAGACCCGACTTACAGAGAGGTCTGCGAAGGCACGACGGGTCACGCCGAAGTCGTGCAAGTCACCTTCGACCCGCGCGCCGTCACGTTCCGCGAATTGCTCGAAGTCTTCTTCACCATTCACGACCCGACGACGCTCAATCGTCAGGGCGGAGACATCGGCACGCAGTATCGCTCGGCCGTCTTCTATCACACGCCCGAGCAGCGCGAGACGGCCGAACAGGTCATGGGTGAACTGACGGCCGCGGGCGTCTGGGATGCAACGATAGTCACGGAGGTCGTCGCGCTCGACAAGTTCTATCCGGCCGAAGGGTATCATCAGGACTACTTCGAGAATAACGCTGCGCAGCCCTACTGCCGCGCGGTCGTCGCGCCGAAGGTCTCGAAGTTCCGCAAGCAGTTTCTTGAGAAACTTAAACGCTAAGGTGCAACACGGCCGCGCGTAGAAGGTCTCGCGTAATGCGAACGGCCGTGGGCCTTAAACGATTGAGGGTGAAAGAGTGAAGAGTTTCGAAAAGCAACAGGACGCGGAGGAGATCATGCGGCGGCTGCGTTGCCTTCGCCCCGAGAGCGTGCGGCAGTGGGGACGCATGACGCCGCATCAGGCCGTCTGTCATCTAAGCGACTCGTTCCGCACCGCGCTCGGCGAGAACGAGTTGAGCTTATCGGGCACGCGGCTTCAACGCACGCTGCTCAAGTGGTTCGCGCTGCGCGTGCCGCTGCGTTGGCCGAAGGGCGTCAAGACGCGGCCCGAGGTTGATCAGGAGAAAGGCGGGACGCGCCCCGTCGAGTTCGACGGGGACATGCGCGAGTTGGAAATGCTCGTCGGCCGCTTCACGCATCCCGCGCCGGACTCGAAGAGAAACGTGCACCCGCTCTTTGGCGAGATGAGCGAGGCCGACTGGCAGCGCTGGGGCTACCTCCACATGGATCACCACCTGCGCCAGTTCGGCGTGTGAAGGCGCTGCGCGTCTGCGCACCCGCGCTGATCGGTTAGAGGCCCGCGCTTACTCCTTTGGAACAGCAGCGGCGGCCCCACATAAACATCATGTGGGG
>JAVXWN010000186.1:0-42774 GCA_032230645.1 Acidobacteriota bacterium | reverse complement strand
GAACCTGCTCGAATTCGCCGACGCGGTGTGCCGCGACCAGCGAAGCTTGCACCCGCGCGACATGATTGACGTACAATCCTTCCTCTGGGTGCAGGGTTCAGACGAATACCCGGATTGAGCACCGACGGCAAGCCCCATCAATCGTCGTCGTCGTCATATACCTGAGCACGGCGCTTAATCAAGACGGCCTCACACACACTCTCGAAACTTCCAAATAAATCTTGTGTGCCGCGCCGAAAGGTGTTTCAATGCGCCGTCGGCGGCCTCGCGCGCCGCGCTCTTCCTTACTTTTCTTTAAGAGAGGAGACGACAATGAGGCTTAGCATAGGAAGAAAAGCCGCCGTGCTCTTGGCCCTGCTGGCTCTGACGTGTCTCGCGACCGACGCAGCTTCGACCGCGTCGGCCTACGTGCTTCCGAACCCGGTGCTCTATCTAAGTGGGATCGAATCTTATCAGGCGAGCGGCAAGAGCTGGATACGTTACAAGTACATGGTTGACAACTCGACGGCCTACCCCGATTCACTCTTCGCCGCCTCGCCGAGTCTTCCGCCCTGCGGCAAGAACATGAAGGCGTCGAGGACTTGGGTTGACATCTACGACTCGCGCGGCAAGCGCCTCTATGGATTCTGCGCCTTCTCGAAGGCGTCCGACCTTAATCAAATTTGGTTCGCGATGGAGCAGGATGCCATCCCGCCCAGTTGGGTCTACATCGAGTTGACCGACCGAACCACCAACACCAAGTACAAGTCCAATCTCGCCGAGACCACGCCTTAACCGGGGACGAAAGCGTCGGGGCGGCGCGCGACTAATTCGGAGACGCCGCGCGCCCCGGCCGCCCCGGCGAAGCTTTAACTCAACGCCTTCTCGATGACGCCCGCAAGCTCGCGCACGTCCTCTTCGGTCGTATCGAACGAACACATCAGGCGCACTTCCGAAGTCTGCTCGTCCCACACGTAGAAGAAGAAATGCTCCCGCACGCGCGCTATGCTCTCGCGCGGCAGGAGTGCGAAGACTGCGTTCGACTCGACGGGCTGCGTAATCCTGACCTGCGGGATGCGCGCGAGTTCGTCGGCGAGCAGCAGTGCGCAACGGTTCGCGTGTTCGGCGTTGCGGAGCCAGAGGTCTTCGGCAAAGAGCGCGTTGAACTGCGCGGCGACGAAGCGCATCTTCGATGGAAGTTGCGCGCCCTGCTTGCGCACGAACTTGAAGTCGCGTGCCAAACGCGGGTCGAGGAAGACGACCGCCTCGCCATACATCATCCCGTTCTTCGTCCCGCCGAAAGAGAGCACGTCGAGCCCCGCGTCCGTCGTCAACTCGCGCAAGCTCGCGCCGAGGTGCGCCGCCGCGTTCGCTATCCGCGCGCCGTCAACATGCATCAGCATCCCGCGCGCGTGCGCAAACTCAGAGAGACGGCGCAGCTCCTCGACGGTGTAGACCGTTCCCAACTCGGTCGGCTGCGAGATCGAGACGACGCGCGGCTGCACGTGATGCTGGTCGCCGAGTCGTGTAAGCAGCGGCTCTATCTGTTCACTGCTCAACTTCCCCGAAGGTGTCGGGAGCGCGAGCAGCTTGCAGCCCGCGAACTTCTCAGGCGCGCCGCACTCGTCAACGTTGATGTGCGCCGTCTCGGCGCAGACGACCGCCTCATGCGGGCGCGTGATGGCGGCGAGCGCCGTGACGTTCGCGCCCGTCCCACCAAAGACGAAAAAGACTTCCGCCTCTTCGCCGAACCGCTCGCGGAAGAGTTGTGTGGCCTTCTCGGTGTAGATGTCGTCGCCGTAGGCCACCGCGTGCCCGTGGTTGGCCGAGCGCACCGCATCCATTACGCGCGGGTGTACGCCCGCGTTATTGTCGCTCGCGAATCCTCGCTTAATCTTCATCATCATCGCCTTCAGTAGAAACAGTGGAGACAATTTTCCTCATGCGCGCCCGCGTGTCAAATCGGCGGGAGCGCGTTCTGCGTCTTCACTTGAATGACATGAGTAGTGCGATTCGTTAACGTAGTATTTAAAGTCTTCGCGCTTCACTTTCGCATTCACGCGCCTGTGTGTTTTCATAAGCGCATGAGCAACCCGGCACAACAGGCAGAGACCGGCGTTCTTTCCACCGAAGAGATCAGGTCGCACTTCCCCGCGCTCGAACGGATGCATGAGGGTCGCAGTGTCGCATACTTCGACGGCCCCGGCGGGACGCAGGTGCCGCGCGCGGTCGTCGAAGCGATGACCGGCTATCTCTATCACCACAACGCCAACACGCACTGGGCCTACCCGACGAGCGCCGAGACGGACGAGTTGATTGAGCAGTCGCGCGCTTCGCTCGCGGACTTCCTCGGCGCTTCGCCCGCCGAGATAGTCTTCGGCGCGAACGCGACGACGCTTGCATACTACGTCTCGCGCACGCTCGGCCGCACGTTCGAGCCGGGCGACGAGATAGTCGTCACCGAACTCGACCACCACGCTAACGTCGCGCCGTGGCAGGCGCTCGCGCGCGAGCGCGGCATCGTGCTGCGCGTCGTCCGCATGAACATTGAGACCGGCGCGCTCGACTGGGAAGACTTCGAGCGGAAGGTTAACGAGCGGACGAAGCTCGTCGCCGTCGGAGCCGCCTCGAACGCGCTCGGCACGCTCAACGACATCGACCGCGCGTGCCGACTCGCCGAGTCAGTGTGCGCATACATGTTCGTTGACGCGGTTCACTACGTGCCGCACGCCCTCGCGGACGTGCGCGCGATGAGGTGCGACTTTCTCGTCTGCTCGGCCTACAAGTTCTACGGCCCGCACGCGGGCGCACTCTTCTGCCGCCGCGAATTGCTCGAATCGCTTCCCTTCCCGAAGCTAATCCCCGCGCCCGACTACGCGCCCGAGGTCGCGGAGACGGGAACGCAGAATCACGAAGGCATCGTCGGCTCGGCGGCGGCCGTTGACTTTCTCGCCTCGCTCGCGCCGGGCAACACACGCCGCGAGCGACTGCGCGCCTCCTTCGACGCACTGCACGCGCGCGCGCGTGAGTTGACCGGACGGATGTGGGATGGACTGTCAAGCATAGAAGGCGTCAAGCTCTACGGCCCCGCAGCCGTAGAGCCGCGCACACCCACGGTCGCCTTCACCGTCGAAGGCGTAACCTCGACCGAGGTGGCGCGACACTTGGCCGCGCGCGGCCTCTTCGTCTCGCACGGCGATTTCTACGCGGCGACAATCGTCGAGCGCCTCGGCCTCGGAGAAGAAGGGCTCGTGCGCGCGGGCTGTGCTTGCTACACGACGCGTGGAGAGGTCGAACGGCTCGTCGAGGGCGTCGGTGAGATTGCGCGCAGCAGTTAACTCTGTTCGCGGACTGCGTTGATGAAGTCGGCGAGCATGCCGTAGGCGGTGCTCTTCAAATCCGGGTCGTGCGCGATGACCGTGAGGCCGGGCAGCACATCCAACTCGAAGCGGAGCGCGAGCGTTGTGCCCGTGACCGTGGCGAAGGGATCGTGCGGTGCGACCTGTTCGGGACGAACGACGGCCTCGACTCTTCCTTCGTCATCACGTCGCGCACGCGCGATGAGTCTGAAGGGACGGCCCTCGGCATGTGCCGCGCGTACCTCTTCAACGCTCAACCCACGTATCCCTTCACGCCGCACTTCTTCGAGCCCGAGCCCCGCGTCCATCAACACGTTCGCGAGCGCGCACGCTTTGACCGCCGCGTCCCATCCTTCAACGTCGTGCGCCGGGTCTGTCTCGGTGATGCCCAAGCCCTGCGCGCGCCGCACGCCGTCTTCAAAGGTGCGGCCCGCGCCTATCTCTTCGAGGATGACGTTCGTGGTGGAGTTGAGCACGCCGCTGAAAGCGAGCAGACGCGCGGCGGGGAGCGAGTCGCGGAAGAGCGAGAAGACGGGACACTCGGCCACGGTCGCCTCGAACATGAAGCGACGACCCCGCGCGCGCGCCGTCTCTGAAAGCTCGCGGTAGGCGTGGACTATCGTGCCCTTGTTGGCCGTGATGACGTGCGCGCCGTATTCCAGAGCCGCGCGCACGTGCGTCACGGCGGGCTCGCCCGTCAGTGGCTCAAGCGATGTCGTCTCGAACATCACGTCGCAGCGCGAAGCCGCGAGCCATTCGTTAACATCCTTCGGCTCCGGCGAGACGCGCGAAGAGAGTTCGCCCGACAGTAGTTCTTCAACCGCGAAGCCAAGCGGCGCGACGAGGCGGCCCATGCGCCGTGTCGCCACGCCCGTCACGCGCCAGTTGATGCCGAAGAGAGCGCGCATCTCGTCGCGCTTCTCAACGAGCAGACCCGCGAGCGCGCGCCCGACGTTGCCGAAGCCGAGCAGACAGAGGTTGAAGGTTTTCATGTCGCTTCCCGCGAAGCCGTCCAAAGTTTTTCACACGCCGTTGAATCCGAAGTCGGTGCGGCGACGAAATGAAATGTTGATTTTCACGCCGCGTTGCGCGATGCTTGCGGCTTGACCGACGTTCCTCGAAACTTTTACCACGCAAAGAGAGGCTGGAACCAACATGACGCGTAAAGAGCGGCGCGAGGGCTCACGTGTGAGCCGTCGTGAATTCGTGCGTGCGGGCGTCGCGGGCGGGCTCGCCGCCGCGTTCGTCGGCAACGGAATCAAAGGCAACGCGGCGGTGCGCGCGCTTGCCTCGCTGGCGGGCGAGCCGAGGCAGGGCGGCAAGTTCGACTGGGAGGAGTTGACTGTTCGCGACGCGCAGGCAGCAATGGGCTCGGGGCGTTTGACGGCTCGTCGCCTCACCGAGATGTATCTCGAACGCATCGAGCGACTCGACCGGCGCGGCCCCGCCTTGAACTCAATCATCGAAACGAACCCCGAAGCCGTCAGCATCGCCGAGGCCCTCGACCGCGAGCGCAAACAAGGACACGTGCGCGGCGCTCTTCACGGCGTCCCCATCGTCATCAAAGACAACATTGCCACGGCCGACCGCATGGAGACGACCGCGGGCTCGCTCGCGCTCGTCGGCGCGCGCCCGCAAGCAGACGCTTTCATCGTCAAGCGGCTGCGCGAGGCCGGTGCGGTCATCATCGGTAAGACGAATCTGAGCGAGTGGGCCAACTTCCGCTCGACGCACTCCTCGAGCGGTTGGAGCGGACGCGGCGGGCAGACGCGCAACCCTTACGCGCTCGACCGCAACCCCTGCGGCTCAAGCTCGGGCTCGGGCGCGGCCGTCTCGGCCAATCTCGCGCTCGTCGGCATCGGCACCGAGACCGACGGTTCAATCGTCTGCCCCTCGGCTACATGCGGCATCGTCGGCATCAAGCCGACGCTCGGGCTGGTGAGCCGTTCCGGCATCATCCCCATCGCGCACAGTCAGGACACGGCAGGGCCGATGGCGCGCACCGTGGCGGACGCCGCTGTTCTGCTTAAGACGATAATCGCCCTTGACCCGACCGACCCCGTCCCTTGGAAAGGTTTGCAACCTTCTTCGACGACGGACTTCACGAAGTCGCTCGACCCGGCGGGCTTGCGCGGCGCGCGCATCGGCGTGGCGCGAAAGTTCTTCGGCTTCAACGACGAGGTTGATAAGCTGATGGCCGATGCCCTCGACGTGATGAAGCGCGAGGGCGCAACCATCGTTGACCCGGCCGACCTGCCGACGCACGGCAAGCTCGACGCGCCCGAGTTTGAGGTGCTGCTCTTCGAGTTCAAGACCGACATCAACAAGTACCTCGCGGGGCTCGCGCCCGGCGGCGACCACCCGCGCACGCTCAAAGACCTCATCGCCTTCAACGAGAAGAACAGAGACCGCGAGATGCCCTTCTTCGGTCAGGAGATTTTTACGAAGGCCGAGGCGAAGGGGCCGCTCACAGACCCCGCCTATCTCAAGGCTCTGCGTTCGAGCAAGGCGCTCGCGCAGGCGCAAGGCATTGACACCGTGATGCGGAAGAATAACCTCGACGCCATCATCGCACCCACGGGCGGCCCCGCGTGGACGACCGACCTCTTGAACGGCGACCACTTCACGGGCGGAAGCTCGACGCCCGCGGCCGTCGCGGGCTACCCGAACGTGCAGGTGCCCGCGGGCTACGTCTACGGCTTGCCCGTCGGCATCTCCTTCTTCGGTCTCGCCTTCACCGAAGCGAAGCTCATACGGCTCGCATACGCCTACGAGCAAGTGACCAAGCACCGGCAAGCACCGCGCCTTCTGCCATCGGCCGACTTGCACGGGTGAAGCTCGAACGGAGTCCGGCGAGCAAGCACCAATCTACAAAAGGCCAGCCGCCGCTAAGGGCTGGCCTTCACATTCTTTCAATCTTTTCGACGCTTCTATGTAAGAATTTTTGAGCGGGGATAAGCAGGGCTGGCCCATTTTTTGCTCATAAGCTGTGACAGCAATTTTTCGGGCATGAAAAGCATACTGTCCGAAGCTTGAAATCTTGAGATGAGTCGGATTACGGCCGGTCTCAATCAAGGTTTTGGCGTGACTTTCACTTAATCAACTTACAGGGGAGCAAACAAATGGCAGAAACAACAGGTTCAGCGGCGGGACGTTCAAAGATGGTAACCGGACTGTTTAGGGACAGGGAGAGCGCGGAGCGCGCTTACGGCTCGGTCACGACGCGCGGCTATAGCAATGATGATGTCAACTTATTGATGTCGGACGATACGCGTAAGAAGCACTTCACGACCGACGGCAAAGAGACCGAGTTGGGCAACAAGGCGCTTGAAGGCGCGGGCACGGGTGCGGCCATCGGCGGCACCGTCGGCGCGACCCTCGCCGCGATTGCGGCCATCGGGACGACGCTGGCTCTGCCCGGTATCGGCCTGCTCGTTGCGGGCCCGATTGCGGCTGCGCTTGCGGGCGCGGGCGCGGGCGGCGCGACGGGCGGCATCATCGGCGCTTTGATCGGCGCGGGCATCCCTGAAGAGCGCGTCAAGCATTACGAGCAGGGACTAAAAGACGGCGGCATCGTCATGGGCGTGACGCCGCGCACGGACGAGGACGCGGAGTACTTCGAGAGCGAGTGGAAGAAGAACCACGGCGAAGAAGTTTACCGCTAAGCTGCGCCGTCGAACACGGCCCTAACAGTATTGGAGGAATGATGCGACGGACAATAACTCTTCTCAGCTTACTTGCGATTGGCGCATTGAGCGCGGCTTGCGGTGGCGGCGACAACACGAACGTCAACGCTAACGCGGGCAACGGCAACGCCACGCGCAACGGGGCAATCGAGACGAACGCGAACGTGCCTAAGAACATGAACGCTAACAGCGCCCCGTCCAACGTAGGCGTGTTGACCAACGACAACGGCAACAAGAACACCGACGGCATCCGCACGATCAACGGCAACGCGAATCACAACGCCAACGGCAACCACAATGCCAACGGCAACCACAATGCCAACGGCGCTATGAATCACAACGCGAATCATTAAGCGCCGGACGGTTAAATCAGCCGACGAAGAGGGCGAGACGTTTCAAATAACGTCTCGCCCTCTTCCATCTCATTCCCGCGCGCAGGCGTCTTTGCCGCCATGCATTCCGGCGGCCGAGCGGGTATAATTGCGGTTTCATGCATCCGACTTATTTCTGCCTGTGAGAGTAGGGTTTCACCGGAATGATTAACTTCGAGACCTCGCCGGATCGATACCGGCACTGGAAGCTGGTGGTTGCGGGGCGCGTCGCCACGCTCTCGATGGACGTGCAGGAAGACGAGACGTTAGCCTCTGGCTACAAGCTCAAGCTCAACTCCTACGACCTCGGCGTTGACATCGAACTTGCGGACGCCGTTGCGCGTCTGCGCTTCGAGCACCCCGAGGTGCGCTGTGTCGTCGTCACGAGCCTCAAGCCGCGCATCTTCTGCGCGGGCGCGAATATCTACATGCTCGGCACGTCCGCGCACGGCTTCAAGGTCAACTTCTGCAAGTACACGAACGAGACGCGCTGCTCGATAGAGGACGCCTCTGTCCACTCGGGCCAGCGTTACGTCGCCGCCTTGAACGGCACGGCTTCGGGCGGCGGCTACGAGCTTGCGATTGCCTGCGACGAAATCTATCTGGTTGACGACGGCAACTCGGCCGTGTCGCTTCCCGAAGTGCCCCTGCTCGGCGTGCTGCCGGGCACGGGCGGGCTGACGCGCCTCGTTGATAAGCGCAAGGTGCGGCGCGACCGCGCCGACGTGTTCTCGACTCTGGCCGAGGGCCTCAAGGCGAAGCGCGCGCGCGAGTGGGGGCTGATTGACGGCCACTTCCCGACGAGCAAGTTTCAGGAGGGAGTCGAAGCACGCGCGCGTGAAATCTCAGAAGAGACGGAAGGTCACGACACGGCACACGGCATCCGGCTCAACCCGCTCGACGTTGAGGCGAGCGAACGTGGGCGCGAGTACCGGCACGTCTCTCTGAAGGTGAACCGCGATGCGCGCCACGCCGAACTCACGGTGCGCGGGCCGGAAGCGAATCTGCCGACGGGCACGGAAGAGATTGAGAAGCTTGGCGACTCGTACTGGCCCCTGCGCGCCTATCGCGAATTGGACGACGCGCTGCTTCATCTTCGCATGAACGAGCCGGAGGTCGGGCTCGTCCTGCTGCGCACCGAAGGCGAGATAGAGAACGTGCTTGCGGTTGACAAGACGCTTATCGAGAACCGCGAACACTGGCTCGTGCGCGAAATCATCCTGCACACAGCGCGCGTGATGCGCCGCCTCGACCTGACCGCCAAGAGTTTCTTTGCGCTCGTCGAGCCCGGAAGTTGTTTCGCGGGCGGCCTGCTCGAATTGCTGCTTGCCTCCGACCGCAGCTACATGCTCAACGACCCCGACCGGAAGATCGAGTTGGCGGTGAGCGAGTTGAACGCGGGCGCGCTCCCGATGTCGAACGGCCTGACGCGTCTCCAATCGCGCTTCCTCGCCGAGCCACAACGCGTCGCAGAGGTTCTGGAACACGGCGCGCGCTTCGACACCGAAGCGGCCGAAGAGGCGGGGCTCGTCACCTTCGCGCCCGACGATTTGGATTGGGAGGACGAGGTGCGGGTCGCCGTCGAGGAGCGCACGTCGCTCTCGCCCGACGCGCTCACAGGCATGGAAGCATCTTTGCGCTTCGCCGGGCCCGAGACGATGGATACCAAGATTTACGGTCGGCTGACCGCATGGCAGAACTGGATTTTCCAGCGCCCCAACGCCGTCGGCCCGCAGGGCGCTCTGACAAACTACGGCAAGCCGACGCAGCCACACTTCGACTATAAGCGAACGTGAAGAGATGAGAAGCGTGAATCGTCAAACGTGAACTGAAAAGTAGTCCTCGCGTTGACGATTCGCCATTCACGGTTCGCGGCTCTTTACGATTCACGGTTGACGATTGACGTTTCACGAGGTTGAGATGGACTTATACGAGCGCATTCCTAACAACGTAAATCTTTCGAGCGACAAGCGGCTCCAACGCGCGCTTGAGAAGTGGTTGCCGAACTATCTCGACTGGTGGCGCGAGATGGGCCCCGAAGGCTTTCAGGAGAAGGATGTGTGGCTGCGCACGGCCACGAGCGTCGAGGCGGACGGATGGGCGCATTTCGATTACGTGAAGATGCCCGACTATCGCTGGGGCATCTTTCTCAAGCCCGCCGAAGCGGATGCGCGTGTCGGCTTCGGCGACAACCACGGTGCGCCTGCTTATCAAGAGGTGCCGGGCGAGTTCCGCAACGCGCTGCGCCGCATCGTCGTCACGCAGGCTGACACCGAGCCTGCCTCGGTCGAGCAGCAGCGGCTTCTGGGACAGACCTGTCCCTCGCTCTACGACCTCAGAAATCTTTTTCAGGTGAACGTCGAAGAGGGCCGCCACCTCTGGGCGATGGTCTATCTGCTTCACGGCTACTTCGGCCGCGACGGACGCGACGAAGCCGACGCGCTTCTGGAGCGTCGTTCGGGGAACCCCGACAAGCCGCGCATACTCGAAGCTTTCAATCAGCCCTGCGATGACTGGCTCAACTTCTTCTGCTTTACGATGTTCACCGACCGCGACGGCAAGTATCAACTCTCGGCCTTAGCCGAGTCGGGCTTCGAGCCGCTCGCGCGCACCTGCCAGTTCATGTTGACGGAAGAGGCGCACCACCTCTTCGTCGGCGAGACGGGCGTGGGCCGTGTCGTCCGACGCACCGCGCAGCTCATGAAGCAGACGCCGGGCGAGGACGCGCGCTCGCTCGGCGGCATTCCCTTCGACATCATTCAACGCTACATCAACTACTGGTTCTCTTACTCACTCGACCTCTTCGGCGGCGAGGTCAGCTCGAACGCGGCCGACTTCTTCGCCGCCGGTCTCAAAGGACGCTATCAGGAGCGTAAGAAGTACGACGAGCATCTCGTCAAAGACGATGTCTTCACGCTGTCGGTCGTCGAGGATGGTCGCCTCGCGGAGCGCGAGGTGCCGATGCGCAACGCCTTAAACGAGGTGCTGCGCGGCGAGTACGTGCGCGACTGCGAGCGCGCGCTTGAACGTTGGAACAAGTACATCGCCGAAGAGGGAGTTGACTACGCGCTCCGCCTTCCCTCGACGCGCTTCCATCGCCACGTCGGCGAGTACGCCGGGCATCACTTCGACGTTGACGGCAAGCTGATTACCGCCGCTCAACTCACCGAGCGCGAGTCCGGATGGCTCCCCACGCTCGAAGACCGCGAGTATGTCCGAAGCCTCATGCACCCTGTCACCGAGCCGGGCAAGATAGCCAACTGGATCGCCCCGCCCGCCGTCGGCATCAAGGGCAAGCCCTTCGAGTTCGAGTACGTCCGGCTGTAAGAGAAGGCGTGCGCGCCGCACATCATTTAAGAGTGACGACGACGACCCAGACCACCGTGATGAAGTTCGGCGGCACGTCCGTCGAGGACGCGCGCGCCTTCGAGCGCGTGGCGGCGCTCGTCCGACGCGAGCGCGACTCGCAACCCGTCGTCGTCGTCTCGGCGATGTGCCGCTTCACCGACGCGCTGCTCACGGCCTTCGAGTCGGCGTCGCGCGGCGCGGGCGCGTCGGCGCTCGCCACGCTCGAAGAGCACTTCGCGCGCCACATCGAAGTCGCGCGCGCCATACTTGCCGACCAAGAGGCCGAAGCCATCGAAGCGTCCGTCGTAGAGGCGCGGCGCGAACTCGGCGACCTGCTCGGCGAGGCTTCGAGCCATGCGCGTCCGCTACACGTACTCCAAGACCGCGTCGTCTCCTACGGCGAACAACTCTCCTCGAAACTTCTCGCGGCGGTGCTCTGCGCGCGCGGTCTCAAGGCGCGACAAGTGGATGCGCGCCGTTGCGTCATCACGGACGACGAGCACGGGCGCGCGACTCCCTTGAAGGAAGAGACCGACCGCCACACGCGCGCCGAGCTTGTGCCTCTGATTGAAGAGAACACGATTCCCGTCATCGGCGGCTTCATCGCCTCTTCGGCCGCGACGGGCGAGACGACGACTTTGGGGCGCGGAGGCTCGGACTTCACCGCCGGACTCGTAGGCGCGGCGCTCCGCTCGCGCGAGATTCAAATCTGGACGGACGTGTCGGGCGTGCTCACCGCCGACCCGCGCGTCGTCGAGGAGGCGCGCACCATCCCCCGGCTCTCTTACGCCGAGGCGGCCGAGCTGGCCTACTTCGGCGCGAAGGTCTTACACCCGAAGACCATCTTGCCCGCGGTCGTCCGCAACGTCCCCGTCCGCATCTGCAACTCGCGCGCGGCAGACGCGCCCGACACCGTCGTCTTCTTCGACGCCGAGATGACGCCGCGCACCGTCAAGGCCATCGCACACAAGAAGGGCGTCTCAATCGTTCACATCACGTCGGCGCGCATGCTCGGCGCATACGGTTTCCTGCGCGCCATCTTCGAGGTCTTCGAGCGCCACCGCACGGCCGTTGACATCGTCACGACCTCGGAGGTCAGCGTCTCGCTCTCTTTGGAAGAGACCAGCGCGCTCGAAGAGATCATCGCAGACCTTGAGCACATGGGCGCGGTTAAGGTCGAAAACGAGCGCGCCATCATCTGCATCGTCGGCGAAGGCTTGCGCACGACGCCCGGCATCGCCGGTCGCGTCTTCTCGACCATCAAGGACATCAACGTTCTTCTGATCTCGCAGGGCGCGTCCTCCGTCAACCTGACCTTCGTCGTCGAGGAGCGCCACGTGGCGGAGGCGGTGCGCCGCCTCCACGCCGCCTTCTTCGAGTGCGCCACCTCTGAACTGCTCGCCCACATCGGCGGCGGACACTAAAAAATGATGAATGATGAAGATAACAACGCGGCTATATTCATCATTCATCAATCCGCATTCATCACTCCATTCAAATGAATCTTTTCGAGCTGACGCGCCGACTCATTGACATCCCCTCCGTCTCCGGCGAGGAAGGAGAGGTCGGGCGCTTCCTCGCGTCTCATCTCGGCGGGCTCGGCTATCGTGTCGAATTGCAGGAGGTCGAGCCGGGTCGCGCCAACGTCATCGCGACGACGGGCGCGCGGCCTCGCGTCGTGCTCTCGACGCACATGGACACGGTACCGCCCTTCATCGCTTCCAGTGAAGACGAGACGCACGTTCGCGGGCGCGGCTCGTGCGATGCGAAGGGCATCATCGCCGCACAGATCGAAGCCTGCGCGCGCCTGCGCGCCGAAGGCGTCGAAGAGACGGGGCTGCTCTTTACGGTGGACGAGGAGTTGGGGAGTCTCGGCGCGCGCGCCGCAGACCTCCACCCGCTCGCGCGCGGGTGCGACTACCTGATTAACGGCGAGCCGACCGAGAACAGGCTTGCCGTCGGCTCGAAGGGCTCGCTTCGTCTGAGGCTCAAGACCGTGGGGCGTGCGGCGCACTCGGCCTACCCGGAGCGCGGCGAGTCGGCGATTGAGAAGATGTTGGACGTGCTCGGCAGTTTGCGCGCGATGGCGTGGCCGCGCGATGAGTTCTTCGGCGAGACGACCTGCAACATTGGTACCATCAACGGCGGCACGCGCCCCAACGTTATCCCGGCTGAGGCGCGCGCCGAGTTGCAAATACGTCTGGTGACGCCCTCCGCAACGGTCAAGGCGATGCTTGAAGAGGTGTTGGCTGAACGTGCGGAAGTCGAATACCTTTCGACGGCCGAGCCCGTCCGCATGCTTGCGGTCGAAGGCTTCGAGCAGGAGGTCGTGCGCTTCACGACCGACATCCCGTATCTTAAGAGTTGGGGCACGCCGCTTCTCATCGGCCCCGGCTCGATACTCGACGCGCACACCGACGGCGAGCGCGTCTCGAAGCGCGAGCTTGAGCACGCGGTCGAACTCTACGCGAGCCTTGCGCGCAAGCTGCTCGCCGTCGGCTAAACCGTTTGGAAGGGGACGCGAATGAAGCTGGCTCTGCTCGGTCATGGCGCGATGGGGCGACTTGTCGAAAGGCTCGCCGCCGAAGCGGGCCACGACGTGACGACCGTGCTCGGCTCGCGCGAGGCTTCGCTGCACGTGGAGGAGTTAGCCGAAGTCCTCGGCGGCCACGACGCGGCGATAGACTTCTCGGTGGCCGAGGCCGTGCCGCGTCATGCGAAAGCCTGCGCGCTGGCGCGCGTCCCACTCGTCGAAGGCACGACGGGCTGGCACGAGCAACTTGAAGAGGTGCGGCGCGCCGTAGAGCGCGAGGGCGGCGCGATGATCTACGGCGCGAACTTCTCGGTCGGCGTCAATCTCTTCTACCGCCTCGTCGCGCGCGCGGCCGAACTTTTTCGCGATGGCGATTACGCCCCCTTCGTCGAAGAGGCGCACCACTCGCGCAAGCGCGACGCGCCCTCGGGCACGGCGCTCCGCTTGCGCGATATACTCGCCGCGACTTATGACGCCGAAATCCCCGTCGCCTCGACCCGCGCCGGTCACATACCCGGCACGCATCGCGTCGGATTCGACTCGGTGGCGGACACAATCATGCTCACGCACACGGCGCGCTCGCGCGAAGGCTTCGCTGCGGGCGCGCTCGTCGCCGCGCGTTGGATTCAAGGCAAGACGGGAGTGTTTGAGTTTTCAGAAACGCTCGACGAGATTCTTCAAGACCGTGAATCCACGATTCACGAGCCGGAGGCAAAGCGATGAACGTCGAATGGATGCGCGGGTGCGCGACGGCTCTGGTGACGCCGTTCGGGTCTGATGGAAGCGTTGACATCGAGAGGATGCGCGCGCTCGTCGCGCGGCAGATTGAGGGCGGCGTCTCCCTGCTCGTGCCGTGCGGGACGACGGGCGAGAGCGTAACGATGTCGGGTGCGGAGCGCGAGCAGGTCATCACTGCTACCATCGAAGTCGCGCGCGGCCGTGCGCGCGTCATCGCGGGGACTGGAAGCAACAACACCGCGCACGCCGTCGAGCAGTCGCGTCGTGCCGCCGAGCTTGGCGCGGACGCGGTGCTCGTCGTCGCGCCTTACTACAACAAGCCGACGCAGGAGGGACTCTATCAACACTTCCGCGCCGTCGCCGAAGCCGTGCCCGAGACGCCCTTGGTGCTCTACAACGTGCCGGGGCGCACCTCGTCGAACATCTCGGCGGAGACGACGCTGCGGCTCGCGCGCGACTGCGCGAACGTCGTCGCCGTCAAAGAAGCGTCGGGCAACCTCGCGCAGATTATGGAAATCCTGCGTGCGCGGCCCGAGGGCTTCCTAGTGCTGTCGGGCGATGATGCGATGACGTTCGCGCTCGTGGCGCTTGGTGCGGACGGGCTCGTCTCGGTCGCGTCGAACGAAGCGCCCGACCTGATGTCTCGGATGGTGAACGCTGCGCTCAATGGTCGTTGGGACGAGTCGCGCGAGTTGCACTATCGTCTGCTTCCTTTGATGGACGTGAACTTCGTCGAGTCGAGCCCCGGCCCCGTGAAGGCGGCAATGGCGTTGATGAGTCTGCTCGAAGAGAATCTGCGGTTGCCGCTCGTGCGCGTCACGGACGCGACGCGCGTGCGCGTGCGCGAGGTGCTTGCGGAGTTGGGACTGTTGGAGGAGACGACGCATGTCGCTGCGTGAGCAGGTCGAGGAGCTATTCTCGAAGCGCGGCGAATTCACTTCGACCGACCGTGAGGTCTTCGAGGCGTTCAAGCAGGCGCTCAACCGCGGCGAGGTGCGCGCCGCCGAGCGCGACCCGGAGGGCGTGTGGCGAGTCAACACGTGGGTCAAGAGCGGCATCCTCGCAGGCTTCCGCATGGGCGTGCTCGCCGACATGAGCGCGCATCCGAGTCTTCGATTCTTCGACAAGGACACGTACCCCGTGCGCCCGACGACGATCATGGACGACGTGCGCATCGTCCCCGGCGGCTCAAGCGTGCGAGACGGGGCGTACCTCGCCGCCGGGGTGGTCTGCATGCCGCCGATGTACGTCAACGCGGGCGCATACGTTGACGAAGGGACGATGATTGACAGCCACGCGCTCGTCGGTTCGTGCGCGCAGGTTGGCAAGCGCGTTCATCTCTCGGCAGCGGCGCAAGTGGGCGGCGTGCTCGAACCCGTGGGCGCGGTGCCCGTGATAATCGAAGATGACGTGCTGGTCGGAGGAGGCTGCGGCGTCTATGAGGGGACGGTCGTGCGCGCGGGCGCGGTGCTCGCGCCGGGGACTATCCTGACGGGCGCGACGCCCGTGTATGATCTGGTGCGCGAGCTTGTCTACCGGCGCGCGGAAGATAAGCCCTTGGAGATTCCAGCGGGCGCGGTCGTCGTCCCCGGCTCGCGACGTGTGGAGAGCGAGCGCGGTCGCGAGTGGGGGCTGTCGCTCTACGCGCCCGTCATCGTCAAGTATCGCGACGAGAAGACCGACCGCGCCGTGCAGTTGGAAGACTACCTGCGCTGAGTTTGAAGACGGAGGGCTGTCCGACTTGAGCGAGTTCGAGCCAGCGCGCCGGTTGCGCGGCATACAGAAGAGTATGATCCGGCAGGTCTTTGACCGCGCTCTGCCCGGAAGCATCAACCTCGGTCTGGGCGAGCCCGACCTGCCGACCCCCAACGTGATAAGACGCGAGGCGGCGCGCGTCGTCTTAGAGGAGCAGAACGGCTACACTTTGCAGGCCGGGCTGCTCGCTTTGCGCCAGCGCGTCGCCGACGATTACTCACACCTCAAACTCTCAACCGATCAAGTGGTCATCACCGCAGGCTCGCAGGAGGCGCTCTATCTCGCCTTGATGACGCTCGTTGACGAAGGCGACGAAGTGCTCATTCCCGACCCCGGTTTCGTCGCCTACCCGACTATCACACGCATGGCGGGCGGCACGCCGCGATTCTACCGGACGGCTGCCGCACGCGGCTTCGCCTTCGATGCCGAAGAGTTCCGCCGCGAGCTTTCACCTCGGACGAAGGTCGTGGTGTGCGTCAGTCCCTCGAATCCTACGGGGCGCGTGCTCGCGCGCGAAGAACTCGCGGCGATGGCCGACGCGCTCGAAGGCACGGGCGTCTATGTCATCAGCGATGAGATTTATCGTGAGTTGTATTTCACAGACGAGCGGCCCGCCTCCATCTCCGAGTTCCGTGCCGAGCACACGCTCATCATCGGCGGGCTATCCAAGGCGATGAGCATGACGGGGTGGCGTCTGGGCTGGCTCTGCGGCGACGCAGATGTGGTGCGAAGCGCGCTCGTCCTTCACGGTTACACGACGACCTGCGCCTCGGCCGTCTCGCAGAAGGCCGCGCTTGCCGCGTGGACTGAAGAAGCGGCACGCGAGCGCGCAGGCATGCGCGAGACATTCCGCGTGCGGCGCGACCACCTGACCGCGCTGCTCGCGAGCGAGCTTGGCTTACACGCCGTCGCTTCGGAAGGAGCCTTCTACATGATGGTTGACGTGAGCGCGCACGGCGACTCGATGTCGGTTGCCGAGCGTCTTTTAGCGCACCGAGTCATCACCGTGCCCGGCGCGGCCTTCGGCGCGGAGGGCGAAGGTTACTTGCGCGTCTCCTTCTGCGCGGACTTGCCCGTCATCACCGAGGGCGTGCGACGGATGAAGGAAGCACTTGTTAAGTGATGAGTGATGAGTTGAGTGACAAGCGGGGGCAAGTGTTTTAACTTATCACTCATCACTTATCACTTTCGGAGGCTTATGAACAGGAAGTATCGCGTCGGGATTCTGGGAGCCACGGGGACGGTCGGGCAACGTTTCATCCAGTTGTTGGAAGACCACCCGCAGTTCGAGGTGACGGCGCTGGCGGCGTCCGACCGCTCTCGTGGTAAGGCTTACAGCGAGGCTTGCGCGTGGCGTCTGCCGGGCGAGATGCCCGAGTCGGTGCGCGCCCTCGTGGTGCAGTCGCCCGAGCCTCCGCTCGATTGCGAGATAGTCTTTTCGAGCCTGCCCGGCGAGATCGCGCGCGAGACCGAAGAGGCGTTCGCGCACGCGGGCTACATCGTCATCAGCAACTCTTCGGCGCTCAGGATGGACGAGGACGTGCCGCTGCTCATCCCCGAGGTCAACCACGAGCACCTCGCGCTGCTCGACACGCAAGCGAAGACGCGCTCGCTCGAATGCGGCCGTGTGGTGACGAACCCGAACTGCTCGACCATCATGCTTGCGCTTGCGCTCGCGCCGCTCAACGCGCGCTTCGGTTTAGAGGCGGTCGTGGCGACGACCTTGCAGGCGCTCTCGGGCGCGGGCTATCCGGGCGTCGCCTCGCTCGACATCACGGACAACGTGCTGCCCTACATCGGCGGCGAAGAGGAGAAGATCGAGAGCGAGACGCTGAAGATTCTCGGCCGCCTCGACGGCACGAAGATAGAGCCCGCGCCCTTCAAGGTGAGCGCGCAGGTACACCGCGTCAACGTCACCGACGGTCACATGGCGGCCGTGCGCGTCAAGCTCGCGCGCCGCGCCTCGGTCGAAGACGTGCGAGACGCCTTCGCCTCCTTCACATCGCTACCGCAGGAGTTGAAGCTGCACACAGCGCCCGCGCGCCCCATCCTCGTGCGCGACGAAGCAGACCGCCCGCAGCCCCGTCTCGACCGCGACGCGGGGCGCGGCATGAGCGTCACCGTCGGTCGCCTATTCCCCGACAACGTGCTCGACTATCGCTTCGTCACCCTCAGCCACAACACCGTGCGCGGCGCGGCCGGTGCCGCCATCCTCAACGCCGAACTCCTCGCCGCGACCGGAAGGATGAAGGATGAAGGATGAAGGTAATGCTGAACAGTCTTTACTTCATCCCGCATCGCTTCCTACTTACCAACTCTGACCCAATCTGAGTTTTAACCCCACGCGCACGAAGACGGGAGGGCCGAGCGTGAGGACTGAAGGCCGTCTCGCCGCGTTCAGCGAACCTCACGACCGAGGACGTGCCCGTGCGTGTGAGAGCGCGCGTCGTCTGCTGCGCGTCGTAGTTACGCCAGTGGTCAAGGCGCGCACCCGGCGTGATGACGAGCCGCTTCGACAGATGCACGGCGTCGCGTGCGAAGAAGCCACCGGAGCGTTGTTCTGGTCAACGACGAGGCCGCTCAGTCCACGCGACTGCGCCGAGCCCTGCGCGCGCGCGTGCGGGCACGTCGCGCAGGCGAGCGCGATGACGCCGAAACAGAGAGCGAGCTTTCGTGACGACACGCGTTGATGATAAGGAATCCACGGAGAGTGTGCCCGACTACGCGAAGAGGTGACTTCGGCGCGTGCGCGGGCGTTGTGTTAGTCTCGCGCGTGTGAACCTTTGGCAGGAGTTGGTCATCGCGGGAGCGGCGTTCGCGGCGGGGCTCATCAACTCTATCGCGGGCGGTGGAACGCTCGTCTCCTTCCCCGCGCTTCTGTGGATGGGGCGCGACCCTGTGCTGGCGAATGCGACAAGCACGGTGGCGCTGTGGCCCGCATCGCTCGCGGGAGTCTATGGCTTCCGACGCGAGTTGAAGGGCGGGGCACGCCTCTTCCTGCTCTTCGGCGCACCGTCGCTTGTGGGCGGTGTGCTGGGCGCGGTGCTGTTGCTTCGCACGCCCTCGCAGACGTTCGCGCGGCTCGTTCCCTTTCTCATACTCTTTGCCACGATGCTGCTCGCCGCGCAGGAGCCGCTCTCTCGACGAATGCGCGGCGAGGATCAAGATGAGCGGCCCCCCACACGTGCGTGGTGGGTGGGCGCGGTCGTCTTTCAGTTCTTCGTGGGAGTCTATGGCGGCTACTTCGGGGCGGGGATAGGCATTCTGATGCTGGCGGCGCTGGGGCTTCTGGGCTTCACAGACATACACCGGATGAACGCCTTGAAGAACCTGCTCGCCATCTGCATCAACGGCGTCGCGGCCGTCTACTTCATCGCATCGGGCGCTTGTGTCTGGTCGGACGTTTTGGTGATGATGTTCGCGGCCGTCGCGGGCGGCTACTCGGGCGCGCGCCTCGCTTACAGACTCGGCCAACGCTTCGTCCGCCTCGCCGTCATCCTCATCGGGCTCGTGATGAGCATCTCTCTTTTCATTAAGTGATGAATGATGAATATAGCCTCGCCGCTATATTCATCATTCATCATTTCATTCACAGCCCGCGCGTGTTGAAGGTGTCGCACTGGCGCATGTCGCCTGCATCGAAGCCCCGGCGGAACCAACGCGTGCGCTGCTCGGAGGTGCCGTGGGTGAACGAGTCGGGGACGGCGTAGCCTTGCGCCTCTTTCTGGAGCCGGTCGTCGCCGATGGCCGTGGCGGCGGCGAGAGCCTCTTCCAAGTCGCCCGCTTCGAGTATGCCGCGCTTCTGCGCGTAGAAGCCCCAGACGCCCGCGTAGCAGTCGGCCTGTAGCTCAAGACGCACGGAGAGTTGATTGGACTGCGCGCTGCCGCCTCGCTGCTGGAGCGCGGTCACTTTGTCGGAGGTGCCGAGAAGCTTCTGGACGTGGTGGCCGACCTCGTGCGCGATGACGTAGCCTTGCGCGAAGTCGCCGGGAGCTTTAAAGCGCGAGCGCAACTCGTCGTAGAAGGAGAGGTCGATGTAGACCTTCTCGTCGCCGGGACAGTAGAAGGGCCCGACCGATGCGCCCGCTACGCCGCAGGCCGACTGTACCTGCTGCGTGAAGAGCACGAGATGCGGCTGGCGATACTGGCTCCCGTTGCGTTGAAAGATTTCGCTCCACACGTCCTCGGTCGTCGCCAGCACGCGTTTGACGAAGCGCGACTCTTCGTCCTCCTGCTGCTGACCCGCCGGGCCGCCGGGGCGCGAGACCGGGGCGGGCTGACCATTGGGGTCTGTGCCGCCGCCGCCGTTGAGCAACTGGCTGGGGTCTACGCCAAAGAGCAGCGCGAGGACGACGATCACAACGGTGCCGAGTCCGCCCCCGACGGCGAGCCCGCCGCGCCCGATGCCGCGCCGGTCTTCAACGTTTCCGCTTTCACGCTCGTCACCTAGTTTCATGTCTTGAATCCCCCTCCGCTTCGCATCTCAGATTCCAATCGCACTTCGCAATCGCGCCTTCACCTTCCGTCGCGCGCGGGCGCGGGCGGCGGGGGCTGCTGCTCGCCACGCTCCGCCTCCTTCTTCTTCTCCGCGCCTCCGCCGCCCTTGTGTAGCTTGTATGCGCGTATGAAGAGCGCGAGCGCGACCCACGTGCCGAAGAAGGCGAGCGGGTAGGTGATGACGCGCGGCCACTTCATAGCGACGAGTGCGAGCGCGAACAGCGAACCCGCGGCCATCACCATGATGCGCGCTTCGGCGGGGCCGAGCACGCGCCGGTTGGTGATGGCCGCGCCGACGGTGCTGCCGATGCCGATGGCCCCGGCGGCCGCGCGCGAGGCGCTGCCCTTCCGGCTCGGTCGTGTGCGCTGACGCGTCTTCGGCTCCGATAGTCCCTTGGGCCTTACGCGACGCCGCTCGCTCAGGACGATCTCGGTCGAGTGTTCGAGGTCGCGGCAGTACATCTCTTGCATGCGGCGCGCGAACCCCTCGTCCTCGACCGTCACGTCCAGCTCCCAGTTGCCCATCCAGCTTGCGACGTTGAGGTTCGTCGAGCCGACGCGCGCCCACTTGCCGTCAACCACCGATGTCTTCGCATGAATCATCGGGCCGTCCCACTCGAAGACGCGCACGCCCGCCTCAAGCAGCGCGCGGTAGTTGGCGCGAGAGAGCGCACTCACCACTGGGATGTCACTCGCCGAAGGCACGAGCAGCCGCACGTCTACGCCGTCCTGCGCCGCCGCGCGCAGAGCCTGCACGTACATCGTCGTCCCGACAAAGTATGCGTCCGTCAGCCATAGATACTCGCGCGCGCCCGCCGCGACGAGTTGTTCGAGACGATAGAGCCCCACGGTGTTCGGCTCGGTAGCGATAACGCGCACGGCCGTCTCGCCTTCGGGCTCGATTGAGTCGCGCTTGGGCAAGTCCTCAACGGGAATCTTCTCGCCGCAGGCCGTCTCCCACACACGCGCGAACGCGGTTTCCATGTCGGCGACCGCCGGGCCGCGTATCTCGACGCCCGTGTCGCGCCACGGCTCGATGTTCTTATCGGGACGGCCCACCCAGTCGCGCCCGACGCAGAGACCCATGACGAAACCCGTGCGGCCGTCAACCGAGATCATCTTGCGGTGGTCGCGATTGAACCAGCCGAATGGCTCGTCAACGCGCGGCGGGTTGAAGCCTCGCACCTCGACGCCCGCCTCGCGCAAGGTTCGCCAGAAGCGGCGCGAGGTCTTACCGACCGCGCCCAACCAGTCGTAGACGACGCGGATGCGGACGCCCTCGCGCGCCTTCGCGCACAAGGCTTCGGCGAACTCTCGCCCCACTTCGTCCTCATGGATGATGAAGCTCTCGAAGTGTATCGTGCGCGAGGCCGACTTGATGGCTTCGAGCCATGCGGGATAGTTCTCTTCGGCATCCCTCAACAGACGCACGTTGTTGCCGCGCACGAGCGGAGCACCCGTCGCACGCGCGTAAGCCTGCTCGACGATGCGCCGCGTGTGCGAGCGCCCGCCGCGCTCGACCTCTTTCGTCGCATCAGCCTTGTACAGCTCGGTCGTCATCATCGGGCATCCATCTTAACCGTCACGGCTTTGGGCTTCTGTGTCCGGGAACAAACAAATCTGTTGCGGGTCTTGCAAGGTGCAAACATAATAGCGCGAAACCACGCGGGAGGACGATAGACCGAATGGATGCAAAGCAACGAGCGGGCCGCAGGGCCGTGGAGTTCATCGAAGACGGGATGACGCTGGGGCTCGGCACGGGCTCGACCGCGCATTGGCTTGTCGAGCGTTTGGGCGAGCGCGTGCGTGACGAGGGCTTGCGTGTGCGCTGCGTCCCGACCTCGCGCCGCACAGAGGAGCAGGCGCGGCGATTAGGCATCCCGCTCGTCACACTCGGCGAGGTGTTGGAACTCGACCTCGCCATAGACGGCGCGGACGAGATAGGCCCCCATCTCGCGCTCATCAAAGGCGGCGGCGGCGCGCTGCTGCGCGAGAAGTTGGTGGCCGCCGCCGCGCGCCGCTTCGTCGTCGTCGCCGATGCGTCGAAGAAGGTCGAGGTGTTGGGACGCTTCGCGCTGCCCGTCGAGGTCGTCCCGTTCGCTTGGCAAGTGACGGCGCGTAGGGTGTCGGCCGTGACGAAGACCGAAGCGTTGCTCAGGCGCGACGAACGGGGCGAGACTTACGTGACTGACAACGGTAACTTTATACTCGATTGCCGCTGCGGCGAGATACGCGACCCCGCGCGAATGGAGCGCGAGTTGAAGCCGCTCGTGGGCGTCGTCGAGTGCGGCCTCTTCGTCGGGATGGCAGACCTCGCCGTGGTCGCGACCGAAGACGATGTTGAGCTCATCGAGCCTTCGTAACGCAAAGCGCACAAAGCCTACGCAAAGAGCGAAAAGAGTTCGGATAGCATCGCGCGCGTGTCTGAATCTCTCGGGCTGATCATCGCCGCATCGTGGGCGCGCTCGCTCATCGGAGTGCTGACGGGCATCGGGCTGTTCGGCCCTTTTCTGCTTGAGGCGCTCGACTCCTCTTTCTTCTACGTGCCGCTGGCGAACGAGCTTTTGCTGTTCGCGCTCATCCACGGCAGCGGCGAGTCGGCGCGTTGGATGTGGGTGGTCTATGCGCTGATGGGAGCGGCGGGCACGGTCGTCGGTGTGGCGGCGCTTGACCTCGTGATGCGGCGCGTGGGTGCGGGCGGCGTCGAGCGCGTTGCGGGACGCAAGCGATTCGAGAAGCTCAAGAGCAAGATCGAGCAACACACGGGGCGCGTGGTCTTCGTCGCCTCGATGCTGCCGCCGCCCTTCCCCTTCCGGCTGACGATAATGACGGCCTCGGCGCTCCAGTGCGCGCGCCCGCGCATGCTCGTCTCGGTCTTCGCGGGGCGCGCGATTCGCTTCGCCGCTGAAGCGTTTCTCATTCTCTACTTCGGCCGACGCTTTCTCGACATCATGAACTCCGACGCATTTTCCTATGTCATCTACGGCCTCACGCTCGCCGCCGTCGTCGGCAGCGCCTTCACCATCTATCGCCTCTTCGCACCGGGGAAAGGCGAAGGGCAAAAGTAAAAAGACAAAAAGCAAAAGTGAGAAGATAAGAGAGGACGCGCTTCTCATCATCAACAGATGATGAAGGCCACGCTGCCTTTCATCTTCACTTTTGCTTTTTGCCTTTTACTTCTGTCTTCTCTTCAGTGCAGTCCATTACCCGAGGACGAGGAGTTGTCGCCGCCGGTCGAGTCGTGTTTGCCGACTCTCGGCACGCCGCGCGATGCGCCGCTGCCCTTATCTTCGCGCCGCCGTTTCTTCTCGCTCCTTGCCTGACTCGGTGGGCCCGGCTTGCCGCGCACCTGTCGCTCGTCGTCCTTGCGCGCCGTCTCCTTCTTCTTCGACATCTCTCTAGTCCCTCCCGACCGAACTGAATTTCGCTTCAGCCGCGCCGCGCGCCCGCGCGCTTCCTTGATGCGGAGTTTCCGCCCGCCCTCCGCATGGCGAGCCGGTCTTCGCTCGCGACGCTCGCCTGCCCCCCCGAAGACCTGCTCTTCTTCGCCGCGCGCACGCGCCGACCCGAAGTGCTGACGGTCTCGACAAGGCCTTGCTCTTCAAGACGCCGGTAAGCGTTGCGGACGATGTTGCGACTGACGCCGAGTTGTTCGGCCAGCGCACGCTCCGATGTAATCGCATCGCCGCGCGTGAACTTGCCCGCGAGGATGGCGCTGGCGATCTGGTTGAATATCTGCTGCGTCTTCGTCTCGTCAGACCCGGTGCGGATGCGTATGTTTAAGTCCGGCATGATGCCCCCCTTGCTCTCGTCCGCCTTATGAAGACAAGGCTTAAATTATCGAAGTGAAGCTCGCCATCGAACTGCCCGGCGAGCTGTGCGTGGAATTAGTGTCTCAGACGCTTATCTCTCGTGACGATAGATGATGACGACACTGCGTTCAAGCCGATGCACCCTGCTGAGCAGCACGCGCGCCACACGCGCCGTCACAGCCTCGGCCATCTTACACCTCTTCGGAGGTAATGAGTGACGAAGTGACGAAGTGATGAGTGACGAAGTGATAAGAAGATTTCACCATCTCTTTCTAATCACTCATCACTCATCACCCGTCACTTTCCCTTAGCTCCTGCCCGCGGCCCTCGAAGCGCCGGTCGGCGGAATGTCGGTCGCGTCCGTCGCGATTGCGTCGGTAGCAGTCGTGCCGTCGGACGTGCCTATCAAAGTGGCGTCGGTCGTTGCGGGTGCGCCGGGTTCAGTGGCCTGCCGGCCCGGCACGCGCAAGTTGTTCTGCACGTGTGCCACGCCCGAGACCGATTCGGCGATGTCTTCGGCGAGGCGCTTGGCATAGCGGCTGTCAACCGTTCCCGACAGTATGACCTCGCCCGCGATGACGTTGACCTCAACGTCCGAGGCGTCGAGCCACTCGCTGTCGGTCAGGCGGTCGCCGACCTCTTCGCGTATGCGCTCGTCGGAACGGCGATAGTTCTTCGGCCCACGGCCACGGAACTTGCCCTCGCCGCGCGGCGCGCGCGGGTCATCCGGGCGACGGCGCTCGTCACCCTCGCCGCCGAACCACGAGAGAACTTCGTCGGCCGCGCGATCCCACCAGCCGCGCCCGCCACGGCCACCTGCATCGCGCTCGTCCCGGCTGCGTGGATCGTGCTCGTCGTCGCGACGGCCATACGCGCGCCCGCCATAGCCGGGACGCATGCCCTCGCGCTCGTCATAGTCGTCGCGCCCGTAGTCGTAGCCGGTGCGCCCGTAGAAGCGGCTCGTCGTGCGGCCGTAGTCCGTATCGAAGGATCGCACGTCGTCACCGCCGCCACGCTCGTCGCCCTGTTCGCGCGCGTGCCCGCGTTCGCGGTCGTGGCCGTAGTCGCGGCTGTAGCCTTGCTCGATGTAGTCGCGCCCGTAGTCGTCGCCCTCGCGCCGACGGGTTGGCGGCGCACCCGCGCGGCCACCCGTGAGCCCTTCGCGACCGTAGCGAGAAGCGCCATAGCGCGAAGTGTCCTGACGCGAGCCGTAATCTCGCGAGCCGTAATCGCGTGTGCCGTATTCACGGTCGTAGCCGCGACCATAATCGCCGCCGCTGCGCCCCGATGCGTAGCCGCGCGCCGGAGTGCCGTATTCGCCGCCGCGTGCGGAGCGTGTGCCGTATTCGCCATAGCCGCGATCAGTTTCGCGCTCGTAGTCCCTGTTTTCGGTGCGGTCTTCGTCCGAATCGCCGTAGCGCCCGGAGCCGCGATCACCGTAACGTGTTGACATCAACAACCTCCTTCTCGACGTTCGGCGGTCGAGCCCGCCGCAGTCAACTCTTCTTCAGTCACTACTTCTTCTGGTCGCCGTGGTCGCCTTGACCCGACTTGACCTCGGTCTTGGCGTGCTTCTTCACGTCCTGTGAGAGCGAGCGCCCCACATCGTCCGACTCCTTGAACTGCCCCTTGTCGTCGCGCCGCACGTAACGCTTGTCCGTGCCCGTGTCTATCAGTTCGCGTTTCTTCTCACTCATAATTTCCTCCTTGTTCGTGAACAACTTCATTCCAACAAAACACTCGCGCCGCACAACGCGCGCTTCTCTAGGCTCGTGCTCGGCGCGCGCGCCTTCCCTCCTCGAAAAGCTCTCGCGCGCTGTCGAAGACGCCTTCGAGACTCTGCCCATCCTTGAGCACCGCAACGAAGAGGTCGCCCTTGCGCTCGACGCGGCGGAGCATGTTCCTGATGTGAAAGTCGGCGGTCGTAATCTTTTTGCGCTCGACCTCGGCCCATTCGAGCGGTGCGGAGACGGTCGCACCCGCGCGGGGCCTGACCGAGTAAGGGGCGACGACCGACTTGCCGCGCGCGTTCTGCATGTGGTCAACGTAGATCGTCGCGCGCCCGCGCTTGCGCTTCGACCGCTCGACCGTCGCCACGTCCGCGTGATTGCGTGCGACGACCGTTGCTATCTGTTCTGCCAGTTCCGCTATCTGTTCGTAATCATAGACAGGCTTGATTGGCACGTAGACGTGTAGCCCGCGCGAGCCCGAGGTCTTCGGATAGCCTTCGAGGCCAAGCCGCGCAAGCACGTCGCGCGTGGCGAGCGCCACGTCGCAGATGGTTGTGAACTCGACGCCCTCGCCGGGGTCAAGGTCGAAGACAAACCAGTCGGGGTGCTCTAAATCTTTAACGCGCGAGTGCCAAGGGTGGCGCTCTATGGCTCCGAGGTTTGCCATGTAGAGAAGGGTCGCGACGCCGTTGCCGACGATGTAATCAACCTCGTGCCCGCCGCCGTCCTCGACTTCGAGCGGGACGGTGCGGACGAAGGCGGGCGCATCGTTTACGTCGTGCTGATGAAAGGACGGCCCGCTGATACCTGAAGGGTATCGCTTCATAATCAACGGGCGGTCTTTGAGGTACGGCAGGATGTAGCGCGCGATCTCGTAGTAGTAACGTATGAAGTCGCCCTTCGTGTATCCATCTTCGGGCCAGTAGACGCGGTCGAGATTTGTCAGCGGCACGACCTCTCGCCCCACGCGCACGTTCACATCGCCGCTCAACTTCTCCGTCTTCAACGCGCGCGACACGGGCACGACCTTCTCACCCCGCGTCGCCTTCGCGGTGTCGAACTTCCTCACATGCCCTGCATCCTTACCGGAAGCAACGCCTTCATCTTTGCCCTTTGCTTCTTTACTTCTACCTTTTGCTTTCGCTTCAAACGTCTCTTTACCGTCAACCGACTTGCGCAATCGCAACGTCCAGTCCGCCTCGGCGAACTCGTCCTGCTTCTTGATGAGCAGCCACTCGCCCGCGCGCCCCTTCATCCGCACGAGCGTGAACGCACCGCGCAAGCGTTCGCCCTTGAGCGCGAAGTCAAGCCTGCCGCGTTTAAGCTGTTCGGGCGCGGTGCCTTCGCCAAGCACCGTATAAGTCCCGCCGTCCCACTTCATGTGCTCGCCCGCGCCGTACTCGCCCTCTGGTATCCGGCCTTCAAACTTGAGGTACTCGACGGGGTGGTCTTCAGTCTCGACCGCGAGCCGCTTCTGCGCGGGGTCGAGCGAAGGCCCGCGCGGGATTGACCAGGAGCGCAGGACGCCGCCCATCTCCAAACGGAAGTCGAAGTGCAGTTTCGACGCGTGGTGCTCCTGCACGACGAAGCGGCGACGGTTCGCCTTCGACACGCTCCCGCGCGGCTCCGGCGTCCGCTTGAAGTCGCGCATCTTCCTGTAAGTCTCAAGTCCCATACCAACTCAACCCTGTGCGTGCTTGCCGTCTCACGGTACAGCCTTTGTGTACGCGACTCGTGCAGCCGGGTGGTGCGTGCAGACCCTCATTCGCGCGGCCGGCGTGTCTAACCTCCGAGCTTTTTTAGACTTTGCCGGACGCTGCCCCGATGGAACCAGCGTCGCCGTAAGAGGCTTGCAACTTGCATGCTCAAGCGCGTCCGCATCGATCCTTCAAATCCGCTGCTGCTCGCCCGCGCGTAAAAGAGTTGGTAGGATACTTCGCAACGCGACTTCTTGAGACTCCTTTCCGAAACGGTGAAAGCGTCATGGCAGACTACAGCTTCGTTACCGTGTGGCGTTTCCGCTCGCCGCTCGCGCCCGTGTGGGATTTGATCTATCGCTCCGAGGAGTGGCCCGCGTGGTGGCGCGGCGTTGAGCGCGTCGAGCGTTTGGAGCCGGGCGACGCCGAAGGCATCGGCACACTCCAACGCTACACTTGGAGAAGCAAGCTTCCTTATCGTCTCGCCTTCGAGATGCGTCTTACGCGCGTCGAGCCTTTGTCGCTCATCGAGGGCGAAGCGGTTGGCGAGTTGACGGGCAACGGCGTCTGGAGTCTCACCGAGCAGGGCGACGTGACGCAGGTGCGCTACGACTGGAACGTGAGGACGACGAAGCCTTGGATGAACCTGCTCGCGCCCATCGCGCGCCCCGTGTTCAAGTGGAACCATGACGTAGTGATGAGTTGGGGCGCGGAAGGCATCGCGCGAAAGCTCGGCGTCGAGCAACTGCACTTGAAAGATGAAACGAAGAAGAGCGTCGGGTTTTAGGTTCCGGTTGTTGGTAGGATGAAAGCGACAACCGACAACTAACACGCGAAACTTTCTTACCGTTTATCTTTCATCATTTCCTTGTCGCCTTCCGCTTCTTCGCAGCCTGCTTTTTCGATGCGGTCTTCGGCCTGACTTTTTCGCCGATGGTCTGGGCCTCATGACCGGCAGTGGCGAACTCGTCCGCGAGTTTCTGCAAGAGCCAGAGCGGGCGGCCCTCCTGTTCACGCCCCTTCATCTTGAAGAGTCGCCAGCCGCCGCGCAGTCGCGCGCCTTCCAGACAAAAGCGGAGCGAGCCTTTGCGCCAACCTTCGACCGGGTCTTCGTTAGGGAGGAACGCGCCGATGTCCCAGCGATAGACGCGCCCCGCGCCGTATGTGCCCTCGGGCAGCACGCCCTCGAAGGTCATGTATGAGAGCGCGTGGTCGGGCACCTCAACGGCAAGCCGCTTCACGCCTGCGTCGAGCGAAGGCCCCTTCGGCACGGCCCAAGACTTCAACGTGCCGCCAATCTCCAAACGAAAGTCCCAGTGGAGACGGCTCGCGTGGTGCTCCTGCACGACGAATCGCAGCTTGCCCTTCATGCGCTGATTTTGCCACAGCGAGGCGGCGAAGCCGTCATCGCCCGCGCCTGTTCGTCCCGCGCCGAGTCCGCTTCGTCACACTACTCTTCACAAACCCGCGCGCGCCTCTTATTCTCGCGCCTTGCGCCCGAGTCGCACCCCGCGCCGAAAGCGTCAAACCCGACAGCCACGCGCCCAAGACGGAGTCCTCCCCGGCGGAGACACGCCGGGCGCGTGTGTGCCGATGGAAGGACGACAAAAACGCCCGCGAGATACGAACGACGTGAAGGCTCTGGGATGATTGATGTGAAGGCTCTTGATGACTAACGTGAAGACTCTTGATGACTAACGTGCAGGCTCTCGAAGATGTGCGGCTGCCCGCAGAGGCGGCGGGCGGCGGGCGACTCTGGCAGCGGCGCTCGGCGCGCTGGGCGATCATCTTCGCGGTGTGGACGGTGCTCGCCTTCTTCTTTGCGGGTCAGCTTTACTACACGCGGCTGCTGAGCGAACGGCCGATGACGTGGCGCGACGCGGCGTCGCAGCAGTTCATCTATCCGTACCTCTGGGCGGCGGGCACCATCCTCGTGCTGTGGCTCGCCGACCGCTTTCCCGTCGAGGGCGCGCGCTGGCTCCGAAGCCTTTTGCTTCACCTGCTCTTCGCCACGCTGTTCGTCTTCTTCATCTCGGGTTCGTTCCAAGTCATCTACTACTTCCTCTTCATCCACAGCCCGGCCAAGCACTACGAGCCGTGGACGACGCTCCAATGGATCATCTATAACTCGTCGGAGAACTACGGCATCTACGGCATGATCGTGCTGCTCAATCAGGTGTCGCGCTACTACAGGCGCTTCCGCGAGGGCGAGCTTCGTGCCGCGCGCCTCCAGACGCAACTCACGCGCGCGCAGCTCGAAGCCCTCAAGATGCAGCTTCACCCGCACTTCCTCTTCAACACGCTTCACTCCATCTCCGCGCTCGTCCACCGCGACCCCGAGTCGGCCGACCGCATGATTGCGCGACTCGGCGACTTCCTTCGTCTCACGCTCGAAAACTCGGGTGCGGCCGAAGTCTCGCTCCAGAAGGAGCTTGAGTTTCTGACCTGCTACCTTGAGATCGAGCGCGTGCGCTTCAACGACCGTCTCACCACCAGTCTCGAAGTCGAGCCGGGCGCGCTCGACATTCCCGTTCCCAACCTCATCCTGCAACCCATCGTCGAGAACGCGCTGCGCCACGGCATCGCGCAGTCTTCGGCACCCGGCCGCGTAGAAATTTCTGCGAAACGCGAGAACGGTTCGCTTCGTATACGCGTGCAGGATAACGGGCCGGGGCTTGCGGGCGTCACACGACCGCATATGGGATTGAAAGAGGGAGTGGGACTCTCGAACACGCGCGCGCGGCTCGAACAACTCTACGGCGCATCGCATCGCTTCGAGTTGTCGAACGCGCCCGGCGGCGGCCTGCTCGTCACGCTGGTCATCCCGGCCGCGCGCGCCGCCACCGCAACCTCCTGAAATCTCCGCTCCGTCCTTCGCCGTCCGAAAATTTCTGAAACCCGAAGGCGTTTTTTGCCACAAACACATTCAGCGCGGTGTTTTCTTTGTAGTAAATGTGGATGGCCCGGCCTTAATCGCCTTAATCGAAGGTCTCGGGGTCTGACTCCGTGGCAGTCAGACGCGGCAGCCGACGCAGCCGACGTTCATCATTTACTCTTCGCCACAACGCACCGACTTTATGACGGACGCCCAACCAGCGCCCATACGCGTGCTCGTCGTTGACGACGAGCCGCTCGCGCGCGAAAAGATTTGCGGCATGGCCGCGGACGACCCCGACCTGCGCGTCATCGGCGAGTGCTCGAACGGCGCGGAGGCCATCGAGGCCGTCCAGACCATGCGCCCCGACCTCATCCTGCTCGACGTGCAGATGCCCGAGGTCGGCGGCTTCGCCGTGCTCGAAGCCTTGAAGGACGAGGGGCTGCCGCCCGTCATCTTCATCACGGCCTACGACCACTACGCCGTGCGCGCCTTCGAGTTCCACGCGCTCGACTACCTCTTGAAGCCTTTCGACCGCGACCGCTTTCGCGCCGCGATGGAGCGAGCCAAGCATCAGATCAGGCGCGAGAGCAGCGGCGCTTTAGATGAACGCATCATCGCCCTGCTCGAACAGATGCGCGGGCAGACGCGCTACAGCGAGCGGCTCGTGGTCAAGACCGGCGGGCGCGTCTTCTTCCTCAACACCGACGAGATAGATTGGGTTGAGGCCGAGGGAAACTATGTCTCAATTCACACGGGCAAGAAGTCTTACCTTCTGCGCGAGACCATCAGCAGCCTCGAAGCACAACTCGACCCACACCACTTCGTCCGCATACACCGCTCGGCCATTGCCAACATCAACCGCATCAAAGAGCTTCAGCCGTGGTCGCACGGCGAATATCACGTCATCCTCCACGACGGCACGCAGCTCACGCTCTCGCGCAGCTATCGCGAGAAGCTACAGTCGGCGCTCGGCAACAGTCTGTGAAGCGGCGCTGATCGCGCGCGCACCGCGCGACCGTTTCATCACAAGCCTCGGCCACTTCATCACAAAAGCCTTCGGCGTGGCGCGCACCCTCCATACAATGCGCCTATGTGAGAGGCGCGCGACGACGGCCGGTGCCGTGCGCGCATTCGCGCCGGAGCGCGGCGCGCGAATTACGAGAAGGGGGCTTTACGAATCATGCTTGAACAGAAGCACTACATCTTCAAGGCAGCCGAGCAGCAGCCGGAGCCGCCGCCCGCGTCCGAGCAGGCGGCCTCGCTCAAGCTGCGGACGCTCAGCGAGCTAACGCACGCGCTTATGGAAGAGGTCGAGTCGCTCAAAGGCTACGCCACTCCGGAGAGCAAAACGAGCGTGAACTTCTCCGACGAGGTGCGGCGCTTTGAGACCGACCTTATCCGTTGGGCGTTGATGCGCACGGGCGGGCACCAGCGCCGCGCCGCGCGCCTGCTTAATCTCAAGGTGACGACGCTCAACGCCAAGATCAAGCGCTACCACATAGAGCCGCACGCCCCACACACCGGCAAAGTCCTTGACCTCTACCCCGACGGGCAGTGAAGTCAAAAGTAAGTAGAGAACAGAGAGTGTTGCTTACATCAACATCGGATGATGAAAGCAACGCTCTTCTCCGTCTTAACTTTTACCTTTTTACTGTTGCCTTCCGCCTTTGCCTTTCCGCGCCGGTTCGCGTATAGAAACGTGGATGAAGGCACGCGTTGTTTTCCTGCTGCTCTGCTGCATCTGGGGCTCGACCTGGATGTTTATTAAGCTCGGACTGCGCGACCTCCCGCCGTTGAGCTTTGCCGCCGCGAGGTTCCTGCTCGCAACCATCATCCTTTCATTGATCGTCGCGGCGCGTCGCGCGCGCCTGCCGCATGGTCGCAGGGAGTGGACACTGCTTGCGCAGACGGGCGTGCTTGCCTTCACGCTCAACTACGGGCTTCTGTTCTGGGGCGAGCAGCACATCTCTTCGGGGCTGGCGGCGCTCTTGCAGGCGACGATTCCCGTCTTCGGCATGCTCATCGCGCACGCGTACCTGCCGGGCGAGCGTTTGAACGCGCGACGGATGGCGGGGGCGCTGTTGGGAGTGGCGGGCGTCGGCGTCATCTTCTCGAACCAGATAGGCGCGGAGGGAGGACGTGCGTTGTGGGGCAGCGCGGCGGTCGTGGCGGGCGCGATGTGTGTGGCCTATGCGAACGTTCTGGTGAAGGCGAAGGGCACGCAACTCGACCCGTCTGTTCTGGCGGCGGGACAGATGGCGTGCGGGTTCGTGCCGCTCGCGTGCGCGGGACTTCTGTTTGAAGGAAACCCGCTCGGGTTTCATTGGACGGGGCTCGCCGTCCTGTCGCTGCTCTACCTGACGCTGGTCGGGTCGGTCGCGGCCTTCATGCTCTTCTACTGGCTGGTGCGCCGCGTTGACGTGACGAAGACGATGCTCATCGCGCTGGTCACGCCGCTGGCGGCCGTGCTCTTAGGCATGCTTGTGCTTGGCGAGCATTTGGAGTGGAGGACGATTGCGGGCGGCGCGCTCATCATGTCGGGCATCGGCCTCGTCATGCTGCGCCGCGCGAAGCCAAGCAGCGGGAGCGACGACGTGCAGCCGCAAGATGCTCGCCCCGCACGCGCCGCGTCGTGATTGCGGCAGAGTGGATGGCTGCCGGGCGACGTGATGAAAGCGTGGTGACTTGGATGCCGGACGATGAAGAGGCGCGCGTGAGGTTACAGTTCACGCGCGCCTCTCTGTGTTGTTAGTGGCGGGGCCGTTTGACGTGTATGGGGCCCCGGCTGTTTGTGATTACCCCGTCAACGCCGACGCGCTCATGGCAGCGTCTCGATGTTGACGAAGAACTTGAACGTGCCGGTCGCCTGTATGCCGAGCAGGAAGCGGACGTTGATGCTCTGTCCGTTCGCGAGCGGCGTCGCCAGCACCGTGTCCGCCGAGAGCGATGAGTTGAACCCGCCGCCGTTCGGCTGGTCGTTGGGCGAGGCTGCCTGTTCGAGCATCGTCCCCTGCACCGTCACCGTGCAGGGTGTGATGCCGCCGGGGCACGTCCCCGCGTCGTTAACCCCACTCACTACCACGGCGGTCGAGGTGCGTGCGCGCAGGTCTGCGAAGCCCGGAGTGCCCGTCGAGGGGAAGATGGTTACGTCTACGATGCGGAAGCGGAGCCGCGTCACGGATGAGCCGGTGTTGTTGACTATCCGGCGACGGATGTCGAGCGTGCCGAAGGTCGAGTGGTTCGTCGGGTCGGAGGTGAAGTCGCGCACGCGGTTCGGCGAGTTCGCGCTGCCCGTCGTGGCGTCGAGCAGGAAGCCCGGCATCAGGTTGTTGCGCTGGATGGGGCTTGAAAGATTCTCCGGCCCCGGCGCGCCCACACGGTGTCCCGCGTTTGCCTCCGTGGCGTTCGGGTCGGTGAAGACGAAGTCCACCGCGTTGTTGTTCGAGTCGCGCGGGAGGCCCGCCGTCGGGCAACCACCGGCCTGCGTGACCGAGCCCTGCTTGCCGCACAGGTCGCGGTACAAACTATAGTTCACCGCGCCGATGCTCAGGCCACTCACATTAAGCGCCTGATAGCCCGCGCCCTCCTTGTAGAGCGTGTTCGACTCCGTGGTCGAGCCAACGGCGTCGAGCCGCGTCCCCGTCGAGAAGTTGGCCGCGGTCGCCGTGTTGAAGAGCGCGATACCTACGTTGTCGGGAATGTCGCTCGTGTAGGTGGCATCGCCCGTCGCGGTCGTGCCGTTGCCCGCGGGGTAAGTGCTCAAGCTGTAGCCGTTGGAGTTCGTGCCGAGATAGTGGCCGCGCGCCGGGATGGTCGTGCCGTTCGGAATGGTGAAGCGCACGGTCGGCGTCGCGTCGTTAAGCGTTGTGTTCGAGGATGAAGCAACGGCGTAACCGGCGGAGCCGTCGGCGGTGTTGACTGTAATCGCCGCGTCGGTGTTGTTGTAGATTTCGATGAACTCGTCGCTCGCGCCGTTAGACCCGCGCAGGCGGAACTCGCTGATGTCGAGGTCGCCGGGGCCCGCGGGTAGCGCGACCTTCGCCCAGAAGGTGCTCCAGCGCGAGTCGTTCGTGCCGAGGCCGGTCACACCGACGCGCTGCTGCGCGTACTCCTGAAGCGTCCACATGTCGCGGTCGTTGACGGGGTCAATGCGCGTGGCGCTGTAATCGCCCCACCTATTCCTCGGCCCCGAAAAGGTCTTCTCGTAGTAGTCCTCGCCCGCTTTGTAGACAACGGGGTCGCGCGTTGTGCCCGCCGGGTCAATGTTGAGACGGACAGCGTAGCCTGCGGAGGCGAACTGGTTCGAGGCGAACTGCGAGAAGCCCATCACCATGTCGTTGTTCTTGTTGACGGCAACGGACGGGTAGGCGTACCACTTGCCGCCGTTAATGGCGGTCGCCGTCGGGTCTTCAACGATGCCGCCGTCGAGGAACGTGCCTGCGGTGTCGAGCTTCGTCCACTGCGCGGCGGTATGCGTCAGCCCGGAGGCGGGCAGGCCGATGGTCTGCGCGTACCAGATGCTGCCGTTGCGATAGACGACGTTGTTGCGCAGAAACGAGTCGCCCGCGTCTATCTCACGTGGCGTGGCCGGGCACGTGAAGGTCGCGACGGGCGAACCGGTGACGCAGTTCTGCGGCAGGACTTCGCCGCTCGCCTGCGCCCAGCCTGCGCCGGGGCGAATATTCGACGCGCCGAGGGTGAGAACGGGCGCAGAGGGCGTGCCCGTAATGGTCGAGAGCTTGTAGATGGGCGGGTTGCTGTTCTGGTGCTGCGCCAGAAAGAGCGTGTTCTGCGTCGCGTCGTAGGTCTCGGCGGGGTGGTTGCAGACACCGATGGACGCGTTTGAAAAGAGGGTGGATGAGCTGACGCCCGCGCGCAATTGCGGGTAGTCGAGCACCAGTACCTTGTCGTTATTGTTCGACGTTCCCGCGAAGTTGAACATATTCATCGAGACGGCGACCCAGTTCTTGTTGAAGCCGAGCATCGGGAAGTCGGCCCACTGACCACCGGGCGAGCCGCCGCTCGCGCAGCCCGCTGCGTTGGAGTCGCACTGGCCGACGACGAAGCGGAAGACGAAGTAGCTGCCCTGCGGGTCTGAGGTCTGCGAGACCGCAATCTCGATGGACGAGTTCGCGTTCTGCGCGTTCGAATCCATCACAAGAATCCAGCGTTGGTTGATGGGGTCGAAGATGATGCGCGGGTCGAAGAAGCCTGTGCCGCCCGACCCGGCCCAGAACGTGTCGCTGCTCACGGTCGAGAGCGCCGCGCCCGTCGTCTTATTCTGGATGCGGTAGTTCGAGTTCGTGTTGACGAAGACTTTGTCGAGGCCGACCGCGCCCTGTGTGTCGGGCGGCAGGTCGAACTCGGACGAGCCAATCTTCGGGCCGTCCTCCTGACCGAGATAGGTCGTCGAAGGCGCGGGCGATGCGATGGCCGGGCCGAACGTCCGAGCAATCTGGAAGGACGTAGAAGAAGAAGAGTCGCCGACCGTAGTCGTGCCTTCGGCCACCGTCAGCGGCGGGTGAATGGCGCGCAACGTCGTCGGGACTTTCCTGACCCCGGCACGTAAGGACGACGCCTGTTTGGCCGCGAGCTGATTGAAGTTGACCGTCGTTATTGAAACGGGCGTGATGCTCGTTGCAGTCAAGGGAGTAACCTGCGTGGGCTGCGTCGTGGCGGGCTTGACGGTCTTTTGTGCAAGGGCCGTTCGCACCTGCGCGCCCGCAGGGCGGAGGCCGACCAACAGGCATGGAGTCGCAAGCGCCAGAAACAGTGCGGCGAGGCACAGCCGCGCGGCCATCCTGTTTGGTCTGGTGATGCGTCGCGCAGCCTTGCGCACGGCGAAGCAGTCTCTACTTCTCATTTACAACGTGCTCCTTCTAATCGGGTTCGATGAAGGTCGTCGCCATCTTAGACGACGAAAGTGTTGGGACAGACCGCTCCGGCACGTGTCGGTCGAAGACTCTACACGCGGACGTGCGCGACCGCATCAATGGCATCTCGTTTGGCGAACAAACTAAAAAAAGAGAAAGGCTACGGCTGCTGCGGATTCCCTTCCATCCACAACGGCCCGGGGGGTTGTTTCCGGGATGATGTGACCTCTGACTCGCGAACTCGATGGATGCTGTCTTCCGTCCGAGAGACGTTGAGCATAATAGACTACATGTCCGGCAACCTGCAATCACCTCTTATCTTCGCCCGTGGGTGCGCGACGAAATACGCGGCGGCGCGCGTGTAAAGAATCGAGGTCGTGCGGCGCGGCCTGGCACCGCGCCCGAAGCGTGCCATTCTCAGGGCGTCAATCTTGCGCGGCCCACGACGCATTTGCCGGTCACGAGATCAACAGCCCCGAGGAGAATCACGGGGTGGTCTTCTTCGTCCCCCTCGGCTTCAATCTCGTCCACCGGGACGCCGTTCGCAGTCCCCCTCCGCGCTCTCTCGCGGCGCTCGCGCTCTTCACGCTCGTGGCGTAGTCGGCGCTCGCTCGCCTCACGCGGGCCGACGGCCTTCGGCTTGATGATGGACTGTGCGGTGAGCAGGAGCGCGGCGCGGCCGTCTGCGCCGTGCGCGCGATACTCGACCTGCGCGTTGGTGAACCGTCCGAGGCAGCGGCGCAGACGGGCCTCGGCGCGTCGGCGCGTGATGGTGCGCGTGATGTCATAGGTCGAGGCAAGCGAGCTTGCGACCGAGTGCGTGTCGAAGCGGCGACCGCCATCGGTGTAGAAGCCGACGGTGTCGCTGACCGTCGCATCGTAGCCGCCCACGGAGAAACGCCAGACGACGCGGCGGTCGCCAGCCTCAGCGATGACGCGCGCGACGCGGAAGTGCTCGTCGAAGTAAGCGGCGCTGATGCCGGTCTGAAGTATTGCTTCGCGCGAGCCTTCGATTAGAGCCTTCTCCGCTGCGCTCATGTCGCTTGCCGCGCTTGGTGTTGTCGTCTGTGCGACGGCGCGCGACGTGAAAGCCGCGCCCGATGCGAGCGCGACGACGACGAGCAGCAAAAGAGTTCTCATGACTGACGAAGCCCGGAAGTGGGAGTACGGGTAAGAGATGCGAGCGGGAGAGCGGAATGCTGAATGGAACAGGGCGCGGCTTTCATCAATCCGCCGCTTCCGAACCGGAGTCACCCGGCGCGGAGCGTGCGCATGATGGCGTCGCGAAGGCGCTGAGGCGCGGCCTCGGCTTCCGGCTCGCCCTTCTGCGGGTTGCGCCAGTTGTCGAGGATAGCGACCTTGTGCGCGCAGGCCACGGTGCAGAGCGGCGCGCACCACTTCTCGGTGTTGTACTCGCGCTCGACATCGGCCTTCGTGTACTGCTCGACGGGGACGCCGGGCGTGCCGCGTTGCTGCGAGCAGTAGTGAACTAAACCGTCCTCGCAGATGTAGAGGTAGCGCCCGCCCGCGCGGCAGCGCCACTTGTTCGGCTTGCCCGAGGCGAGGTTGTCTTGAAACCAACCCAAACGCGCATAGTCGGACTTGCTCACGCGCTTCAACTCGTCGTAGACGGTGCGCTCTTTCTCGCTCAAGGGTTTCAGCAGACCGTGCCCGTCGTGGATGATGCCGACCGTGGTGGTGAAGCCAAGCTCCTGCGCACGGCGCGCGATGGTGAGCGCGTCCTCGGGCGTCTTGATGCCGCCGCCGATGACCGAGTTGATGTTGACGTGGAACTCGGCGTGCGCTGCCAAATTCTGAAGCTTCTTGTCGAGGTTCCTGAGACTCTTGCGCGAAACCTCGTCGGGGTTGACGTTGTCAATCGAGATTTGGAGGTGTTCGAGCCCGGCCTCGTTCAGACGAAGGATGCGCGCGGGCGTCATGTAGTAGCCGTTTGAGATGAGTCCGGCGACCATCCCGCGACGACGTATGTGATGGATGATCTCGTCGAGGTCTGGATGCATCAAGGGCTCGCCGCCCGAGATGGTGATGACGGACGTGCCGAGGTTTGCGAGCGCGTCGAGGCGACTCTTCATCGCGTCGAGGGGAACGGGGTCTGATGTCTTATCGAACTCGTTGCAATAGGTGCAAGCGAGATTGCAACGGCGCATGGGGATGACGTGCGCCAGCACGGGGTGGTCTGTACGCATGAGCGCGCGGGTGATAAAGGCCGCCTCGCGCAGCTTCAACTTCAGAAACTTGCTTCGCTTCATCAAGGCTGTTTCGTCTTGCTCGCCCGGCGCGTGGAAGTGCTGTCGGCGCGCGAGGTCTCTTCCGAGGAATTTCCGCTAGACAATACGCAATGCGGGCTTTCAAATCAAGCGGCAGCGCTTTGATAAAAACGTGCGGCGACGCGGGGCGGAAAAACGGCGAAGAGCTCTGACCACTTTTGGCGGGCAGAACCCTTCGCCTCTCCTTCTGTCCCTCTCGGAGCTTTAGCCCTTCACGATCTTCGTGCCCGCGGGCAGCGTGAGATCGAAGGTGCTCGACGGAATGCTCGGGTTGCGCTCGATGTTAGTCAGGCGCACAAGCGTCGAGTCGCCGTTCTTCTCGGTGACGCGAGTCTGTACGGGCATGCCGTTATCGTCCACCCAGACCTCGGCGAACTTGTAGCCCGCGCTGCCCTTCGGCGTGAGCTTGAGCATCCAGACGTGCGGGCCGCCGTCGTAGAGCGTGCCTTCGCCCGTCGGCTCGATGTCGAACTGGTTCTTCGCCTGCGAGCCCGACATGTTGAGCGCGAAGCCGAGCACGCTGCCTGCCTTCCCCTTCTGACCCGCCGACTGCGTGCTGCCCTGATAGGCCTGATTCAGGCGCGGGCGATAGAGCTTGTACTGACCACCCGTGACGGCCAGAATCTCGTGCGCGGGCTTCGTCCAGTCAACGCGGACGTTGGCGTCCCGGCCCTTGCCCGCGACGTACTGCACGTCGCCCGATGACATGTCGAAGTCGCGAAGCTGCGCGTTGTACTTCTGCATCGTGATGGCGGCGCGCAGCGAAGCGAGCGAGCGGCGGTTGCGATCCATCTTGTTGAGAATGGAGCTGACGAGACCCGGGCCCTGCGCCTGCGCGCGAGGCGGAGCCACGGAGAGCGAAGCAACGAGCATCAATATGGCGAGGGCTGGCGCGAAATATTTCTTCATGCTAACTCCTTCAAACATTCGGGGAGACTCCTCTTGCCGGTCTCAAAACCGGGTAAGTATAGAAAATTACGGCTCGGTGTCAACCTCAAAACCTACCGTACGGCCATCGGTGCTGCGGAGTTCCTGCCAGCCCCGGACGCGCAAAGCGGGCTCGCCTGTGATTCTGCGCGCGCATCGCTCGATGTCGTGCGCGTCAGGGTTGGCGGCCCCGCCCGTGGTTCTTATAAGCAGCTTTTGTGCCGCTCCAAGCACGTTTTGATGCGCGGGTGCGCAAGCGAGTTCGCCCCACTCGAACCACCCTTTAGGCGTAAGAAATACGAAGGCGAGGATGAGTACGCACAGCACGTCGTACTGCCACGTCGTGCGCTCGTAAGACCAGAGAATGACTTTTTTGAAGACGCCCCAGAGCATAAAAAGATGTCAGATGTCAGATGCTAGATGTCAGAACAAACTAACATCCGGCATCGATATCCGCCACCTGCATTATATCTGTACACGAGGGGTGGGGGCAACGATCTGGCCGTCGCGCATCTGTATGATGCGGCGGCACATGGCCGCGGCCTCCGGGTTGTGCGTGATCATGATGACGGTCTGATTGAAGCGGTAGTTCATCTCCTGAAACATGTTGAGTACGATGGCCGAGTTCTCGGTGTCGAGGTTGCCCGTGGGCTCGTCGGCGAGAATGATGGCAGGGCGATTGACGACCGCGCGCGCCAGCGCGACTCTCTGCTGCTCGCCGCCCGAGAGTTCGAGCGGCTTGTGATGCATCTTGTCTTCGAGTTGGAGCATGCGGAGGATTTCGCGTCGGCGCTCGGGGTCTCCGCCCTTCACGGCGTCGCTGCCGCCGTGGATGCTCTCGGCCAGCTTGAGATTGCCTTCGGCCGTGAGAGTCGGGAAGAGGTTGAAGCGTTGGAAGACGAAGCCAATCTTGCGGCGGCGAATGTCGGTGCGCTTGGCGTCGGTGGCGGCCGTCAGGTCTTCGTCATCAATGAGAATGCGCCCCGAGGTCGGCGTCAACAATCCCCCGAGCAGGTGCAGCATCGTAGACTTGCCGCAACCCGAAGGCCCCATGATGGCGAGGTACTCGCCCTCCTCCACGTCGAGCGACACGCCGCGCAGCGCGGGCACGTCAACGCTGCCCACCTTGTAGACCTTCGTCAGGTTCTCCGCCTGTAGAATCGTTCTCATAGTGAATGGTGAATGGTAAATGGTAAATGGTGTGAAGACAAAAAGCAGCTTCTAACTCACCATTCGCTATTCACCATTTACTTGCTACTCGTATGCCAGCGCGCTCACCGCGTCGAGGTTCGCGGCGCGCACGGCCGGATAGAGCGCGCCGAGGGCTCCGCCGAGCAGGCCGATGAGCGCGGCCGTTAAGCCCCAAGCCCAACTGTACTCGAAGGGCAGCGCGTAGGCGCGCTGAATCATGTAGCCGACGACGAACGAGATGACGAAGCCCGCGGCGACGCCGATGACGCTGATGAGCACGGCCTCTTTCTCGATCTCGCTGACGATGTAGCCGCGCGAAGCACCGAGCGCCTTAAGGATGCCGATCTCGCGCGTGCGCTCGGTGATGGTCGTGTACATCGCGAGCATTACGACAAGCCCGCTCACCAGAGCCGAGAGCCCGACGAGCGTGCGCAGGAAGACGCCGAGGTAAGGGATGCTCTTCTCGATGTTGGTGATGATGTCGCGCGTCAACTGAATCTTGTTACCGGGCAACTGCTCGTCTATGCGCCGTGCCATCTCGACCGCCTGCTCCGGGTTCTTGAGCTTGACGTAAATCCAGGTGCACTTGCCCGGCGCTTCCAAAGCATCCTGCAACGCGGCCAGCGACATCTTGACTCGCGGGCCCGCTTCGGGCGTGTAGATGCCTGTGACGTTGTAGGTCTGATTGCCGAAGAGCTTGAGCTGACTTCCGACCTGTAGCTTGTTGTTGCGCGCCTTCGCCTCGTCTATGACCACCTCGTTGACGGCCTCGGGTGCGCGCCCCGCGACAAGACTCATCTCGTTCATCGCGGCGAACTGGTTCCAGTCAACGCCCTCGACCTGCTCGAAGCCAAAGCCCTTGCCGCCCTGCGAGACGTAACGGATGTCGGGCACGGCCATCGCAACGCCTTCGACCTTCGTCAACTCCTCGGCGTACTTCACCGGCAGGTTGGCCGTCGAACTCATCAACTCAGTCCCGCCCGAACGCGTGAAGATGATCTCGGCTTTGAGATTCTGCGAACGCCGCTGCAAGTCGTTCGACAGCCCGCGCGCCAGCCCCGTAAAGAGCATCACCAGACAGACGCCCAAGGCCACGCCCGTCGCGCTCACGACGGCGCGCACCGGCCGCTGGCGCACGTTGGCTGTGACAAGACTATCCATTGCTTGTTGAATGGTGAATGGCGAACGGTCAATGGTCTTTGAGTATTACTGGCCGCGCGATTAACAATCACTGCGGCGGCTCTCAACGACTATTTACCATTTACCATCTACTTCTTCTTCGCGTCCAGATTGACCTCCGGCAAATTCGAGCCGTTCTTGAGGACGAAGATTTCGGGGTCGTACTGCTGATCCACCTTGACGGCGCTCGGGTCTTGGAAGGTCAGGCGAATCGAGTAGTGATCCTGCGGCCGAGTCAACTCTACTTGCGCGGGCAGACGCAGCCGTCCCTCGTCGCCGAACGGCTGCTGGTTGTTGTAGACGACATCGGTGATTAGCTGCCCGCGCTCGCCGTAGATTTGCACGCGGCCGAGCCGGAGCGTGCCGACGCGGTCGAACCAGAAGCGGCGCGTAACGCGCGCGCGGTTCTGCGTCACCAGCTCAAGCTCCGACAGGACGTAGTAGCCGCGCACAACCCTCGCGCCCTTCGACGCGCCGGGGCGCGTGTCCGGCTCCTCTTCAAAGGTCTCGGACTGCGCGTAGACGTGTTTGTTATCATCGAACGAGACCGGAGGGACGAGCAGTGCGTCGGTCAAGTGCTGCGGCCGAAGCGAGGAGAGCGCGCTGACGGTGGCGCGCTGCATCGCCTCTTCGCGCCGCTTGCCGCCCGCTTTGCAGTCGAGCGACGGCGAGCCCACACCGTCGGCGTCGAGCTTCTCGTACTGCGCGGCGTTCGAGCCTGTGACGAAGCGCTTGTACTTCTCGTTGCCCTGATAGACCGCGGCCCAGAATCGCTCGCCGGTCGAACTCATCTCGGCGACCTTCGTGCCGATGACAGGCACCTGTACGATGAGGTAGACCGCGCCGGGTCGCTGCACGACGAGTCGGCCGTCGGCCGTGCGATACTTGTCGGCGAGCCCGCACTCGGCGTAGCTCGTGTCGAGGAACTGTATG
>JAVXWN010000175.1:0-3877 GCA_032230645.1 Acidobacteriota bacterium | reverse complement strand
CACAGACGCCAACAACCTCGCCCCGCGTATCGGCGTCGCTTACGCGCCGGACTTCTTAGGACACGAACACAGGACGGTCATTCGCGCCAGCTACGGCATCTTCTTCGACCGGCTGCCGTTGCGCGCTACCTCGAACGCCTTGCAGCGCGACGGCTCGAAGTATCGCGTGGCGGTGCTGTCTTTCGGACAGGCGAGCGCGCCCGTGTTTCCAAACGTGCTGACAGTGTTCCCCTCAAATCTGCTCGTCAGCATCACGACGATTGATCCGAAGATCAGAGACGCATACAGCCAGCAGGCGAACCTGCAAGTGGAGCGCGAGTTGTCGAATGCTATGTCTCTGTCGGTCGGCTATCTCCATGTACGGGGCGAGCACATCATTCTTTCGCGTAACGTCAATGTGCCGCGCTTCGCTGCCTCGACGGGTGTGTTCAATCTGGGGAGGCCCGATTCACGCTTCGGCAACGTCTCGCGCTTCGAGTCTTCGGGCGATAGCTACTACGACGGCATGGTCGTCTCGTTCAAGCGCCGGTTCAGCCGCTGGGCACAATCTCGTGTCTCTTACACGCTGTCGAAGGCGATTGACGACGTGGGCAACGCCTTCTTCTTCTCGCCGCAGGACAACTTCAACCTGCGGGACGAGCGGGGACTTGCGGACAACGACCAGCGCCATCGTCTGGCAGTGAGCGGCTTGTTCGAGGCTCCCAAGGCGGGCGGCGGCGAGCCTGTGTTGCGCCGCGCGCTCTCCGGCTTCCAGTTGAGTTACATCTTCCAGTACGGGTCGCGGCTGCCCTTCAACGTCGTGACCGGCACCGACCGCAACAACGACACGAACGTCAACGACCGCCCGGCAGGGGTGGGCCGGAACACGGGGCGCGGCTTTGACTTCTCGTCGCTCGATCTGCGCCTGAGCCGGAGGATGAGCTTCGGCGAGCGCGTGAATCTGGAAGCAATCGTCGAGGGCTTCAATGTGCTCAACCGCGCGAACCTGCAACTACCGAATAACACGCTCAACCCGGCCAACCCGGCGACGCTTGTTACATTCGGGAGGCCAACGGCAGCAGACAATCCGCGGCAGGTGCAGTTCGGCCTGCGACTCAACTTCTGAGGCGGCCTGTGCACAAGCTCTGAAAGGAGCCGAGCGATGAGATGGAGCGCAGTTGTCGGCGGCCTCTAAGCGAACTTCTATACTACGGTGCGAGGTCTGGCGAACATCCACGCGATGAAGATCGAGATGATATAGAGAACGAACATCGGCGCGGCAAACAGCATCATGTTCGGGATGTCGTTCGTCGGCGAGAGCACCGCCGCCGCGACGAGGATGATGATTGAGGAGATGCGCCAGTGGCTGACGAGGAAGAGCGCGTTCACGAGCCCGATGCGCGCGAGCACGTAGGTGATCGCCGGCATCTGGAAGACGGCTCCCATCGCCAGCATCACGATGATGATGAAGTCGAAGTAGTCCGAGGCGTTTAAAAACAGACGGAAGTTCTGACCGAGGCCCAAGAGGTAGCTGATCGCCGGAGGAAACAGGACGTAGTAGGCGAAGGCCGCGCCCGCCACGAACGACACGCTCGACATGAGGACGAACGGCATGGCCCATCCGCGCTCGTGCGGGTAGAGACCGGGCGTGACGAAGCCCCAGACCTGCCATAGAAGGAACGGCACCGACAGACACAGCGCCGCGTAGAGCGAAACTTCGAGGTAGAGCGAGAAGGGCTCGACCGCCGTGCGGACGACTAGCTTGTCTTCGCCGCTGGCGAGTTGGCCGGGCTGCGCGGAGAAGTCCACGGGCAGTTGCACGCCCTTCGGAATGATGGTGGGCCCTGCGAACAGCACTTCGTCGGTAAAGATGCCGAGCTGCCCGTCCGTCCCGCGCGCCACGCGCGCCGCGACCGACGCGCCTGCGGGGATGAGACTCAGGCCGAGCTTCGTCGCTTCGTCGAAGACGTAGCGCCCCGCGTCATCCTCTTTGACGGAGTTGAGCGGAAGAATCTGCACGCCGCTCGTCAGACCCTGAAGCGGGACGGGGCGCTGGGCGGTTTCGGCGAGCGCGCGGCGGACGGGGACGGCGAGGAAGTTGTAGATGCGGTCGGAGACGAACCAGCAGATGACGAGCGCGACGAAGATGAAGATGGCGGAGCGTATGAGACGACGGCGCACCTCGTCCAGATGTTGGAGGAACGACATCTGCCCGCCGGGGTGTCGTCCACCCTGCTCCTCGCCGTTATCCTCGCCTGCGTCAAGAAAAGTTGTTGCCATCTCGGAAATTTAAAACCGCGTGCGAGGTCGTTGGGTGCAAGAGACTATCACCGGGTCGCCTTGCGCCGGAGACGGCGGCCCGCGTTCTTATTAGCTCAGCCTTCGCCGAACGTCGCTTCGGGGCTGGCGTGAGACGCGCTGACGGGGACGAGTGCTTCGTGCAAGGGTGCATGTGCTTCTCGGGACGCCAACGACTTCGTTGTAGCATCATCGCCGGGGACGAGTTCCGCATGCGCTTCCGCGACGACAACGTGCTCGGCGATAGCCACAGGCGTATGTGCCGCGTCCCCTCCGGTTTCGAACAGCGCTTCCGTCTCCCACGTGCGCTTGAAGTCATTGGAGACGTTTCGTACCTGATTGAGCGCCTGACCGAGCGAACGTCCCAACTCAGGCAGCTTGCGGGGGCCGAAGATGATAAGCGCGACGAAGAGCACAACCAGCAGCTCCGACGTGCCGATGAATTCAAAGAAGAGAAGAGAATGCATTGTCACCTCTTGTTTCGTGGACGATCCGGTTTCGTCCGTCACTCGCTGCCCGAATCACGGGGGCGGGCAGCGTAACGTTCGCCGGTCGTCGTCTCGTTAATCGAGTTGCTGTTTCGTTCGGCTCGTCGCCTCGCCCAACGCCGCGGCGTCGTCCATCCCGGCCGCGCCCCGCTTGAACTCACGGATGCTAGACCCGAGGCCCTTCGCCAGTTGCGGCAAACGTGTGCCGCCGAAGATAAGAAGCATGACGCCGAGGACGAGCAGCAACTCCGGCATGCCCATCATCCCAATACCCAACACGTAACTCATGGTCTTTCGTCTCCTTACAGCTTGACTGTTGCCGCACGCGCACAGCAGAGGCCGGCCCGCGCGGCTCTTAAGTTTATTCCGACTTTGCCTTGCCGGGCTTCTCCGCATCCAACTCCATCCCGCATATCGGGCATTCGCCGGGCGACTTCAAATGTACGTCGTGGTGCATCGGGCAGGTGTAGGTAATCACCTGTGCCTGTGCGCTCTTGCGTTGCTTCGCCGGGCGGCGGCGCGCAGGCGTCTCGGCGCGATGCCGCTCCTGCCCGTTCGGCATGCGCGAAGTGTGCGCAACCGCCGCCGACGAAACCGCAAGTGCCAGAGTCACTAATGAGAGGACGAGCGATAACACATTTTTTTTGTTCATGGACGAATCCTCATTCATGTGCACGGGTCTTTATCGAATGTGAGAGCGGGGCGATGCTTACTAATCGGGTGACTCTCAGGAACCTACAGGCGGCAGCATTACTCTGGTCGCGCGACCTTTCAAAGGGCCTACTTGTGATTGTAGGCAGTCGCCGCAAATCATTTAGCGCCTGTCTTCAACTTGATTCAATTGCAAGTTACATTCCGTGCGGATTGTACGGAGCTTAGGACACCGGCCCGACGCTACGCACGAAGACATCGCCGCCCGTTAATTCACGGCAAATCCGTTGGCGAGCGAGAGTTTGCGCCGGAGCGCACGCAGGCGAATCTTAATTGGGGTGCGCGCGCGACGGTGAGGTGCGACAACTTAGGTGTCCACCTTGCGACACGTTGGCGGGCCGCTGTCTCATGGTGAAACATGCGACAGCAGACGAGCATGAAGCGGGGGGGGGGGGGGGGGG
>JAVXWN010000172.1:0-5367 GCA_032230645.1 Acidobacteriota bacterium | reverse complement strand
CCCCCCCCCCCCGCGCCGGAATAGATTCTGACTCCTCCTAGTTAGGCCACAAGAGTCTCACGAGGAGCGGGTCGAAGAGGACGGGAGCCGCCCTCGCAAGCTCCTGACCTAAGGTGCCGCGCGCGCTCGACTGCTGCACGGGCCCCTGCTGATTGCCCTGATCGCCTGAGCCTGCGAAGCGTCCACGGTATTCGAGCGATTCGATGAAGGCCCTCACCATCTCCGCGCGGCGGACGCGGCGAAGAGCAACCGTTTCGTCGCGCACGTTCTCGCCCGACTGGCTGAAACTATTCATCTTCGCGAGCCAGAAGTCGTAGCCCGAGAAGTTGTTGTCGGGCGCGTCGTCCGGGTTGCGCCTGAGATAACCGTAATACTGCATCAACACGAACGACGGATTGTAAAGCGTCGTGAAGACCGAGTCGCTGTCGGCGACCGACTTGAACGCATTGGCACGCTTGGTCGCAGTGTCGCCATTGTCATAAGCCGAGATCGCAGCGTTGCGCTCGGCGGTTGTCGGAGTCGCCCCCGTGTTCGTGTACAGCTTGTCCACGTAAGCGGCGGCCGTCATCCCTAGCGGGAACTGCGTCACGAATTCGGGACGCGTCACGAAGTCTTCGAGGTACTTCTGTTTGTTCGCGTCGAGCTGCTGCTGGAAGCCCGGCTGCCCGACGATGACGCCGTTGCTTATCTCGCGCTGGTCGCGCAGGAAGACATTGTAGCGCGGGTTGCTCTTCGCGTTACCGAACGCAGCCTTGTGCGAGCGGATGACGAAGTAGCCGGTCTGTTGGAACTCGATGGATAGGAAGAACGCCGTCGAAACGTCGGCGCGGTGCTCGACGCGACACTGCGCGTTCGTGCCGCACGACTCGATGTTCTGCGTCCAGAAGTCCTCGCCCGACTGATCCGATTGCCGGTAGAGGAAGTCGTGGTAGTGCGTGCATGCAAAGATGCGCGAGTCGTCTATCGTGTTCGTCGAGGGCTCCGACGTGTCGTCCACGATCTGGAGCGTGGCTATGTTCGGCGCGCCGAGCGTCCCGTTCTGCGGGTTCTGCAAGACGAGCGTCGCGTTCTCAGTCCCCTCCGTGTATGCGTCCTCGTTGATGAGCACCTGGAAGGTCTTCTCGGTGTCACCCGCCTCGAAGACCAGTCGGCCGACGACGAAGGTAAAGTCGCCTCTTTGCGTGGCCGTGCCGTTGTTGCTGGCGATGTCCACGGTGGCTCGCTGGCTCGTCAACCCTCCGCGCAGGACGCGCACCGTGATGGCTACGCAGTCTTCCTGCACGGGATAGGCCGCCGAGTCGAACTGGAAAGTCGAAGTCGCCGCCGGAGTCGGCGTCGGAGTTGGCGAAGGCGTCGGCGTCGGTGAAGGCGTCGGAGTTGGCGTCGGAGTCGCCGCTGCGCCGCACCCGCTTGCGGGCGATGCGGCACAACTGCCGACGGTGAACTCCGTACCGCCGCGCGTGCTGTCGCGTTTGCCGTCGCCGTCAGTGGTGAAGGTCGAGCCGCGCAAGCCCGCAAGCACCGTGCCTGCGGTGATCGCGCCCTTCGGCGCGAACGCGTTGAGCTTGGCCGTCGAGACCTTAATGGTGATCGTGCCGTTCGTCGTGTCGAACGCGCCACAGTCGGCGGTGCCGCGCGACGTGTAGGTGATCGAGCCGCTTGATGTTCTAACCGCAGTGCCGTAGGTAAAAGTTCCCGACGTGTTGTTGGTCGTATCAGCCTGCACGTAGAACTGGTCGCCACGGTCGCTCAAGGCGAAGCTATAATCGCCGGTCGGGCTCAAGCCCGTGAATGGCGCGTGCGCCGCGAAGTTCATGCGCCAAGTCGAGCCGGGCGGAACTACGGTCAGGCTCGACACCTTCATCGTCGCGACGATGAGAGGCACGCCGCCCGCCCCCGCCTCGCACGAGTAACGGATTGATTGGATGTCGAGCGGGTCGTCCGTCGGCGTCCTGACAAGAAGCCCGTCCACAACGTCCTGCCGGAAGTCAGTGACCTGCGCGCCCGCTTGTCCGCCCACGCTCGCCGCGCTCGGGAACGGGCCGGTCTGTGCGGCGGGCGTCGGGCCCGGGTTGGGCACGATGGTCTTACCGTCGCCCGTAATCTTCGGCCCCGAAATCTGGCGCGAGACGTATGTGTGCCCGTCGAAGTCGTTGTGGTCGTCGGTGAATCCGATGACCGCCGCGCCCGTCGGGTCGAAGGAGATTTGGAAGTAGTCAATGAGGTTGCGATTGGCCGTGCCGGTCAATCCGCCCTCGGAGATGTTGCTGCCGTGGATGACGTGGTCGCTGACCTTAACCTGACGGAAGGTCGGCGTTGCGGCCGTGGCATTGAACGACTGCGCAAAGAAGACGTTCCAGTCGGCGTTGTCGTCGTTGGTCGCGTCGGTCGTTCCATACCACGCGATTCCGACCGAGCCGGGCGTCGGGCCCGTTTCAATCCAGGGGAAGACCGCGGTCTTCGTCTCAGCGCCGTTCGAGACGCGCACGGGCGCGCTCCACGTCACGCCCTGATCCGTCGAGCTGACGAGGAAGATGTCGTGGTCGTTCGAGTAGCAAGCGTAGACCGTGCCGTTCGGCGTGCCGTCGTCGGCCACCTTGACGACGAAGAAGAGGTGCGCGACGCCGTTCGGGTCTGTGGCCGCCTGCACGCATTGATAGACGGCGGCTTCACCCGTCGGCAGAAGCACCGTGCTGTGGCAGACCTGACCGTTCGAGCCGCTGATGTAGACCGTGCCCGTCTTCTGGTGAACGTCTATGTAGCCTGCCTGCCCGATGGTGCCTGCGGTCTGCGCCGGGCCGAAGGTCAATCCGCCGTCGGTCGAATGCTGAACCTGCGTGACGGCGGGCGCGAGCGTGCGATAGAAGAGATAGACTTCGTTGTTGCCGCGAAACTCTTCCCACTGCCGGTCGTCCGCCGGGACGCCGCCCGATGCGTTGCCGAGGTTGTTCTGCGTAAAGGTCTGCCCCTTATCCACGGACTTCTGCGTCGAGATGTTCGCCGCGATCAAGCTCGAAGAGGCGAGCGTGGGCGGCGTGGGAAGCGCCGAGGTCGTCGGGTCGGGCATCGAGACGGCGAGGTCAACGTCGCCGCCACCATCGCCGCCGAGGTCGGCCTGATTGCTCGGGCTAAAGGCATCGGGCTGGCCCCGGTAGACCCAGTTGCGCATGAAGGGGTCGTAGGTGCCGCTCGACGGTTGGAGGTCTACGTACCAGAGGTCAACGCCCGCCGGGAAGCCACGGATGCCCGCGACGTAGAAGTTGCCGAGCGCGTCGGTGCGGCTGCTGGGCTCGCCGTCACGACTAGTGACCGGAGCCTTCAACGCGACGCTCGGGCTGAAGTTGATGCCGCCCGAGACGTAGTCGGCCGTGCGCGCAGAGGATGTCGCTTTGGCCGTGATGGTCGCGCTGCCCTGATACTGGTCGGCCGGGCCGGAGGTCGCGAAGTAGACGACGTGGACGGTGTAGTCGCCTACACCGGTCGAGCCCGGATCAATCGCTGCGTTCTCCTGCGTCTGCGGCGCGCCCTGCCCGTCTTGGCCCACGGTCGCCCCGGCGTTGCACTGCGCGATGGTCGAAGCCGGTGTCGGACATTTATGAATGTAGAGGTCGTAGTCGTTGGCCGCGACCGTCCACTGAATTTTGACCGCGATGAATTTGCTGGTGTAGTCGCCCGCAGCAACCGTCAGGCGGAAGGTGTCGCAGTTGACCCCCTCGACACAGGTGGATTCGCCGTTGGCCGAGCCCGTGCCGGTTGCCGTGCCTGTCCAACTACCCGTGAAGGGCGGGACGGGGCCGGTGGGTGCGATTGTGCCCGAGGCGGGGTTGGCGGCCTGCGCGACTCTGCTGCCGCGCATCGGCGACAGGAAGAGCAGCGCCACCGCCGCACACGCTACGAGCGCCGCTAGCAGAAGCGGACGCGCCGGTTTGCTGAAAGCAATTCGGTTCCCACTGATTCTGTTTCTCCGCCCCACGCTTATTTTTTTCTCTTCGCGGAGCAAGCGGTGGGGCCTGCCTTTCACCGACTTGGAAGACTCTTCGCCTTTTAATCTCATCACAAAAGAACTCCTTCTTAGATGGTTCAGGAGCGTGTCACGGACGAGGACAGAGAAAGCCGGACACGGGAGGGGCAGCCGGGCAAGATTAGCTGCGACCCATACGACGGCACAAGGGGAACGGACTGTCGGGATATTTAGGGGTTACGGGGAGCTTTATACCACAGGAGCGGGTCGGCGCGCACCTAAAATGATCGCGAAAATGATTGCGAATTGGCGCACTTCGGATTGCGGATTGGAAAAGATTTATTCATTGAATCAATGAATCATCGAATCAATGAACAAATCCCTTCAATCCGCATCCGGCCGCGCCGCAATTATTTGGGTGCAAGGTCGCGCCGCTCAAAGAGCACGAGGTTGACGCCGGGGCGCAGCGGATAGATTTCGCCGACGCGCACGTAGTCGTCGCCGACCACGCGTTGAAGCTGCGGCAACTGCTCCTCCTTACCGATGACGGCCAGCGTGGACTTCGTGTCGTAGAAAGTGGAGAGATGCCCCTCGAAGCCCGCGTGCGAGTTGTCGCGGAAGTACCACGGCAGCGGCCAGTAGTCGGGCGAGGCCATCGCAATTCCCGGCTCATTCGTCCCGGCACGCGCGCCCATCTGCTCGACCTCATCGATCAATCCGAAGACCTGACGTTGCGTCTGTGAATAGACATAAGGGTACTGGTCGTTGTCGTACTCGCGGAAGTTGATGACGGACGTTTGATAGAGGCTCAAGTCGAGCGCGAGCGCCGCGACGACGAGCGCGGGCACTTGCCCCATCATGCGCCTCCGGTTGCCTGCGCCCCCCCAATCGTAGAGCGCCTGCACGGCGTAGCCGCCGACTAAGGCCAGCGGCACGACGAAGTTCAGCACGAGCCACGGCGTCTTGTAGCTGATGAGCGAATAGGCCGCGAGCAGCCCCCAGCCCCACGCCGCGGCGAAGATGGCGAAGCGGTTCTTTCTCCGCTCGAAGAGCGCGACCAGAGTGCCCAAGCACCCGAGGACGAGGATGGGCGCGTCCTCCTTTACGAGCCACTTGATGTATGTGTTGGCGGGCTTGCTGTGGAACTCGCTCATGCCCGTCTCCTTCCAGATGTCGAAGGCTTTGAACGAGTCCCAGAAGACGCCCTTCCAGTTGGTGAAGAAGGAGGAGTAGAAGGCAATCCAGACGAAGACGAAGAGCGCGACTGCGGCGACGATTGCGGCGGTCGCTTGTCCGCTCGCGCGGAAGTTCGCAAAGCCTCCGACCTCTTCGCCGCGCCTCGTGCGAGCGTTGCGCGAACCTCGGCCTCCGCCCACCAGCTTCTCCCACACGAACGCCGACAGCCA